>CAMFGH010000017.1 GCA_945949875.1 uncultured bacterium
TTCCTTATGAAGTCTGTGAATTGCACGTGCATAGGCAACGATAACAGATGCTGTAAATTCCGGGTTGGAATCAAGTTTCAGGCTATATTCGATGATATGGCTGTTTTCTTTTTCCCATCCGGTCACACCACTACGGAATACAAATCCACCGTGTGGAATACCGCTGTGATTTTTCTGCAGCTCTTCTTCGCTGATAAAATGAACCGTTGTATCATAATCCGCGAAGTAATTTGGCATAGTCTTAATCTCGTTTTCAATTCGGGCAAGGTCTGCTCCTTCTTCTGCTACAACAAAACATTCTCTTGTATGTTTCTGTCTGGTAGTCAGTTCCGGATTTTCACCTCCGCGAACAGCTTTTAACGCATTATCAACCGGAATGGTATACTGTTTCGCATTTTTTACTCCTTCAATTCTACGAATGGCATCAGAATGTCCCTGGCTGACACCCTTTCCCCAGAAAGTATAATCATTTCCTTCCGGTAAAATGCAGTTTGCATACAGTCTGTTTAAAGAAAACATCCCCGGATCCCAGCCTGCAGAAATCAGGGCTGTATGTCCGCTTTCTTTTGCTGCTGCATCAACTGCTGTAAAATGTTCCGGAATTTTTGCATGGGTATCAAAACTATCAATTACATTGAAATATTTTGCATACTCCGGAGTCTGTTTTGGCAGATCCGTGGCACTACCACCACAAATGATCAGCACATCGATTTCCTCTTTATGAGCTTCTATATCTTTTACATTATATACAGGAACGCCTTCTGTAAGAATTTTCACACTGGCAGGATCTCTTCGTGAGAATACAGCACTAAGTGTCATATCATCGTTCTGTTTCATGGCACATTCCACACCTCTTCCGAGATTGCCATAACCTAAAATACCAACTTTCATTTCTTTTCCCTTCTTTCTACTCTGCATTTTTATTCAAAACATATTTATTTTAAAACGAAATCCTTTTTATGTATATAAAAAAATGATATTATTTCAGTTCCACTGGTAATTTTATATCCCCTTTGTTTCACCAATTCAATTGGCTTTTCATATTTATATAACAAATGGTCTCTGTTTTGAAATAGTATATTGGCAATAATCAGTTCCGATTTCGATCTAACTTTTTCCCCATGATCCGTTTCAAATATCAAATCTTCTTGATATTCCTGATAAGGTTCATAGCAATCATTATTCCATCTTCGTAATTGTTCCTTAGCACTTATCCTAACCGGATGAATTAGTTTCTTTCTTGCCTCACTTAATGAATCATTTATGTAATGTTTTGTATACTGACATTTTTCCTTGTCATAATATTGATGATAGTAATACTGTCGTCCCTTTCTTTCTATAATCTTCAAGCTTCCTTTTGGTGCATGCTCTAATTCCTGATTCATTTGATGAAGTATTTGTTGATGTTTTTGAATTTCCTGTTGTATTTCCTTTTTGATAATGTACCCCTCCTTCTTTTTAGGTTCTATAAGCTATGCCTTAGCTTGCTGGGCCTACGATTTCCTTCTCAAACAAGCTTTTTGTAGGCCCTATAGGCTGTGACTTAGCTTCCTGGGCCTACGATTTCCTTCCACAACAAGCTTTTTGTAGGTCCTATAGGTTATGCCTTAGTTTGCTGGGCCTACGTTATCCTTCCCAAACAAGCTTTTTGTAGGTCCTATAGGCTGTGTCTTAGCTTGTTAGGCCTACTGCTCAATAAAAATAGAACTTGAAATTAAAAATTGGAAAAATAGAAATTTTAGAAATATCAGCCCCGCCAAAAAGCGGGGCTGATAAAAGACTCTCACTAGACTCTTATTAGACTCTCACTAGATTCTCATTAAAACCTTTAAAGAATAAGATAAATGAATTATTCTGCCTTCTGTGAAATCGCTGCCTGTGCTGCTGCCAGTCTTGCGATCGGTACACGGTATGGCGAACAGGATACATAATCCAGACCGATTTCGTTACAGAATTCAACAGAGGAAGGATCTCCACCGTGCTCACCACAGATACCGCAGTGAAGTTTCGGACGAACCTTCTTGCCTTTTTCGATAGCGATTTTCATCAACTCACCTACACCGGAGCGGTCAAGTTTAGCAAATGGATCGTTTTCGAAAATTTTTGCTTTATAGTATGCTTCCAGGAACTTACCAGCATCATCACGGGAGAATCCGTATGTCATCTGTGTAAGGTCATTGGTACCGAAGCAGAAGAACTCAGCTTCTTTTGCGATTTCATTTGCTGTCAGAGCAGCACGTGGAATCTCAATCATGGTACCGATTTCATACTTCAGATTTACGCCGGATGCAACCACTTCCTGTGCAGCTGTTTCCATAACAATCTTCTTAACAAATGCAAGTTCTTTTACATCACCGGTCAAAGGAATCATGATTTCCGGAACGATATCCCAATCAATATGTTCTTTCTGAACTTTTACAGCAGCTCTGATGACAGCTCTGGTCTGCATAACAGCGATTTCAGGATATGTAACGGTCAGACGACATCCACGGTGACCCATCATAGGGTTCATTTCTTTCAGGCCATTGATAATAGTGTTGATTTCAAGGACTGATTTATTTTTTGCTTTTGCAAGCTTTTCAATGTCTTCTTTTTCTGTAGGAACAAATTCATGGAGAGGCGGATCCAGGAAACGGATGGTAACCGGGTTACCTTCCATTGCTTCGAATAATTTTTCAAAGTCACCCTGCTGAAGTGGAAGCAGTTTTTCAAGTGCTTCTTCTCTTTCTTCCTGGGTATCGGAGCAGATCATTTCACGGAATGCATCGATTCTGTCGCCTTCGAAGAACATATGCTCTGTACGACAAAGACCAATACCTTCTGCACCAAGTTCACGGGCTTTCTGTGCATCATGAGGAGTATCTGCATTGGTACGAACCTTTAAAGTACGATATTTATCAGCCCACTTCATAATACGTCCGAATTCACCGGCGATCTTAGCTTCTACCGTTCTGATAGCGCCGTCATAAATATTACCTGTGGTACCATCAAAGGAAATGGTATCACCTTCATGGTAAATCTTTCCACCAAGCTGGAACTGTTTGTTTTCTTCATCCATGATGATTTCAGAACATCCGGATACACAGCATGTACCCATACCACGTGCAACTACTGCTGCATGGGATGTCATACCGCCACGTGCTGTCAGGATACCCTGAGCCGCTTTCATACCTTCAATATCTTCCGGAGATGTTTCCAGTCTTACTAATACAACCTTCTCACCTCTGTTTGCCCACTCTTTTGCATCATCTGCAGTAAATACAATTTTACCGCAGGCAGCACCAGGAGCTGCACCAAGTGCTTTACCCATAATATGAGCTTTGGTAAGTGCATCCGGAGCAAACTGTGGATGAAGCAGTGTATCCAGGTTTCTAGGGTCGATCATCATAACTGCTTTTTCTTCGGTGATCATTCCCTCATCTACTAAATCGCAGGCAATCTTAAGAGCTGCCTGAGCAGTTCTCTTACCGTTACGTGTCTGCAGCATGTAGAGTTTTCTGTCTTCGATAGTAAACTCCATATCCTGCATATCTCTGTAATGATCTTCCAGTTTTGCACAGATATCGGTAAACTGTTCGTATACTTCCGGCATCACTTCTTTTAACTGATCAATCTTCTGTGGTGTACGAACGCCGGCAACAACGTCTTCACCCTGAGCATTCATCAGGAATTCACCCATCAGCTTCTTTTCACCGGTAGCAGGATTACGGGTAAATGCAACACCGGTACCGGAGGTTTCACCCATGTTACCAAATGCCATCATCTGAACGTTAACTGCGGTACCCCAGGAATATGGGATATCGTTATCACGACGATATACATTGGCACGTGGATTATCCCAGGAACGGAATACAGCCTTGATAGCTTCCATCAACTGAACCTTAGGATCGGTTGGGAAATCTTCACCGATTTTATTTTTATATTCTTCTTTAAACTGATTAGCCAGTTCTTTTAAATCATCTGCGGTCAGATCAACATCCTGTGTAACGCCCTTTTTCATTTTCATCTGATCGATCAGAGCTTCAAAATATTTCTTACCAACTTCCATAACAACGTCGGAGAACATCTGGATAAATCTTCTGTAGCAATCCCATGCCCAACGTGGATTACCGGATTTTGCTGCCAGAACTTCTACAACTTCTTCGTTCAAACCAAGATTTAAGATGGTATCCATCATACCCGGCATGGATGCTCTCGCACCGGAACGTACAGATACTAACAAAGGATTCTCTTTGTCACCGAATTTTTTACCGGTGATTTCTTCCATTTTTTCAATGTACTCCATGATCTGGCCCATGATCTCATCATTGATCTTTCTTCCATCTTCATAGTACTGGGTACAAGCTTCTGTTGTGATAGTAAAGCCCTGTGGTACAGGAAGTCCAAGATTTGTCATCTCAGCAAGATTCGCTCCTTTACCACCAAGAAGTTCACGCATATTTGCATTACCTTCTGTAAATAAGTAAACCCATTTTGCCATACTCTTTCTCTCCTTTTCTCATTAAGTACAGGATTCTGCTCCTGCTAAGGGTTCAAACAAGAATGGTCTGTGGCAAAGCCGCAAGACCACAACATGCCATGAATTTAGGCGTATCCATGGCATCGTTTTTTGTTTGGTTTTATCATGTTTTCAGTATAACATATCCCCACATCTTATCCATATTTTTTTGTGAAAAAATAGAATTTTCCCCTATATGAATAAAAAAATGCCCTTTTTTCTTTTCTGTTTTGTTGAATTTTTATGTGGTTTTATGTTGGATGGCTTCTTTTTTCACTTTGAATCGGAACAAAACATACACTTTCGTTTGTTTTCATCCAATTCATTTCCATAAATTCTTATTCAAATTCTTTTATCAAAAGAACACCCCGTTCTTTCCATTCATCTTTCCTTCATACATTTTATCGTCCGCCTGCCGGATCAGCTCCTGTACGGTGATCCCTTTCTGATAGGTGGCTACTCCCAGGGTTGCTGTCACATGCACATCATCATCTGCGATTCTTATTTTGCCTGCTTCGATCTCTTTCCTGATTCTGAGTGCAGTCTCTATGGTCTTTTCTTTATCAGCACTGATCAATATCAGGAATTCTTCGCCTCCCCAACGAAAAGCCATGTCGCTTTCCCGGATGTTATTTCGGATCGTTTTCGAAATCATCCGAAGCACGTTATCTCCTTCGATATGCCCATATCTGTCATTGATCTGCTTAAAATCATCTACATCCGCCATGACAACAGAGAAAACCATCCCTTCGGTTTCTGCCCTGAGCATCCAGCTTTTGAAATACATATCACAGCCTCTGCGGTTCAGCAGAAGCGTAAGCGGATCCATTTTGGCGATTTCCTCCAGATGCCGGTTTTCTTTCTGTAAATCCTTTTGCATACGCTGAACTTCATAAGCAAAGAGCCAGGAAAAGAGAAGCAGTAAAAGAAACGCGATTCCAATGTCAAAATAGTGAAAAAAGTGTATCAGTCTTCTGGATATTTCGCCTTCGTATAAAGGTGCGTGTGTATCAGAATAAAAATCGATTCCTATATATAATACAGCAACTCCTACCGAAGAGATTTCCGGCAGCCATCTGTATTTTCCCAATCCCGGCAGAGTATATGCCAGATAGAAAACAATGGGAACCAGGGATACCGTATAAAACATAAATCCCCAGACACGTCCTAACAACAGGGTAGAAAAAGCCGCACAAAAACATACTTCCAGCACCGCAGTAAGATAGATCAGAAAATATTGATTTCTTCTTACAATCACAAAGGAAAAATAAAGATAAAAAAGAACTGACAAAATATTGTACACAGCCAGTGGAACGATTTTCACATAAGAAAACGTAACTGCATACAAAATATGAACAGCCATAATAGACAGGCCCAATATGGTATACTTATTTCGATTTCCCAATAAAACTTCTTGACCGGGTTTCCAAAAAAGAAAACTCAGATTTTTCTAACATTATGAATTCCAATCCTTTTACACACAAATAAAGTATCTATCACATTAACAACAGCACAACCAAAGTACCTATCACGGTAATCGCAGTGCAACCAAAGTACCTATCACGGTAACAGCAGTGCCACCAGCGCACCGATGATCGCACCTGCAGTCACCTGCAACGGTGTATGACCCACAAATTCCTTCAGTTTTTCCTCATCCGTGATATCTCTTCCCAGAGACTCCATAAAAGAAGCCAGATCCTTTATGATCTTCGCCTGCTTCCCGGTTTCCTGACGAACTCCCATAGCATCGTGCATAACGATAATAGCCAGCATAAAAGTAACCGCAAACTCAAAAGAACCAGCCCCGTATACCCAAAAAGACCGAACTGCCATGGCGGTAACGGTAGCAGAATGTCCGCTCGGCATCCCACCATCTCCAAAAAGCCTTTTCCAGTCGATTTTTTTATTGATTCCGGCATATATTATCATCTTCAGTATCTGGGCAATTCCCCACCCCAGACATCCGCAGATCAGAATCTGGTTTTGTAATATCTCATTAATCATCTTTTCCGTCTCCTCATTCTATGAGCCCTTGTATAGTATAGCATGTTTTTCTGTAAATCCCACGAAAATTTTTTAAACTTTACCAAAAATTCTTTTACACTTTACCTTACTACTTATAGCATTATATTTTTGTGTTAAAAATGCTATATAAACATACCTTTCCGCTTTTCCCTTGAAAAACAGTCCTGTTTATGTATAATATATTGTGGCAAAGAAAACACCTATTTATTAAGTAGATACTGATATCCACATATAAAATGGAAGAAACAGTAAGTAAACTGGAAAACAGTAAGTAATTTGGAGGAAACATAATGATTCAGGCTAATAATGTCACATTACGTCTGGGGAAAAAGGCGTTATTTGAAGACGTTAACATTAAATTTACAGAAGGAAACTGCTACGGTCTGATCGGTGCCAACGGTGCCGGCAAATCCACCTTTCTGAAAATCCTGTCCGGTGCACTGGAAACAACCAGTGGCGAAGTCACCATGACTCCGGGGCAGAGACTTTCCGTTTTGGAACAGGATCATTTCAAATATGATGCCTATCAGGTACTGGATACCGTCATCATGGGTAATGCCCGTCTGTATGAAATCATGAAAGAAAAAGAAGCCATTTATGCAAAGGAAGATTTTTCAGATGAAGATGGCATTCGTGCCAGCGAACTGGAAACAGAATTTGCAGAAATGGATGGATGGGATGCAGAAACCAATGCTGCCATGCTCTTAAACGGTCTTGGAATCGAAACAGAGCTTCATTATGCTATGATGTCCGACCTGGATGGTAACCAGAAGGTCAAAGTACTTCTGGCAAAAGCATTATTTGGTAATCCGGATATTCTTCTGCTGGATGAGCCTACCAACCACCTGGACCTGGATGCTATCGGATGGCTGGAAGAGTTCCTGATCAACTTTAACAACACCGTCATCGTGGTCTCCCACGACCGTTATTTCTTAAATAAAGTATGTACCCATATCGCAGATATTGATTACGGAAAGATTCAACTTTATGCCGGGAACTATGATTTCTGGTATGAATCCAGCCAGCTCCTGATCAAACAGCGGAAGGAAGCAAACAAAAAGAAAGAGGAACAGATCAAGGAATTACAGGAATTTATCTCCCGTTTCTCTGCCAACGCTTCCAAATCCAAACAGGCAACTTCCAGAAAACGTGCACTGGAAAAAATTCAGCTGGATGAAATCAAACCATCCAGCAGAAAATATCCTTATATCGATTTCCGTCCGGAACGCGAAATCGGTAATGACGTTTTGTTAGTGGAAAATCTTTCCAAAACCATCAATGGAGAAAAGGTTCTGGACAACATTTCCTTTATTGTAGGACATGATGACAAAATTGCGTTTGTTGGAAGCAACGAGCTTGCCAAAACAACCCTGTTCCAGATTCTTGCCGGCGAATTAGAACCGGACGAGGGAAGTTACAAATGGGGTGTTACCACTTCCCAGGCCTATTTTCCAAAGGATAACACTGCAGAATTTGATAACGACTACAACATCACAGAATGGTTGACCGGCTACTCTCCTGTCAAAGATGTTACTTATGTCCGCGGTTTCCTCGGACGTATGCTGTTTGCCGGAGAAGATGGTGTAAAAAAAGTAAAGGTATTATCCGGTGGTGAGAAGGTACGCTGCTTATTATCCAAAATGATGATCAGCGGTGCCAACTGCCTGATTTTTGATGAGCCTACCAACCATCTGGATATGGAATCTATTACTGCATTAAATGAAGGCATGAAAAAATTCCCTGGGGTTGAGTTATTCTCCTGCCATGACCATCAGGTGGTACAGACCACTGCAAACCGTATCATTGAATTGTTACCAAATGGTACCATGATCGATAAAATTACCACTTATGACGAGTATCTGGAAAATGATGAGATGGCCAGAAAGAGAACTATCTACACTAAGACCACTGAGGATGAGGATTAAGATTTCGGTTCGTAACAGATTTCTGATTTTCAGATATTTCCAAATCATGATAATAAGGATGCACGGAACGCAAATATGGTAGATTTACATGTACACTCAAATAAATCCGATGGTACCCTCTCTCCTTCTGAGCTGGTGGCATATGCTGTAGAGAAAGGACTAACTGCCTTTGCTTTAACAGACCACGATACCACAGAGGGCCTGAAAGAGGCAATGGAGACCGCTGCTTCCTTTGTGAAAGCCGGAAAACAAATTGAGGTCATTCCGGGCATTGAGTTTTCTACCGAGTACGAAGGCAGAGATGTCCATATCCTTGGGCTTTATATCGATTATAGAAACCCGGCCTTCCAGAAACATCTGCAAAAGTTTGTGGATTCCCGTATCGAAAGAAACCGCAAAATGTGTTACAAGCTTCGGGAAGAAGGCGGCATCGAAATTACTTATGAAAAGCTTTTAGCCGAAAACCCGGATGCCGTCATTACCAGAGCTCATTATGCCCGTTATCTGCTGGACCACGGATATATAAAAAGTCTTTCAGAGGCATTTGACCGTTATATCGGAGATCACTGCAAATACTTCATTCCAAGAGAAAAAGTCACTCCTGTTCAGGCTGTGCAACTTATTCTGGAAGCGGGTGGAATTCCTATTTTGGCCCACCCTATCCTCTATCATATGAGTGAACCAAAATTAAAAGAGCTCACCATGGAACTGAAAGAAGCCGGACTGGTAGGAATCGAAGCCATTTATTCCACCTATAACAGCAGGGAAGAACGCCAGATTCGCACATTAGCCAAAGAATGTGATTTGTGTATCAGTGGAGGATCTGATTTTCACGGGGATGCAAAACCGGGACTGGATTTAGGCACCGGTTATGGAAGACTGTATGTTCCGGAAGAAGTTTTGGAAAATTTAAAGAAATATACTACATGACAAAAGCAATATCCCATGGATGATACCATCACATGGGATATTGCCTTTTTATGGGTTACACATTTTGAAGAAAAAAACAATCTGATTTATTCTATCATATCTGTATGATCTACTCTGCCTTACCTGCACATCCACATACAGTCATGCGGTTCATGACAAGTTCTTTTACAGCTGCCATTCCTACCTTACCAAAAGCTTTGGGATCAAAGGTATCCGGAGCTTCCGCCTGGAGCTGTTTGCAGGCATCGGTAAATGCTTTCCTAAGTTCTGTAGCAAAGTTTACTTTGCTGATACCGCGGCTTACACAGTCTGCCACTTCCTCATCACTGATACCGGAAGCTCCATGTAATACAAGGGGAATAGAAACTACTTTTGCAATATCAGATAATCTTTCTTTATCCAATACAGGAGTTCCTTTATAAAAGCCATGTGCAGTACCGATTGCAATGGCAAGGGAATCAACCCCTGTTTTTTCTACAAATTCTACAGCTTCATTTACATCGGTATAGATATCATCTTTTACTTCCAGGTCATCTTCTTTTCCACCGACTTTGCCAAGCTCAGCTTCTACCGGAATTCCTTTTTCATGAGCATATTCCACCACTTTTCTGGTTTTGGCAATATTTTCAGCAAAAACTTCTTTTGAACCATCGATCATAACAGAAGTGTATCCATTTTCAATACACTCTACAGCCAGTTCATAGTTGCTGCCATGGTCTAAATGCAGGCATACAGGCACAGAAGCTTTTTCTGCTTCTGCTTTTACAATCCCGGCATAGGTAGCACTATTACCATATTTAATGGTAGATGGTGTGGTCTGAATCATAACAGGTGCTTTCAGTTCCTCTGCAGCTGCAATAATGGCTTTTACCATTTCCATATTTTCTGCATTGAATGCACCTACTGCGTATCCACCATCTCTGGCATCTAATAACATTTTCTTTGAATCAACTAATGGCATAATCCTTCCTCCCTGTATGTCCAAATGTTTCTTTTTATCTGAATCACGTATTTTAACGCAATTCCTATGGAAAAACATATCCTATATTCCGGATACGTTTTCTTATTGTTTCCATCCGATTACAATATATATTATATCTGGTAAAACTTTAAAAAGAAGACATTTTCCAGACATTTTCATAGGTTTTATGACGCATTTTCGCATTTTTATTGCATCTTTTTCCCATTTTAGATAAGATAAAAAAAGAACCAAAAACGGAGGGAATCTTATGAGAACTGCTTATACCGATTTAAATATCCAGACCACCATAGACGATACCACTTTTTATGTTCTAAATATTGTATTTGAATGCTTTTTACGTTCCATGCCAAAGCACAGCCATGGCAATAACAGTTATGAAATCCACTATATTCCCTATGGACATGGAACCTTAAATATCAATAATCAGGTTTACGAAGCCACTCCTGGTAGCCTGTACATGACCGGTCCCCATGTGGAACATGAGCAGATTCCCGACAAGGACGATCCCATGGCAGAATACTGCATTTATTTTAAGCTACAGAAAAATTCTTCCCACAAATCCTCTTCCGGAAATACTGCTGCTCTCTTTGCTGCCACACATTTCTGGTTTGGACAGGACAACCAGGATCTCTATCCGATTATGCAGCAGATCTTTTTTGAATTAGAGAATAAATACACCGGCTACATGATTCAGGTGGAATCCCTGCTGCAGCAGTGTATTGTAAAAATTGTGCGCAATTATGAAAATAAAAAGGAATCCGACTCCCACTTTACCCGTTCCAATCTGGTAGACAGCAAATATTTAATTGTGGAGGAAAGTTTCCTGTATGATTATGAGACCATTACCCTGGAAAGCCTCGCCAAACGCCTTGGCCTGGGAATCCGCCAGACAGAACGTTTTTTAAAAGATTACTATGGCAAAACATTTACCCAGAAAAAGACCGAAGCCCGTATGTCCATGGCAAAGATTTTTTTAAACGATAAAGAGCTCAGCATATCGGAAATCGCCAAAAGACTGAACTATTCCTCTGCTGAGCACTTTGCTTATGCATTCAAACGATATTATGGTATTTCTGCCAGTGCTTACCGTAAACAAAGTTAATGGGCAATAATCACCAGCACCAGTAAAAGGGAAAGAAAAATACTGAGAAGCCCTGAGCTTATTCTCATGCTCTTAGGTTTTCCGTAATATACATTATCCGAAGGCGGTGTAAGGGCATAGGGAATGTGCATCTCTTCCAGTTTATCCAGAAGCTGCTTTGCATTCTTTGTCATCTGCTCCTTCAGCCCAAAGCTGACAGTCTGGGCAAACCAGTGTTTTGCAAGCATGAGATTTTCCAGAATATATTCTGCTTTTCCCATAAAATAACAATACTTTATAAAATCATATCTGGTACCAATCCGTCCTGCCTTATAGACTTTGGTCAGATAGCTTTTTACTGCAATTCCGTTTTTCTCAAACACCATCTGGCGAAATGCCAGTTCCTGAAACAGCATGGCTGCCTGCCTCATCAGCTTTCTGCTGAGATTCGGATTATTGAGCCAGTTTTTCTGAAAGACATCCAGACAAATCTTATAATTTTCAGCATCTTCCAGCTCTCCATAAAATCTGCACCAGAAATAATCGTACATCATCTGCGTTTTTATACTTAATTTCGGATAAAGTTCTTTGAACCGATTCAGATTCTCATATGCTGCATCAAAATCACCACTGACCAGATACGCATCTGTCCGGTTCAGACGCTGTGAAAGCCGGCTCTTTTTCAGGATGTAAAACTTCTCCAGATAGGTCATGCACTCCAGGTAAGCATCAAATTCACAGTATTCCGACATGATCTCCTGCAGATTGTAATTCCTCATGATAGCCAGCATGAAATAGGCATAGAGCAGCCACAGGAGGATCAGTAACATATTGGATATTCCCATACTGTAGCTGAAATTAGTTTCCAGAATACTGGTATAAAATCCGTCCAGTCCTATGGCCGCAAAGAGCAGGATGGGCCAGACCACCATCATAAAGAAATGCAGTGTTTTAACGTTTCTGACTTTTTGTTTTATCTCGATTGTTTGATTCTTCATGCTTTAGATTACTTACCCTTCTACAATAAGGTATCTTCCATCTCCCACTTCAAACACTTCAGAAGCATCCAGTGCTTCTTCCACGTCCTGGACATCCAGACCCTCTTCTTCAAAATATTCCATCACCTCATCCGGTGAGTCCACTACGACTGCAATGCAGTCTTCCAGAAAAGCCTCAGCTTCTTCTTCGTTTTCTGCCACGTTTTCAGGGAATAACTGGTTTTGTTTCTCCAAAAAACATTGGATTACTGCTTCATCATATTCATACGTCATTTATCTGCCCTCCATATTCTCAGCAATCTGAACCTTCTCTATTCATGATGCTGTGCCGGAATAAAAACTCTGTCTTCTTTTATTTTGACATCGTTTTTAACCAGTTCCTTTGCCTCCTGACAAAAACAATCCTGTGCACAGAATGGCTCTTGTCCGCGACGGTTACATTTAACATATACGCCGCCAGGTGTTAAAATATGTGCCTTTGTATTATCTTTTAATTGACATTGTAAAATATGAAATGCTTTTTCTTTTATCTCTTCCTTTTCAATGGGGAATAGAATTTCCACGCGCCTCTCCAGGTTACGTGGCATCCAGTCTGCACTGGAACAGTACATCTCCGGCTTGCCATCATTTTCAAAGAAAAAGATTCGTGCATGCTCCAGGAAATTACCCACAATGGAACGAACGGTAATGTTTTCACTGATTCCCGGTATTCCCACCTTAAGGCAACAGATTCCCCGAACGATCAGTTCAATCTTTACCCCTGCTGCAGAAGCCTCATAAAGCGCTGCTATCACATCTTTGTCGCACAAAGAATTCATCTTTGCAATAATGTGTGCATGACGTCCGGAAAGAGCATGCTCTTTTTCTCTTCGGATCAGATATAAAAATCTGTCCTTCAGCCACAATGGTGCTACCGCCAGTTTATTCCAGCTTCTGGGTTCCGAATAGCCGGAAAGCATGTTAAAGACTGCTGTGGCGTCTTCACCGATCTGCTCATTACATGTCATAAGCCCTACATCGGTATACAATTTTGCAGTGGAATCATTATAGTTACCGGTTCCCAGATGCACATATCTTCGGATACCATCTTCCTCCCGGCGAACCACAAGGGTAATTTTACAGTGGGTCTTTAATCCCACCAGACCATAGATCACATGGCATCCTGCTTTTTCCAGTTTTCTCGCCCAGATGATATTGTTTTCTTCATCAAAACGTGCTTTCAGCTCTACCAGAACCGTAACCTGTTTTCCGTTTTCCGCAGCCTGTGCCAGTGCTGCTATGATCGGAGAATTGCCGCTTACCCGGTACAGGGTCTGCTTGATGGCAAGGACTTCCGGGTCTTTGGATGCCTGTTTGATAAAATCAACCACCGGCTCAAAGGTCTGATAAGGATGATGAAGGAAGATATCACCTTTGCATATGGCAGCAAAGATATCTTCTTCCTCAAGAAATTCCGGTACCGGCTGAGGAGTATATTTTGGAGTCTTATAGTCCTCAAATCCATCCAGTCCATAGACCTTCATCAGTACGGTTAGATCCAGTGGCCCCGGGATTCGATACACATCTTCCTCATCTACCATCAGCTCTTCTTTTAAGATTCCTAACAGTTTCTCATCGGCGCCCTCTTCCACTTCCAGCCGGATGACCTGGCCCCACTGTCTCTTTTTCAGCTGCTTCTCGATTTCCACCAGCAGATCTTCTGCTTCATCTTCCTCAATGGAAAGGTCTGCATTCCTCATGATCCGGAATGGACACACATAATCAATATCATAATTCAAGAATAATTTGTCAATATTTCGTTCAATAATCTCTTCCAGGAATATGACGGATGTGATTTCCTCTTCTTTCCCGGGAATTGGGACCACTCTGGGAAGTACCGATGGTACCTGTACTGTGGCAAATTCCACTTCCCCATCTCCCTGTTTTTTATGGACCAGTGCTCCCAGATTCAGGGACTTGTTGCGGATCAGCGGAAATGGTCTGGAGGAATCCAGTGCCATGGGTGTCAGAACCGGATACACATTGTCCATAAAATAATGGTCTACATATTCTCCCTGCTGCCTGGTCAGTTCTTCATGACACTGCACGATCTGGAGACCTTCTTTTAAAAGTGCCGGCACCAGCTGATGGTTATAGACCCGGTACTGCTGCTCCACCAGATCGTGGGTTACCACATTCAGCTTTTCCAGCTGCTTTTTGGGTTTTAAGCCAGCAATATCAGGCTTGGTATATCCTGCATTCTCCATATCCTTCAGGGATGCAACCCGAACCATAAAAAATTCATCCAGATTGGAGGCTGTAATGCTCAAAAACTTCAGCCGGTCAAAAAGTGGTATTTTCACATCCTTTGCTTCGCCAAGTACACGTTGATTGAAAAGCACCCAGCTCAGTTCCCTGTTTTCGTAATACTCCGGATTTTCATAATCATGCTTCAGTTCCATATGATATCTCCCAATTACAACGTTTTCTTTTGTTTGATGATCGGACGTATATTATATACTTCTTCAAAGAAATCTGCCCGTTGTGTAAACAGGCCTTTTTCCAGTGTAATATCTTCCGCAGTGTCTACCTGGATCATCAGCTCCCGTTCCTTCAGGGTTGTCTTGACATTTTTAAATTTCTGTTTATGACTCCGGTCAAGCCCGTTGGCAACCTTCAAAATCGCAGACAGCTTTGCGATCACCAGATACGCCTCTGCATCCAAAGTGGTTCTGCTTCCCCAGGAATCAAAATATTCAAAGGGAAGATGATTATACTGTACCACATTTGCCACAATCTCTCTTTCCCTGTGGGAAAGTCCGATGATTTCCGATGACATGATAATATGATACGAGCATTCCCCCAGATTTACCAGACTGATATATTTGCCGCAGTCATGAAGCAGCGTAGCAAGCTGCAATAACAGGCGTTCTCTTTTGCCCAGCCCGTGTACTTTCTTCATACTGTCAAAAATAGTAAGTGCAATTTTTTCCAGGGTTTCACTACGCTTTTTACTTCCCATGTAACGTTTGCTGATATGTTCTGCACTGGTGATGATATCTGCTTCAAAATCATGCTCTGCATGGAATATTTTATTCTGCTCTCCGTACTCATATGCAATACCATCGCAAAGGCTTACACCGGGAGCCCAAAGCAGGTCTGCCCCCATCATCCTGGCAGTCTGTTTTACCAAAGTGGCTGAAATATAAAGCAGCCCGGCAGATTCTCTGGCGATATTCAGGGACTCCGCTATTTCCGTAACGGTTTTATTATGAATATCCTTCTGAAAGTCAAAATAATCCTTTACCTTCATATATCCAAAGTGCTTCCCATCCATGGTATGTTTCTGGAGCACTCCGGCCAGATAATCATCTACCACAATAATATTTTTAATTTCTCTGTCCTTCAGATACATCTTCTTAAAAACAGAAAGCTGGGATGTGATCATTTCATCAATCAGCTCCTCCATTTTCATGGAAGAGGCATTCAGATGCATCAGTCTTTCCTGAAGTCTTAAAACCCCCAGACGCATATTTTGTGTGGTGGTCAGTGTTCCCTTTTCAAACAGGGACAGCTGAATACTGCCGCCTCCGATATCCAGAATGGCGGTATCCTGTTCCAGAATCCTATTAAATTCATCTGTTTTGTAGGCGACAGCCTTATAATTCATAAACCGCTGCTCCGAATTGCTGAGCACATCGATCTGAATGCCGGTCCTCTGGGATATATGATCCAAAAGTATTTTGGTATTCAGTGCTTCCCGGATCGCGCTGGTTCCACAAGCCTTATAAGCGCTGACCTTATAGGTCTGCATAATATTCTTGAATTCTTTCAAAATATTACAAAGCTCGTTTACATTTTCATAGGAGATTTTTTCCAACGCATAGGTATCACTGCCCAGATCCAGTCTGTGCCTGATATCATCGATCTGACGCATACCGTTTTTGCCGGACATCTCATATATTTTCAAATTCATCACAAACGACCCAACGTCGATTGCTGCAAATGTTTTGATTGCCATTTTCCTACGCCTCTTTATACTGCTACTCTACAGCCGTTGCACAATATCTGCTGTCTGTGACTGTTACTCTTTTCCCAACAGATAGTCGATAAACTGCTGTGCAGTTCTGCCTGATATACCGCCATGGGATAGCTCCCACTTATTGGCTTCTGCCAGCAATTCCTTTTCCTCCATATCTAACTGATAACGTTTTGCCAGGGTGATCACGATTTCCTGAAACTCCTTTGGACTTGGTTTGCCAAAATAAATGGTCACGCCAAATCTGGATGCCAGAGAGAGTTTTTCCTGCATGGTATCGGATTTGTGCATTCCATTTTCGATTTCCACATCGCCTCTGTCTTTCCAGGTCTCTTTGATCAAATGTCTGCGGTTGGATGTGGCATAAATCAGAACGTTAGCCGGTTTTTTCTCCAGACCCCCTTCAATCACCGCCTTCAAATATTTATACTCTATTTCAAAGTCTTCAAAGCTTAAGTCGTCCATATAGATGATAAACTTATAATTTCTGTTTTTGATCTGGGCGATCACATCGTTCAGATCCTGGAACTGATGCTTATAAATCTCAATGATGCGAAGACCTTTCTCATAATATTCATTTGTAATGGCTTTGATGCTGGAGGATTTTCCGGTTCCCGCATCTCCGAATAAAAGACAGTTGTTGGCCTTTTTACCATTTACAAAGGCTTCCGTATTTTCAATCAGCTTCTGTTTCTGGATCTCATATCCTACCAGATCATCCATATGTACATGGGCGATATTGGTGATGGGAAGGATTTGTACCCCGTTTTCATCATGGGCAATTCTGAACGCTTTATGTAAACCAAATTTGCCTACACCATAGTCTTTGTAGAACTGTGTCAGCGTATCTTTCATCTCTTCCGGTGTATGATTATCCCTGAACTGCTGTGCCAGATCACAGATTCTCTGTTGTATTCTGGTATTGTAAACTTTACTCTTTTCGTTGCTTCTCTGATAGTGCTCAATCAGTCCCCAGGCGCTTTCACCAAGAAGGCCACACATACCGCTGAAATCATAATCAAAAAATTCTTTCACTATAATAATATCATGCAGAACCGCCTGATTGATGCTGCCTTCTACCGGCCCCACCACTTCACAGGCTCTGCTGTAGCTGTTCTCATTATTTACCAGGAGATGAGCCAGAAAGCAATGCCACAGATTTCCGTAAAATCCATGGTTTCCTGCCATCTCCAAAAGCTCATGGATACAGGAATAAAATAACCCGCTCCGGTCCTCCAGATTATAATACTCATCATCGTAGTGATCCATCAGAAAGGACATGTCCGAAAGAAGCTTTCCTTCTTCTTTGGACAGATCACGATATACGATCAATTCTTTTTCTCTCATACTTCTATTTCCGCCTTAATGTCTCTGTCTTAATATTTCACTTTATTATCTCGCCTAATTTTTTCCTGACATTGTTTCTGTCTGTTTTTTCCGATTTAATAATTTCCCAGAATCCGCATGTTTCTGGCTTCGTCCCTCAGACCTCTGAGTGCATTTTTCACTGCAGAATCAGCCAGATTTCCATCGAAGTCGATAAAGAACCGGTATTCCCAGTTTCGATCTTCAATAGGCCTGCTTTCAATCTTATTCATGTTCAGATTATTGTAAATAAAATGAGAAAGCATATGGTACAGGGAACCGCTTTCATGAGGTACTTCAAAACAGATGCTGACTTTTTTGGCATCCTTTTTGAAGATTTTCTGGTTTGTTACAATAATAAATCTGGTGGAATTGGAGCTGGACTGATTCACGCCCCGTTCCAGGATCTCCAGTCCGTAAATATCTCCTGCATGTTCACTGGCAATGGCCACCTGGGTTCTATCCCCTTCTTTTGCCACTTTCTGTGCTGCAAAAGCATTGTTTTTCATACTGATCTGCTGCCAGTTTGCATGATCGTTCAGAAATCTGGCACTTTGCATCAGGGACTGGGGATGGGAATATACTCTTTTGATATCCTCCATTTTGGTTCCCGGAAGTCCCAGCAGGCAATGCTCTATTTTAATGATCTGCTCACCCACGATATAATTTTCAAATTCTACCAGCAGGTCAAAAATTTCACTTACCATACCGGCTGTGGAATTTTCAATAGGAAGCACTGCAAAATCTGCACTTCCTTCATCAATGGCACTCATGGCATCCCGAAAAGTATCCACGTGGAAGCTGTTGACCTGATCTCCAAAATATTTCATCATAGCCGCCTGGGAATAAGCTCCTTCTGCGCCCTGAAATACCACTCTGGCCTTTTTCGTATCCAGATCATCTACTCCGATAAAAGGCAGCTTTCCAAGAACACCTTTTTCGGTAAGCATCTGGTACTGCAGTTTGCGGCTCATGGACATGATCTGTTCAAAAAGTTCTTCAATCCCATGACAATTAAATTCGTTATGTGTCAGGGAACGAAGTGTGGCAAGCTTTTCTTCTTCTCTTGCCTTATCAAAAACCTTTTTCCCCGTTTCAATTTTATATTCAGCCACCTGTCTCGAAACGTCCATTCTTCGCTCATAGAGAGAGACGATTTCCCGATCTATTTCGTCAATTTGCGCCCTAAGTTCCAGTAAATCCATCTTCCGTAACTCCTTCTTGTTTTCCTTATCACTCTTTCCACCTTAGTATATTCGTTTTTGAACAGATATTCAAGAAAAAGCAGACATCTTACTATTGCTCCCGGACATCAGAAACGATTATAATGAAATCAGAAATCATGATATAAAAAAGAGTCACTTGCGACTCTTTTGTACTCAGCTTTCGCGTTCAAGCAGTATGCGAAGCATAAAACTGTATCCGGGAGGTTTTTCATGCGTTCCAAAATCACCTATATCATCCTGGCTGGGCTCTTCTTTCTGTGCGTCCTGTTTTACTGTCTGTTTTCCTACCGGAAAGCGGCTTCCTTTCGTCTGCCGCCGGAAACCGTAGGCAATACAGCCGGAAACATCCGCGGTCGGGGAATGTTTTGTGAATATGACGGAAAAGTATATTTTTCCAATGCCTATGATAACGGAGCATTATATGTCATGAATCCGGATTGTACGGATATAAAGCGCTTATCACCTGCCAGTGCATCCTTTATCAACGCCGGTGGGAATTATCTGTTTTACTATACAGAAGGAACCAAAGGCGGGGTTGGTCTGGGATATGTCAGAAGTATGACAGGTATTTACCGCTGCACTCTTCAGGGGAAAGATTTTAAATGTCTTTCTGATGACCTGGCAACCATGGCTGTTTTATCCGGAGACTCCATATACTATCAGCACTATGATAACACCAATTTCAGTTCCTTTAATAAGCTCTCTATTGATGATTCCAAAACCGATGAGCTTCTTCAGAAAAAAAGCATCATAGAAACTGCCTGTGTGGATAATGGAACGCTGTATTACAGCGGTACGGAAAAAGACCACTATGTATACGGATATGATCTAACTTCCGGCAGTACCCGCACAATATGGCAAGGTAACACGTGTTATCCTACAATTATCGGTTCTTATATCTACTATCTGGATGTAGATAATAATTACCAGTTGTGCCGCTATGACAGTGCAAATGATACGATTACTGTTCTGACCCATGACCGGGTGGATTTTTACAATATATATGATCAGGTCATCTTCTATCAGAAAAATGATAAGAATTCTCCGGCGCTGATCCGGATGTCCATAGACGGCAGTAATCCGGAAGTGGTGGCAGAGGGTGTCTACAATCGGATCAATACCACTTCTACCTATACTTATTTCTATCCCTTTGATGAAGATGCTATCGTATATCGTACCAGTACTTTTGGACCGATCAGTGTAGATTCCTTCCCGGAAGCATTGAATGCTGCCCTGGACAACCAGTGAAAGAGATGCTGGAAAAAGCTGTCGCTTTAACGAATGAAATTTCTTAAAGCGACAGCTTTTCCAGCATTTCTTTCATAGTCAAATGTTTGATTGGATGCAGATAAAATGGTGCCAGCTGTACCATTGGCTTTAGCACAAAGGTTCTGTTTGCCATATCCGGATGGGGAATCACAAGCTTGGGATCCGTATGAATCAGGTTATCGTAGAACAGTATATCCAGATCCAGGGTACGTGGCCCCCAGTGGATCTCCCGTTTTCTTCCTGCAAGATTTTCTTCCTGATGCAGACGATCCAGTAATTCATATGGATCATATAGGGTTTTTACACGGATTACCCCGTTCAAAAAGTCATCCTGCTCAACGCCGCCATAGGGCTCTGTCATATAATAATCAGACACTTCCATCTGTCTGAAACATTCATCTTCTCTCAAATGCAAAATAGCCTGATCCACATAGGCTCTCTTATCTCCCATATTGGACCCAAACGCAATAAACGCATCATGCCATCCCCGGTGTATTTTTACGGAAACGGATTGAAACTCCAGATCGATAGGGGCTTCCGGTTTTCTGATTTCCAGATCAAGACTATGAATCCCTTTAAAGTGCAGAAGAAGTGCCTTGGCCAGCTGCTCTGCTGCCATTTCGATCAGATCAAAGGTATGTCTTTGCATGTAATCTGCAATAAATTCACAAACCAGTCCATAATGTACGGTTTCTTCCAGCTTATCACTTTTTCCGGCAATGGAAAGATCCGTATAAAGCACTGCATTGACATAGAAGTTCTGCCCCTTGTCCTTTTCTTCCTGAAAATATCCATGATGAGCAAATACCTTTAAATTATCGATTCGGATTTCATCTGTCTTTTTCATCTTTTCACTCCATGCCAAAGTTCCATTTTTCTCTGAACTATTACTTGTTTTTTTCATTGCCTGATTTTTCATGATATCTGCATTATAAATACTCTTTTATCTTCATTGCCATTTTTACTGCCCTGAAGTTTTCTTTTATATCATGAACCCTGATAATGCTACAGCCTTTCAACACACCCACAACAGAGGTGGCCAGTGTTCCTTCCACTCTCTGATCTGTGGGCAGATTCAAAGTAAGTCCAATCACGGATTTTCTGCTGGTCCCCAGCAAAACAGGATATCCCAGTTCCTGAAGCCGATCCAGTTTTGCAATAATCTCCACATTTTGCTCGTAAGTTTTTCCAAAACCTACACCAGGATCTAAAATAATCTTTTCTTTGGATATTCCTGCTTTCTCAGCAATATCCAAAGTCTCTTTCAAATCTTTCAGTACATCTTCCATATAGTCGGCATAGACAGCTTCATTTCTGTTATGCATCAGACAACAGGGTACCTGAAAATCGGCAATTACTCCTGCCATGTTCTCATCGTATTTCAGCCCCCAGATATCGTTGATTAAATCAGCACCTGCCTGAAGTCCTGCTTTTGCGACAGCTGATTTATACGTATCCAAAGAAATTGGAATATTAAATTCTGTTTTAACTTTTTCAATAACAGGAACAACCCGGTGAATTTCCTCTTCGTCGGAAAGAAGTGTATACCCCGGTCTGGTAGACTCTCCACCGATATCCAGAATATCCATCCCTTCCTCCATCATCTCTTCCACATGCCGGAGGGCACGGTCCATGTCATTATATTTTCCGCCATCAGAAAAGGAATCCGGTGTTACATTCAGGATTCCCATGATATAGCAGTTATTCATTAAATCAAACTCTCGATTCCCAATTTTCATAAGATGCAATTCCTCTTTTCACTATAATTTCTTCATGTATAGCAGTCTCTTTATCCTTTTGTCAAAAGCTCTGTCTCTTTAACACGCTTTCAATACATCAAAATCCGGTTTTTCTTATTACAATCCCAGTCACACTCCAGCTCGACATCACAGGCATAACAGGTTCTGCTCATCTTATCAGCCCGGTAGATCAGACCATCCATGGTAGGTGCTGTGCTGATTTCCTTATTCCGGTGATGAAGGATTGCGGAAAGTATTTTTTCCTTTTCCTGCTCGGAAAAACCACAGTCCTCCAGAATAGCCGGTGCCAGCTGAAAAGAGGCCTGCTCATGAGGCGTGCCCTTTTCATACTGCAAAAACCGCCCGATGTCGTGAAGCAGTGCTGCCGCATACAGCAGTTCATCTTCCTCGCCAAGTCCTTCTTTTTCATTTAATATAATAGAAAGTCTTGCCACATCCAGGAAATGCCGCATATCATGGCGACAGAATTTCCTGTCCTGTTCTGCTTCCCGTGTTTTCCACACATATTCTTTGTACAAATTGTGATTTAATATCCGGTTCAGTCTTTCTGTCATCTGAGTTCTCCATTTATATACCAAAAGGTATCACACCCCTGCAAATCGCCATGCTTTATATGCAAATCTGCCAATTTCACAAGCAATTTCACATACATTACATCCGAATCATGTTCATAAATGTGCTCTGTAAATCCTGATTTAATGCAAACTCACCTTTGGTGGAATAGGTTATGGTTTTACTTCCCGGTTTACTGATTCCCCGCATGGTCATGCACATATGCTCTGCCTCTACCATAACCATGACTCCCTTTGGATTTAAATGATCCATGATTGCCTGAGCGATCTGATCCGTCATCCGTTCCTGTATCTGCAAACGTCTGGCATACACTTCCACACATCGGGCCAGCTTGCTCAGTCCTACTACTTTTCCGTTTGGGATATAGGCGATATGAACTTTTCCATAAAAGGGAAGCATATGATGTTCACAAAGAGAATGAAACACGATATCCTTTTCCAGCACCATTTCTGTATTATCGGTATGAAAGGTCTTTGACAAATGCTTCGACGGATCTTCCTCCATTCCGGCACATAACTCTTCATACATTCTTGCGATACGATCCGGAGTATCCAGGAGTCCCTCCCGTCCGGTATCCTCGCCAATTCCTTCTAATAACAGCTTAATGGCTTCTTTTACTTTTTCCTGATTTACCATGCTGCCCACTCCTGTCTGCCATGATTTTTTTTAGTGCCCCTAAATAGGACAAGGAACCAAAGGCTATGATCACATCCTCTTTACCTGCCAGAAGATATGCTATTTCCACAGCTTCCTCCAGACTGGAGGCTTCCGTCACGTTGGGATGATATTCTTTCACCGCCAGTGCAAGTTCATGGGAGGATAAAGTTCTCTTCCGATCCGGCGTAGCGATGGTTATGATCTGCTCCGCATAAGCACTGGTTTCTGCAATGATTTTCTCATATTCCTTATCTTTCAATATTCCCATTATATAGACAATCTTTTTATTTGTAAAATAAAAGTGTATGGCCTGTGCCAGTCTTTTTGCCGCATCCTCATTATGTGCACCGTCTACCAGAAAATACGGTTTCTTCGCGATAATTTCCAGTCGTCCCGGCCATTTTGTCTGAAAAAGTCCTTTTCGGACCTTGTCCTCCGGAAGGTAAAAGCCTCTTTCTTTCAAACATTCCACCACTTCCAGTGCCAAAGCTGCATTATCGATCTGAACAGTTCCGGCCAGGGCGATTTCCATACGCCGGTAAACGTTGCCGCTTGCGCAGCCATAATCAAACCGCTGCTTCTCCAGACCATATTTTACTTTTCCAAGCCGGTCCCTTGAAGCAAACAGGATTTTTTCTGCTTTTTTATTTCCTGCTTCCCTGTTTAATACCTGTTGTACCTCTTCCGGCTGCCAGGTAGATACTACATCCGCCCCGGGCTTTATGATCCCGGCTTTCTTTTCTGCGATCTCAGATAAAGTGTTTCCCAGAAAAGCCATGTGATCCATACTGATCGACACAAAAACGCTTACCATTGTGGTTTTCACCAGATTAGTGGCATCCATATCTCCACCCATTCCGGTTTCCAGTATGACAACATCACAATTTTTATCCTGAAAATAACAGAATCCAGTGGCAGTCTCTAATTCAAATACTGTAGGATAGGGATATCCCTCTTTCTCCATCTGATCTGCTGCTTCCCGCACTCTGCTCATCACATCTGCATATTCTCTTGCCAGAATCAGCTTCCCATTTATCTGAAATTTTTCTCTTTCATTTAAAATAACAGGTGATATGTATGTTCCGACCTGATAACCTGCGCTTTTCAGTATGCTGGAAAGATAGGCAATCGTGGAACCTTTTCCGTTGGTTCCCGCAACGTGTATAAACTTCAGATGGTCCTGGGGATTTCCCAGCCTTTTGCATAATTCCTTTATTCCATCCAGTCCAAGCACGCTTCCTCTGCCGGATTTTTCCTCCAGATATTCCCTTGTTTCTTTATATGTCATTTGTTTCATATGGTATTCGATTTCCTTATGATCCTTTTTCTGTATATTTTCCTCTATATGGGGCATTTTATCTGATATAAATGTTTCATTATTTTTATATTATATTATATTACATTACGTTTCCATCAACCTGTGCAGGCAGATAACAGATGATATATCTTTCTGCCGGAAAGGAATCTCATGCAATCCCAAAAAGAAATCCCGCTTTCCAGACTCTTCATCCACTGTGGCATCCTTGGATGGTGTTTTGAAATATTATACACTTCTTTAAGAATGCTGCAACGAAGAAATTACCGCCTGCAGGGCAACACATCCATCTGGATGTTTCCTATTTATGGCTGCGCTGCCTTTCTGCGCCCCCTGAATAAAGTAATGCACCATTTTTCTGTCTTTTTCCGTGGAAGCGTCTATGCTCTGCTGATTTACACAGGAGAATATTTTTCCGGAAAGTTTCTGGACAAAAAACAGATGATTCCCTGGAATTATGACCGGGCCCGTCTCCGTATATGCCGGTATATCCGGCTGGATTTTTTTCCGTTCTGGTTTCTGGTAGGCCTGATTTTCGAACACTTTAATCTGCATAATGGTTTTTCCGGTATCAAACACCCAAAAACCCATTCCTGAATATACATGAAAGGATTTGTTTTCATGGAAAAAGACGGTATGATCTCTCATACCGCCTTGTACTTACTCCTAATCTTCCAAAACATCCGGGATTCCATCTCCATCAGCATCCAGGTCTGCACTTGCTCCAATATTTAAAGTATTTAAGGTTCTGCGTTTAATTCTGGCAGCTTCCGACATCTCCAAAATGAAGTTTTTCACTTCTCTGGCATTTTTGATATGCTCGATCAGAAGCTTCGGATTGGTGGTATCCCCTGTATAGCACACAACCGTCCCCAGTTTGAAAATTCTTTCCCAGAAAGAAGTGGTCAGTTCCACATCCTGTACTTTGTACATATAGCAGTCATTTTCCTGGGTACTCAGAAAACCTGTATTAATGGTAATCAGGTCTTCTTTTACCGTATATTTTGTAAATGTCCAGGGCAGCCCCAGAAAAACCCATCTTTTCTTTTCTACAAATTCTGTTCCCATACGCTCATTCCTTTCCAATACCACTTTCTCATACTTTGCAATGCTGATTCTTTTATTTCGTGTGCCGGTTCTTTTCCATTGAAATGCCGGTTTTTCAATATTTGCATGCCAATGTATGAAACATTTCGATTTCCGTATATTCACAGTATAATAGATTACAGGAAAATAATCTATCTTTTTTTCAATAGAAACCACTCACTTTTCAATTGAAAGCATTCACATTTTTTGCTATACTGTTTCTAATTTAAAACAAAACCAAAAGAATATCAGGAGGAAATCAAATGACCGCAAAAGAATGTATTATGAGCCGCAGAAGTATCCGTCAATTTACTGATCAGCCAATTGATCATGACGTATTAGCTGAAATCATCGAAACTGCTTCTTTTTCTCCAAGCTGGAAAAACACACAGATTGTTCGTTATATTGCAATCGAAGGTGATCTGAAAGCAAAGATTGCAAAAGAATGCACAGATATGTTTCCGGGAAATGGAAAAATCATGGATGCTGCTCCGATGCTGATTGCAGTAACTGTGATCAAAAACAGATGCGGTTATGAAAGAGATGGTTCTTTTACCACTCCTCGTAAGGATACATGGCAGATGTTCGATGCCGGTGTTGCCGCTCAGACTTTCTGTCTGGCAGCACATGAAAAAGGAATTGGCAGTGTTATCCAGGGTATCTTTGACGAAGCAAAAGCTGCTTCTATTTTAGGTATTCCGGAAGACAGAGAATTAGTCGCTTTTATTCCGATTGGATATCCGGCAGAATCTCCAGTTGCTCCAAAGAGAAAAGCCGTATCCGATTTATTATCTTTCCAATCATGATATTGATAGAACGAAGGAATTCTTTTTCCTTCGTTCTTTTTTGAGCAGAATGTTGTTTGTTTAAAAAATCTGAATGTATTTTGCAGGTGCATTCCGAGTTTCTGCCATATTAGTTAATTCGAAGGAGGAATTGTCATGAGACATCTTATGAGTCCACTGGACTTTACTGTGGAAGAATTGGATCAGCTTTTTGATCTGGCAAATGATATTGAAAAGAATCCTGAAAAATATGCCCACATCTGTGCGGGCAAGAAACTGGCAACCTGTTTTTATGAACCCAGTACAAGAACCCGTCTGAGCTTTGAAGCAGCCATGCTGAATCTGGGAGGCAGCGTAATCGGCTTTTCCGATGCTGGCTCCTCTTCTGCCGCAAAGGGCGAAAGCGTGTCAGATACCATTCGCGTGATATCCTGTTTTGCGGATATTTGTGCCATGCGACATCCCAAGGAAGGTGCGCCTATGGTAGCTGCTACCCGTTCTAAAATCCCGGTGATCAACGCCGGCGACGGTGGTCATCAGCACCCTACACAGACACTCACGGATTTGTTAACCATCCGCTCCCTGAAAGGCAGATTGGACAACTTTACAATCGGTCTCTGTGGGGACCTGAAATTCGGCCGTACTGTTCACTCTCTGATCAATGCACTGGTACGATACGACAATATTCACTTTATCTTCATTTCCCCGGAAGAACTTCGCGTACCTGACTATATTACAGATATGCTGAAAGAAAAAGGAATCACCTACGAAGAGGTTATCAGTCTGGAAAGCTGCATGCCTCAGTTGGATTTACTCTACATGACCCGTGTTCAAAAAGAACGATTCTTTAACGAAGAGGATTATGTTCGTTTGAAAGACTTCTATATCTTAGACAAAGCCAAAATGCAGCTGGCAAAAGAGGACATGCTGGTGCTTCATCCACTGCCACGTGTCAATGAAATCTCTGTAGAAGTAGACGACGATCCAAGAGCCGCATATTTCCCACAGGTTCAGTATGGTGTGTATGTGAGAATGGCACTTATCCTGACCCTGCTGGAGCTTGTGTAATGTGTGTACATTGCCACCCTGCATAGATACCGTTTTCATGCTCATATTTCAGTAAAAGAATAATTGATTCATCAGAAAGGATTCAATCATATGTTAAATGTAGGAAAAATCGAAGAAGGCTTCGTGTTAGACCATATCAAAGCCGGGAAGAGCCTGGATGTATATTATCAGCTTCAGTTAGATAAATTGGATTGCACTGTTGCAATCATCAAAAATGCCCGTAGCAATGCTATGGGCAAGAAAGATATCTTAAAAGTAGAATGTGATATCAATACATTAAATTTAGACATTCTGGGTTTCATCGACCCTAATCTTACAGTAAACGTGATCAAAGATGGGGAAATCGTAGAAAAGCGTGATATTTACCTGCCACAGGAGATCAAAGGTGTCATCCATTGTCATAACCCACGCTGCATCACATCCATTGAGCAGGAACTGCCTCACATCTTCGTATTGTCCGATGCGGAGAAACGTGTTTATCGCTGCAAATACTGTGAAGAGAAATACTCTCCACACACCAAGAAATCTTTGTAAACACAGGAAGAGAGAGAACATTTTAAATCGGAACGTTCTCTCTCTTCTTTTTATTTTTCATTACATAACAGTTGTTCTATAGAAGTTTCATCCTTTCTTTTTTTCCAGCGCCAACCCAATCAGTCTATCCGTCTGATCTGCCATAAACAATGGAATATTCAGAACGTCATTATCCAGCTTCAGATTGTCCAGTGAAAACCGCACACGAAGCTTAACTTTGTCCGGGAATAGTTCTTTGAATTTTTTCAGGCTCTTGCTGGATGTATTCGTTTCTGATTTAACCTCAACAGGGAAAATATCATTTTCCCGCTGAATCAGAAAATCTACTTCATAAGGTGGATTGTTCTGTGACCAGTAGCGTGGAACCACTTCAAACTGCGTAATTAAAGTTTGCAACACAAAATTTTCGGTAAGAGCACCCTTAAACTCAGTAAACAGACGGTTGCCCTCTCCAAATGCGGTAGGTGCCAATTGTGCCAACCGCCGAAGCAGTCCTACATCTACCAGATATATTTTAAATGCTGAAAGATCATCATAGGCTGCTATCGGCAGACCGGGTGCAGAACTACGATAGATTTTGTGAACCAGCCTTGCATCTACCAGCCACTGCAGTGCATCCTCATATTCACGGGCTCTTGCCCCTTCTTTTACTACCTTGTAAATGAATTTTTTGTTTTCTCTCGCTAACTGAGACGGAATAGACTTCCAAATCATAGAAATCTTCGGAAATTCACTAATATTGGGATGTTTTGCAAAGTCACGCTCATAGGCACCGATAATATCGGACAAGGATTCCTGCATAGCCAAGACATCACGAGTTTCTGTCCACATCAGTACCGGTTCAGGCATACCACCGGTGACATAGTACATTTTCAATTTCTCATACAGAGGATTGAAGAACGCATCCGGAATCGGCTCGATAGTATCTACACCTTCCAAATATGCAGCAAGGTTTTCGTCACCATTTGCGATTAAGAATTCTGAAAAGGTCATAGGGTCAATCTGCATGAAATTAACCTTTCCCACCGGGAAAGAAGAGGGTTTGGACAGTGAAATTCCCAGCAGCGAACCTGCACAGGCAATATGATACTGCGGAGCGTTCTCACAGAAATATTTCATGGAGTTTATGACCTCCGGACAGTCCTGCACCTCGTCAAAGATAATGAGCGTCTTTTCCGGTACAATCTTTTGACTGCTGGCCAACATCAGGTTTTGCAGAATACGGTCCACATCCTTAGTTGTTTCAAAAAACTGCTTATATTCTTCATTTTCATCAAAGTTAAAATAAGCTGTATTTTCATAATATCGTCTGCCAAACTCTTTCAGAATCCAGGTCTTACCTACCTGACGTACCCCCTTTAATATCAAGGGCTTACGGTAAGCAGAACTCTTCCAATCCAACAACTGCTGCATAATAAATCGTTCCATATACTCTCCAATCACACTTTTTTAATGATTTAGCGTTACATAATCACACTTTTATCAGGATTTTTGTGTATCTTAATCACATTTTTATTATATCCAGAAAAATCAAATAATACAACCTAAATTGTAAGAGTAGCAAATTATTCATGGTGACATGCTCCCACCACTTAAATCCTGGATTATGAAGTGGGGGCTTCGTATCTCTCTATCTCATAAAAATGGTGGGCAAAAAAATACCTACATTCCAAATCGAAATGTAGGTATTTAGATACTTTCAATTTTATATTTTACCTGTTTTTCTGTCAGGGCATTTCTTACGATTGACTCTACTTTGAGAGCAGGATGCGGTCATTGTCTAACTGTTCTCCTACCTGGACCTTGAACTGCTCAAGGAGATCTTCTACTGTCATATTGGCCCGTTCTTCGCCGCTTACATCCAGCACAATATTGCCACCGTTCATCATAAGCGTGCGGTTTCCCAGTTCCAAAGCCTGATGCATATTATGGGTAACCATAAGGCAGGTGATATTTCTTTCCGCCACAATTCGCTTGGTCAAGTTCAATACTTTTTCTGCTGTGGCAGGGTCCAGAGCTGCTGTATGTTCATCCAGCAGAAGAAGCTTTGGTGTCACCATGGTTGCCATCAGAAGGGTAAGTGCCTGCCTCTGTCCACCGGATAACAGTCCCACCGGATTTTTCATCCGGTCTTCCAGTCCCATATCCAGAAGAGCCAGATGCTCCCGAAATCTTTCCTTATCTGATTTTGTGATTCTGCCAAACAAAGAATGCTTTCCGGACGCTCTCATATAAGCCAATGCCATATTTTCTTCTATGGACATATGGGGGGCTGTCCCCAGAAGCGGATCCTGAAATAAATGTCCTATTTCTTTACTGCGTAAATGCTCTTTTTTAAAAGTAATGTCTTCCTCATCCAGAACGATTCTTCCGCTGTCCACATAAAAGGCACCTGTGATGGCATTAAACAGGGTGGATTTTCCGGCTCCGTTGCTTCCAATGATAGTGGCAAAATCCCCGGAATCCAGATGCAGACTCACATTTTGAAGGGCTGTTTTTTCATTTACAGTGCCTGGATTAAATGTTTTGCTAATATCTGTAATCTGTAACATATCTGCTTCTTCCTCCTATTACACATTTTTAGAAGCCTGTCTCATCACATCTCTACGATGTTTATAGAAACCTGCTTTTTCCTTTAAATAAGGGAAAGAAATCGCAATCGCTACAATCACTGCCGAAACCAGTTTCAGTGCCTCTGCCGGAAGATTCATGCGAAGCGCAATAGCCACAATAAAACGATACAGGCAGCTACCCAGTACCACAAATATGACTCTCTTAAAAATACTACCTTTTTTGATCAGAGATTCCCCGATGATCAGACTGGCAAGTGCTATGGTCACCTGTCCGGTACCATAATTAATATCACAGGATTTTTGATACTGTCCTAATACTGCTCCAGATAAAGCAGTCATTGCACTGGCTACACAAAGACCTACCGTGATGGTAAAACCAGGATTAATACTGGACGCTCTAACCATATACTCGTTGTCACCAGTTGCTCTAATACTAAGTCCCAAACTGGTATTTAAAAACCAGGCCAGAAATACACATACCAATAAAACAATGCAAACTACAATGATTATTTTATACCAGCTACGATATACTTCCGATTCGGACAGTTCCTTAGCCATACTAAAAATAGTATTGGTATTAAACAAGTTAATGTTGGAAGAAAATCCCATTACCATTAAGTTAATGGTATAAAGTCCTGTGTTAACAATAATACCCGCCAAAATAGACTGTACTCCCATTTTCGTCTGTAGAAATGCGGTTATAAAACCACTGGCAACACCAGCTGCCATAGCCGCAAAAAATGCTAAAAATGGATGACCCGCCATGGTTACCACAGCTCCTACAGCACATCCCAGTGTAAAGCATCCGTCTGTAGACAAATCTGCAATATTTAATAAGGAAAAAGATACAAATAACGCCAAAGCAACCAGGGCGTAAATACACCCCAGTTCTAAAGCGCTTTGTACAATGGATAAAGTCAAAAATGATGACATAAAAACCTCCGTATCAGATAATGGATGATTTCATCAACTTCTGATTACTTCTTATTCAAAATTTTCAGCAGTAATTGTCTCCTTTAATTCTGTACACATATCTGCAAACATACTGTAATCTAATTTGATTGCTTCTGCAGTTTCTGTATTTACTGTTGCAATACCGTTATCCATGGTAACAACCGGTGTACTTGCAGGATCTGCACCATTTACTAAAATATCGATTGCCAGATCAGCTGTAGCTGTACCAAGATCTACATAGTTTACACCATATCCGCAGAAAGCACCATTTAATGCAAAGGAATCTGCACCAGCGTAGTGAGGAATACCTGCATCAATGAATTTTTCAAAGATAGATAATTCTGCTGTCATAATAGTATTATCGGTTGGAGTGAACACTGCGTCAACCCCTTCTGCTACTAAAGCATCTGCTGCCAGCACTACTTCGTCGTTTGTAGTACCTGTTTTTTCTATTATAGTAACACCTTTTGCTTTTGCGTAAGCTTTTGCTTCTTCAATTGCTCTCTTGGAAGCGTCTTCACTCTTATTATAAAGAAGACCAACTTTTTTAATGTCAGGATTTGCTGCAAACATCAAATCAAATACTGCATTGGTATTCAGTGCATCAGAAGTACCTGTAATATTGGCACCCGGTGCATCCAGAGATGCTACAAGACCTGCTCCAACAGGGTCGGTAACTGCAGAAAATACAACCGGAATCTGATTGTCTTCTGTAGCAGCCTGCATGATCATGGCTGTTGGTGTAGCAATCGGAATAATCAGATCCACTTTATCTTCAATCAGATCCGTAGCGATCTGATTCAGCACTGTGGAATCAGCCTGGCCATTGGATTCCAGAATTTCAAAAGTTACGCCACAGTCTGCTTCTTTTGCCTTCAGTTCTGCAATAACAGCTTCTCGTATCTGATTCAGGGAAGCATCATCCACAAACTGAACCAGACCAATTTTGTAAGTTTCACCGGTAGCTTCACTGGCACTACCCTCAGTGCTGTCTGCACTCTCTTCTGTTTCTGCAGCAGCTTCTGTTCCGGAACTTTCTGCTGTAGTGGATGCACTGCTTCCACATGCTGTTAAAGAAACCATCATAACACCTGCCATTAACATAGATAACATTTTTCTTTTCATTTTGTTTTCCTCCTTAAACAATAAAAATAACCGCCCCAAGCAATTGCTTGAGACGGTAATAAACTGGTTATTATCGCGGTACCACTCAAATTGGTTTTCACCCACTCTTTTCACATACTATCATATGTGCCTGATTGATAACGGGTTAGGTTCCCGGCAAAGCCTACGTCTCACGATTTCAGTTTGCCCTCGAAAGTCCATTCGATAACATTCACTGTGCCGCAATCCCACCACCTGCAGCTCTCTGCATCAGTTCCTGATATGTACTACTCTTTCTCATCGGTTTGATTTATTCAATTTCTTTTTGTTACTTTAGTACATTCCAGCAAAAAAGTCAAATACTTTTCTGAAAAAATTCGTCTATAACACTTTTTGCAATATTTTCAACAGGAATAATGGTGATTTATGGCAAAAAATTTGGTATTCTGGTTTTATAAAATTTATATATCGTATGTAAAACATAGAAGGGAGTTTTATAATGGAGCACATTTTTGAAGCAATCAATAATGTCTTTGGCTTTGTAACGCCATTATCTGATTTTTTTTGGGAGTTCCCAACAAATTTCAGCTGGTATGCTAATATCCCGATCCTTGGGAACTTCTCATTAGCTATCATTCTTCTGGTAGGTTCCGGAATCTTCTTTACCATCAAACTGGGATTTATTCAGGTTACTCATTTTAAAAAAGGAATCAAACTGTTAACCGAAAAAAAACGTGACGAGACCGGTATTTCCTCGCTGGGAGCCTTTTTCCTCAGTTCCGCCATGCGAGTTGGTCCCGGTAATATTCTGGGTGTAACCGGTGCCATTTCTGTAGGCGGACCGGGTGCACTGTTCTGGATGTGGTTATCTGCCTTTTTCGGCATGTCTACTGCTTATGTGGAAGCCACACTTGCGCAGATGTTTAAAGAGAAAAAAGAGGATGAATTTGTAGGTGGTCTTCCATATTATGGCCAGAAACTTCTGGGCAACAAAAAAATCGCAGGTATCGCACTTTCTGTTATGTTCATCGTATACGCTATGTGTTGTCTTCCTGCTCAGGGCTTCAACGTTGTCAGCTCCATCGGTCAGATGGGTGAAATGATTACCGGTGGCAGTATATCCACAACATCCGCATTTTACTACATAACAGCTGTTATTCTTATTGTATTTACTACATATCTGGCTTTTGGCGGGATCAAAAAAGTAACCAAAGTAACCGATGCCGCAGTTCCTGTTATGGCAGTCATCTATGTCCTTACTGTACTTTTGCTGATCCTTACCAACTTAGGTTCTGTTCCATACTTCTTTACTGCGGTATTTGGTGGTGCCTTTACACCACAGGCTATCTTCGGTGGTGCCTTTGGTACGGTTCTGGCACAGGGTATCAAACGTGGTCTGATGAGTAATGAAGCAGGTCAGGGTACCATTACCATGGCGGCTGGTGCAGCTAATACAGAACATCCATGTGACCAGGGTATCGTTCAGTCCATCGGTGTTTTCCTGGATACCATTGTTATCTGTACTTTAACAGGCTTTGTGGTAGTTATGGCCCATGTCTGGACCGGAAGTGAAGGGGAGGCCTGGATGGCTCTGGATAAACTGCCGAAGTTCCTTGCTTCTGCTTCCACACTTTCTCCGGGTTCCGGCACTCTGGACAGCATCGTTATCTTCCTGATCACGGTTTGCTTCTGCTTATTTGCATTTACCTGTCTGGTTGGTTTCTTCAGCTTTTCAGAAATCGCTGCTACCAGAATTACCCGTAAGAAATCCTTTATCAACTTCATCCGTATCCTGGGCATATTCATTGCTACCTTTGGTATTTTATGCTCCATGGCAGGATTGGAGCTTGGAAACCTTTGGGCAATCTCAGATTTAGGAAATATTCTGATCGTATTTGCCAATATTCCACTTTTATATCTTGGTTTCAAATATGTAAAAAAAGCAACCGCTCATTACAAGAAACATGATGATACTCCATTCACTTCTGATGTTGCAGGTACACAGTGCAGCTATTGGGATGAAGCAGCAAAGAAATAAAATAAACAAAGAAATAGGGGAATAACATAAAAACCCCCTTCCGCTGTACTGATATGCGGAAGGGGGTTAAAGCTACCGGTAGGCAGCTGCTCTTTCTTTAGATATCACAAAATTTTTCTCATAATAGGCAGATGGTCTGGACAGTTCATTGTACAGCCTGTCATAGCCTAATGTTTCTACTAAAGTGGGCTCATCCGAAAACAGATTGGTTCCCAGTCCCAGTCTATTTCCCGGGATTTCACATCCCATGCTGGCCAGTGTGGTGGGGAAAAAGTCCAACGTAGTATAGGTATGTGGCTTTTCTCCATCATAAGACACCTGGGAATTAATAATCGTACTAAATACTGTTCTCTGATAGGCAGGATCCAGCTGGGAAATATAAGCACCCCCCATATTCAGATGGTCTCCTGCGATTACGATCACCGTATCTTCATAATAGTCCTGCTCACTAAGCCAATTCACAAAGTCAGTGATGATCACATCCGAATTGGATAAAGCATTCTGATAACTGTCTTTATGAAAATCCTCTCCCAGCTCATCCACATAGCCCTCTATATAATGGGTATCTGCAGTCAACAGCGTAAGTGCAAAAGGTTCCTCACTTCCGGCCAGCCGGCCTAACTCCTCTTTGGCATAATCAAACAGCCTTCGATCCTCAAATCCCCACCATACATAATAATCTTCATCAATATAACCACGGTCTATGGCTGTATAATAGTCAAATATCTCATGATTTCCGTGGGTCTTATACAGACTGTTTCTTCCACCAAAAGCGGAATCCGATCCAATCATCAATTCCAGCTGATACCCTTCTGCTTCCAGAATATCTCCCAGGCCGGTCACACCGGGCAGAAAAGTGGTATATTCCTCATATTCATTTTGTCCATTGGGCATACACATGGGAATTCCCGTTGACTGAGCCAGCATCGCTGCCACTGTCCAGTCGCATCCGTATTCCACCAGAGCGCCATTTTTATCCTCCGGATTCCAGAAAGAAGTATTCTGGTACATAAGCTCTGTTAAATTCGGAATAAAGTTGATATCCTGTGCGCCGCCACAGTGGTCTACCATATAGGTATTTTCCATAGACTCACAGAATATGTAGATCAGGTTCTTTTTCTCTTCCGGAAACTTTACCACCGCTGTATTGGGATCCACATAATAATCTTCGTACAATGTAGAACTTTCTGCTGAAAGCATTTTGTAATGTGCAATGGCTCCTATTTCATTTAAGCCATGATACAAGATGCCACCCAGAAACAGGATTCCCAACATAGCATATGCCACTTCCATCAGCGTACGGAATTTCCGGGGAAGCCATTTTTTCACTATCACAGCAATGATTACCGTAAAAATCGCACATATTGCAATAGTTAAAGGTAGATTTAATAAATAAAATTGTGAGAAAACAGACATATTTGCGCCCTGCATATTGCCGGTCACGCTAAAATAAATCTGTTCAAAGGTCACATTTCCAAATACTGCTTCTTTGTATTGCAGTGCTTCCAGAAGGAGTGCACCTATACAAAATCCTGTCATTCCTAAAAGATAAAGAATGCATTTTCCAACTTTTTTCATTCGCAATTCTCTCTGATTCATTAGTCTCTCTGACCATAATATACTCTGTAGTAAATCATGATTTACTTCTTTTCAAGCTGCTGCTTCAATTCCTCAAAATGCTCTTTAAACAGCTTGGAGCACA
>CAMFGH010000018.1 GCA_945949875.1 uncultured bacterium
CTATTTTAGATGATATTCCAGCATTATTATACAATGATGTGGCATATGTGTTTGCCATTAATATTGAACCGGAAATCCTGATCGTAGATGAAGCTCTTTCTGTGGGGGATGTTTTCTTCCAGGCAAAATGTTACCACAAGTTTGAAGAGTTCAAAGAAATGGGCAAGACCATTGTGTTTGTAAGCCATGATCTGAGCAGCATCAGCAAGTATTGTGACCGTGTCATTCTTCTGAATAAGGGTAAAAAACTGGGAGAAGGTTCTCCGAAAGAGATGATTGACACCTATAAGAGAGTATTGGTGGGGCAGTACGAGCTTCCGGACGAAAATCAGGAACGGATAAATCTGTTAGAAGATGAGGAAATCCGCAGCAAAGCTGCCGAAAAAGACAAAACGATGAATCCGGATGCCCTGGAATACGGCAGTAAAAAGGCGGAAATCGAAGAATATTTCCTGACGGATAAGAATGGAACGAAGACTACAGCAGTGATTAAAGGGCAGGAATATACCCTTCATATGAGAGTGAAGTTTTTAGAAGACTGCCCGGCTCCTATTTTTGCTTATACCATCAAAAATATCCGTGGAACGGAGATTACAGGAACCAATACCATGGTGGAAAAAGCATTTTTGGAGCCTGTAAAAGCCGGAACAGCGCTGGAAATTCAGTTTCAGCAGTGTATGACCCTACAGGGCGGAGAGTATCTGCTTTCGTTGGGAGTAACCGGATATGAAGGCGATGATTTTACCGTATATCATCGATTGTATGATGTGCTGAATATGACGGTTATCTCAGATAAAAACACGGTGGGATTCTTTGATCCGGGATCCAGTATTACGGTAAGTGAGTTGAAAAGTGTAAGGATCGAAAGAAACAGCAAAGAAAAAGATGAGAATCATAAAGCTGGTAAAGAGGACAAAGTGATACCTTACCGCGCAAATGCGTAAGGGGAAAGTAAGACTGCATGGAAGAAAGAGTAATTGAGCAGATTGGAAAAATAAATCTGGATTTAACACATTACCCCGGGGAAGACTTCTATTGCGATGGGGCAATAGAGGATGAACTTCTGCGGATTACAAGAGATTATTCCAGAGTGGAGTATGCCCGGATCATCGAAGAAAGTCATAATTGGGAAATCTTATATCATTTGTCTGCGCAGAGAGAGAATATCGTAGAGTGGCTGCCAATCAAAAAGGATATGAAGGTTTTGGAAGTGGGATCCGGATGCGGTGCCATAACAGGGGCTCTTGCCAGGAAAGCAGGATCAGTTACCTGCATCGATCTTTCAAAGAAAAGAAGCATGATCAATGCTTATCGACATATGGATTGTGACAATGTGACCATCCATGTGGGCAATTTCCAGGATGTAGAGCCGGATCTTCCTCAGGATTATGACTATATCTGCCTGATTGGCGTGTTTGAATATGGGCAGGCTTATATAGGCTCCGACAGACCTTATGAGGGATTTCTGGAAATCCTGAAAAAACATATGAAGAAGGATGGCCATATCGCCATAGCAATAGAGAATAAATTTGGATTAAAGTATTGGGCAGGATGCAAAGAAGACCATCTTGGCACCTACTTTTCCGGTTTGGAAGGCTATCCCGATGGGGGAGTGGTAAGAACCTTTACCAGATATGGTCTGGAACAGATTTTCGGCAATTGTGGAGTGGAAAATTATTCCTTTTACTATCCTTACCCGGATTATAAGTTTATGACCAGCATATATTCAGACGATTATATGCCAAAACCGGGGGAATTATCCAATAATATACGCAATTTTGACCGTGACCGTATGGTGCTTTTTGATGAAAAGAAGGTTTTTGACAGCATTTTGCGTGATGGTCTGTTCCCGGTATACTCCAATTCCTATATGGTTATCATTGGGGATGAACTGGATATAAAATATGTGAAGTATTCCAATGACAGACAGCCGGAATATCAAATTAAAACGGAAATAGTTCTTCAGAATTATTTATCCAATGCAGGTGAGGGAAAAAACCCGGCTGAAAACGACATAAAACGATTCGTTGTAAGAAAACATCCGTTATCGATCGAAGCAAACGAACATATAAGAAATGTGGAAGTGGCTTTCGAAAAATTAAAAGAGCGTTATACCGGTGGAGAACTCCGGATCAACCGTTGTATGCTGGTAGATGTAGGAGCCCAGCTGAAGGATGGGATAACGGAAACAGAATTGATGCAGGGAAAGCGTGAAATCCAAAATATCAGACCTTATGTGGAACTGGAATATATAAATGGCGTAACACTTTCCGAACTGATGGATCAGGCCCTTACCATGGACGATATGGATCAGTTTATGAGGTTATTTGACCGTTATATAGAGATTCTGGATTATCACAACGAAATGCCGGTGGCTGATTTCGACCTTATATTCTCCAATATTCTGATCAGTCAGAAGGATTTTCAAAAGGCTTTTGATCCACTGGACAATGCAGTATGGACTTTGATTGATTATGAATGGACTTTCGGAAAGCAGATTGATACAAAAGAGCTGGCCTTTCGTGCTGTATACTGTTATATTTTGGAAGACAGTAAGAGAAATAAATTAAAGCTTGATTTGATCATGGACCGTCTGGAGATTTCGGATAAGGATGCAGAGGAATATCGGGGGCAGGAGCTTTCGTTTCAACGGTTTGTTACCGGGAACCGGAGATCTATGACAGAAATTCGTGATTTAATCGGCCATAAATGCTATGAACCGGAAAAGTGGATTGATAAAATGCGTACCGCAGAGCAGAAAGGTCGCATTCAGATCTATCCGGATAAAGGAAATGGGCTTTGTGAAGAAGAGTCTTTCTTTATGGATCAGGGCATAGGTGATTTCTATGAGGATGAATCCGGAATCCATCTGACTGTGCCGGTAGAATCCGGAACGAGACTGGTTCGGATCGATCCTGCATTTTCCAGATGTATTGTGCATATAAAAGAACTTTCCTTTAACCAGACCCCTCTGGACAGGGCTGGAAAAACATCGGTACTGACCAGCAACGGAGTCTGTCTGGACGATTCGGATACCTATGTATTTAATACGGAAGATCCCAATTTCAATATCTCTCTGGAAGGGCTGCCTTTTGACGAGGTGAATTTCCTTGAGATAAGCTTCGAAATCAGTTTCCTGACAGCAGATATGGCAGAAAATATCGAAAAATCAGCCAAAAAGAGATTTCGTTTGTAGGGCTTAAGGAGTTATAAAGGCAATAGGAGCAGATTTGTATGAAGGAATTTGCGAAAAGACAAATTCAAAAGCATATTACCAACAAGAGACATGCATTATATGAGGCACGGGTTGCATCACAAACCGTGCCTTATGACGTATGGGTTCAGGGCGAAATAAAGAAGCAATATGAGGTGCTCTCCCGGACGCAGATGGCTGCTGGGGAGAAAGAGATGGCTGTTAAGGAAAATGCGATGACAGCCTCTCGAAATGAGAGTAAGACAGCGACGGTTTCGGTCTGGTCCTTTGATCAGGTGGAAACATCCGGGCAGTTTATACAGATGCTGGATGCCTGTGAAGCGGAGTTTGTTCTTTTTACTGCTGACCGGGACTGTCTTGTGGAACATGCTGTGGAATTGCTGGAGTATTATCTGGATCAAAATCCTGATTTTCAAATCGGATATGCTGATGAGACGGATTATTTGAAACCTAAATGGTCTCCGGATTTATTACAGTCGTTTTTTTATTTCGGGAATGTGTATATCATCAGGAAAAATCAACTCGAAAAAATTAAATCTAAAATTAGTAAAACGGATTATTGTGGAAAAGTATTGTTGTATCATATCCTGCTCTGCAGCATTGATGAGGTGCAGAAAGCCCGCGAAATTCCGATGATTTTGTATGATCCTGGAAAGAAAAACAGGTGTGGGGATTTCGAATCGGAAAGTGATGATAAAAATCAAATCAAACCGGAACAGGGGGACTTTTCCACAGATTGGGGATATGAACCAGTCTATGATGAGGTGAAAGCATCTCATTTATATAGTGATTTCCATGGTTTATGTAACGACAGGCATGGTTTAAATCGTGATAAGTGTAGTGAGAGCCGTGGAAAGGGAAAGGTTTCTGTGATCATTCCATCGAAAGATAACCCCACAGTGTTGTCCCATTGCATTCATTCCCTGTTAGAAGTCACTTCTTTTGAAGGATGGGGACAGTCTGCGGATGATCAAAATGTGGAGAATTATTCGAAAAACCGACTTGAGATTATCGTCGTGGATAACGGAAGCAGCCTGGAAAACAGGCAGAAGATTGAACGGATGCAATCTCAACTAAAACAAGAGAATTCCTTTCTTTATGAATATCATCCCATGCCATTTAATTTTTCAAAAATGTGCAATCTGGGAGCTTCTGTGGCAACCGGTGATTATTTACTGTTTTTGAATGATGATATAGAAGTTGTGAAAGAAGACTGGCTGGCAAAAATGGTAAGCCGGGCGTCGAAAGAATATGTGGGTGCCGTGGGGGCCAAGCTTTTGTATCCGGATGGTGAGAAAATCCAGCATCTGGGAATTACCAGTATTCATTTGGGACCAGCCCATAAGCTGCAGTTTGCATCGGACCAGACAGAGCATTACCACAGATACAACAGAAGTGCAGTGAATGTCCTGGCGGTTACCGGTGCCTGTCTGATGATGCGCAGAGAACTGTTTGAGCAGATCGGCGGATTTGATGAAAAACTGCAGGTGGCGTTTAATGATGTGGAACTTTGTTTCGCAGCCCAAAAACTGGGATATTATAATGTGTGCTGCAATGATACCTTTTTGTATCATCATGAATCTTTGAGCCGCGGATATGATGCCGGGATTGAGAAAATTAAGCGTTTGCATGAGGAACGGGATTATCTGTATGGGAAATATCCGGAGTATTGGAATCATGACCCTTATTATAACCGGTTGCTGGTTTCCGATATCCTGGATAAAGGATTTGAAGCAAAAAACAGATACAGTTCCCTGCTGGGTGCAGATGAGACATCCGGGCAAACCGAAAAACAGGATGCGGGAACACCAAAGGAAGGATTTACGACTCCTGTTTTAATGACAGCAGAGATTCCCGAGGAATGGTATAATGAATGCCTGTATATGGGTGTAGAGTTCGCTGGGGATGAAAAACAATGGTTTACCGGAATCAGTGGAGAAGGTGACTACTATATTCAGGGATGGTCTTATGCTGTAAACGTCGATAACAGTCGTTATCAAAAAACAATTGTATTAAAAAATATGGAAACAGAAGAAACATTTCAGTTGGCTGTCCGGGAGAGATATAGACCGGATATGGAAGAAAATCTTCCTTATATCGATCATCCTGCTCTGTGTGGAGTTGAAGCAAGAATCCAGCAGGGGGCTCTGAGTGCAGGAACATACCTGATTGGATATTTGTGGGAAGATACTGCATCCAGGCAGAAACTTCTGGGCTATACAGGTGAGACTTTGTTTGTGAGATAGGTGCGTGCAGGACATGACGTATGATTGGCTTTCTTATTACAAAAGTGCATATGAGAAGCAGAAACGTAAAAATACGGTTTTGGCAGGACAGGTGGCAGATGCGGAAAATCAGCAGGAATTTCTGGCAGAAAAGTTACAGAGAATATATAATAACCCCTGTTATAAAATGACAAAGCCTTTTCGTTTGGGGAAGCGTTTGCTCCATCATGTGAAGACGCCTTCCGGAAATGTGAACGTGTCCGGACATGAAGAGGAAAAGAAAAAGCTACACGACAAATATGTGGAAAAGTTGCAGCTGCAAAAGGACAGCTATGGACAATGGATTCTTCAGAATGAAAATATAACTGATAGAAGAGCAGCAGATGAAAACATAACGGATGATATTAAAAATGGAATCGGAAAAGATGAAATCCAATGTAAGATTCTTTCATATGACAAAGAGTTTGTTCCGGGAGAGTTTTCAGGGAGAACGATTCTTCTGTTTGCGGAGCATCCGGAATATCTGGATAAAGAGGCAAAACAATATGTGGTGGATTATTTCCGAAAGAATCCCTCTGCAAAGATTTTATATGGTGCGGAAGATCAGATTTTAGATGGAAAAAGGATAAAGCCCTGGTTTAAGCCATGCTGGTCCCCGGACACCTTATTAAGCTTTTTCTATTTTGGAAGTTATTTTGCAGTGGAGCTTACTGCGGTGCAGTCCATGAACCGCGAAATGCCGGGGCAAACAGATTATAAACAGAGGATATATGAATTTGTTCTGCAGCTTACAAAACCTTTCTGGGAGCAGAATGGGGGAGCTGTCTGCGTGACGGACCGGGTTTTATACCATGCTCCGGTCGTACACCATGCTCCTGTCTTATACCATGCTCCGGCGGACAAGGCACAGGTGGATGAAGAGCAGGATGCCTATTTCCTTACCAGTGGTGAGACAAAAAAGGAAGATCATCCGGAATTCTGGGGATATGAAAAATGTTATCTGGATATCAAGAAGGTTTTTCTGAAAACATGGGTGGATACGCAGACAGGTGCAGGGGCGACGGTTGGTATAGATGTGGAGTGCTATCAGACCTATGACCCGGATGTGTGGACCGTCGTACCAAAATCAGTATGTGAAAAAATGATATCCGTTGTGATTCCTTCCAAAGATCATCCGGAACTTTTGAAACAATGCATTTCCAGTTTCCTGGAAAAAACAGACCCGGAATATACCACAAAGGAACGTCTGGAATTTGTCATTGTGGATAATGGAAGCTGCTCTGAAAAAAAGGCGGAGATAGAGGCAGAAATAGAGGCTTTCCGCCTGGAGACAGAAGTAGGAATCACTTATTTATATGAGCCAATGGAATTTAATTTTTCCGCTATGTGTAATAAAGGAGTGAAAGCATCCAGAGGCGAGTATGTTTTACTTTTAAATGATGATATTGAAATACTGGAGAAAAACTGGCTTAAAGTGATGCTGGGACAGGCACTTCTGCCAGGAACGGGAGCCGTAGGTGCCAAACTGTGGTATCCGGATGGTGAGCGGATTCAGCATGCAGGAATCACCAATATGCATATTGGCCCTTCCCATAAGCTGGTGACTTTTCCGGATGACAGAAGCTATTATTATGGGCATAACAGCCTTCCCTATGATATGATAGCTGTAACAGCAGCCTGCCTTCTGGTCCGTAAGGATATCTATCTGGAAGTGGGTGGACTGGATGAAACCATGAAAGTGGCTTATAATGATGTTGATTTCTGCTTTAAGCTATACGAAGCAGGGTATCGGAATGTTCAGCGTAATGATGCGGTTTTGTGTCACCATGAATCGGTAAGCCGGGGGCTGGATGAGGATTCGGAGGAAAAATGGGACAGGCTCCTGACCGAAAAATCCAGATTGTATGAGAAACATCCCGGACTGAAAAACTTTGATCCATATTACAGCGAGCAGCTGGCAGATAATGCACCGGACTATCGGATTGGGTATCTTCATCCCTTTGAACAGCCCTTTCTGACAGCCACTCCGGTATGGGAAAAGGATCTTTCTTTCCTGCAAGCCCACGAGTCAGGAAGGGTGATGCTGACAGTAGAACGTGCCGGTAAACAGAATAAGCTGCATCAGGAAGAACCCGATATATTCTTTATAGAGGGATGGTGTTATATGCTGGGTGGTGAGAACAGCCAGTATGAAAGATGGGTCATTCTGGAAAATGAGGATGGATATGCAAGGCTGAATGTGCAGGATCGGAACAGGCCGGATGTAACAGCCATATTACCCAGAGAAAAAGAAATTGAATTGTCTGGGTTCACATGTCGAATATTAAAAGAGGATTTAATAAATTGCAACAATCTGAGAGTCGGCATGCTGTATCGTAATGTTTTGGATGGAAAATACTATTATAGAAGAGGCGATAAATTTATCAGCAAGTAAAAGCATCAAGATACAGAAAACAAGATATAGAAAGCAAGATTATAGATAGAAAGAGATTAGATTTATGATGGAAAAGACACCGGATCAGATGACTCCTGAAGAAGCATTGAAATATTATCAGGAAGCCTATCAGAAAGAAAAGAAAAAAACAGCAAAACTGTCAGCCCGTCTGGCAGATGCCAATATGCAGGTAGAAGACCTGACCGGAAAACTGAATCGAATCAAGGACAGTGGTATCTGGAAAGCCTCAAAGCCTTTACGAAGTGCGTATCATTTTATGAAACGTACCAGCCAGCGGGTAGGCAACTATGGTTCGCCCAAAGGGATTGCCAGGAAGATACGTAATAAAATGATCGAGCGGGAAGCCAGAACCCAGCATGGACTTGCCAGCTTTCCTTCGCCGGAACAGCGAAAAATCCAGGAAGAGACAGTATTCCCACGCAAGATCACCTTTAGTATACTGGTTCCCCTTTACAATACGCCCAGAAAGTTTTTGACGGAAATGATCGATTCCGTTGTGGCACAGACTTATGGTGACTGGGAACTCTGCCTGGCAGACGGATCCGATGGGGAGCATGCTTTTGTAGGGGAAATCTGTAAAGGATATGCAGACAAAGATAAAAGAATCAAATATGAAAAGCTGGCAAGGAATGAAGGAATTTCCGGCAATACCAATGAATGCCTGAAGATGGCAACAGGAGAGTACATAGGACTTTTCGATCATGATGATATTCTTCATCCCTGTGCACTCTTTGAATACATGAAGCGTATTTGTGAAGAGGATGCAGATTACATCTATTGTGATGAAGCAACGTTTAAGGGAAACGGTACCATCGATGATATGCTGACCCTTCATTTCAAACCGGATTTTGCCATTGACAATCTCCGGGCAAACAATTACATCTGCCATTTCAGTGTGTTTGACAGAAAGCTGCTGGATGGGATGGAGCTTTTCCGTTCTCAGTTTGACGGAAGCCAGGATCATGATATGATTCTGAGGCTGACAGCCCGGGCAAAGCATGTGGCACATGTGCCTAAGCTTCTTTATTATTGGAGATCCCATAAGGGGTCTGTGGCATCGGATATCAATGCCAAGAGTTATGCTATTGAAGCGGCCAGAGGGGCTGTGGCGGATCATCTTCGAAGCTGCGGCATGGAAAATTTTGAAATTGTCAGTACCAAAGCCTTTGAGACCATCTTCCGAATCAAGTATGAGATAAAGGACAATCCGAAAATATCGATCCTGATTCCAAATAAGGATCATGTGGGAGACTTGTCACGCTGCATCGATTCCATTTTAAAGGAGTCCACTTATGACAATTATGAGATCATTATCATAGAAAACAACAGTGTGACAGAGGAAATCGAAAGCTATTATGAGAGTCTGGAAAAATACGATAATATAAGAGTAGTCCGGTATGAAGGAGACTTTAATTATTCCAGGATCAATAATTTCGGTGCTTCCTTTGCAACCGGTGAATATCTGGTGTTATTAAATAACGATACCCAGGTGATCTCCATAAACTGGATGGAAGAGCTGCTGATGTACGCCCAGAGGGAAGATGTGGGTGCAGTAGGTGCAAAACTTTACTATGGCGATAAGACCATTCAGCATGCCGGCATCGTAATCGGCCTGGGAGCACACAGAACAGCAGGACACACCCATTACAGAGTGGCCCAGACAAATCTGGGGTATATGGGCAGACTCTGTTATGCACAGGATGTGACAGCAGTTACCGGTGCCTGTCTGATGGTGAAAAAAGCATTGTTTGATCAGCTGAAGGGGCTGGATGAAGAGTTTGCCATCGCATTAAACGATGTAGATTTTTGTTTGAGATTGCGAGAGCTGGGTTATTTGAACGTCTGGAACCCATATTGTGAATTGTATCATTTTGAATCGGTCTCCAGAGGTCTGGATGATCAGGGGGAAAAAGCAAAACGTTATAATGAGGAATCCGAGCGATTCCGTAAAAAATGGAAAGTGCAGTTGGAAAAAGGGGATCCATACTACAATCCAAACTTTTCTTTGGATCGTAGCGACTATGCATTGAGGATTGATAAATAAGATGAGTGGAAATTTTGGGAGAGTTACAAATTATTTAAAACGGAATGGAATCCGAAAAACAGTGCAGCTGGCACACGAGCGTACCCAGGCGCATTATTATTCGGATTATACCTATGAGAAGCCGAATCGGAAAATCCTTCGGGAGCAGTGTGCCCACAGCGTGCTGGATGAGGGAGAAAAGAAACTGGCTGTAAAGCCATATATCAGTATCATTGTGCCGGCATATGACACCAATGTATCCTATATGTGGGAATTGCTGGAAAGTGTTTCTGCACAAACCTATCCATACTGGCAGCTTGTGATTGCAGATGCCAGTGATTCGGATGTGGTGGAAGAGGTGGTAAAACATTTTGTAAAAGAGCAGAATACATGCACAGCAGATCTGCTGGAAGCAGTTTATGCCACAGGAAAAAGCTCCATAGATATAAAGAAGGTAAAGGAAGCCTTTGAAATCGGAACGAAAGTGAAATATGTCAGATTACAGGAAAATAAAGGGATTTCCGGAAACAGCAATCAGGCACTGGAATATGTGTCCGGAGAATATCTGGCCCTCCTGGATCATGATGACATTCTGGCACCGGATGCTTTGTATGAAATGGTCAAAAAATTAAATGAAGCGGGGCAGGATGAAGAAATTCAGATGATATATACCGATGAAGATAAATGCGACGAAAGCGGTAAAAAGTTTTATGAGCCGAATCTGAAACCGGACTTTAATCTGGATTACCTGCTGTCCAATAATTATATCTGTCATTTTCTGATGATCAAAACAGAACTGGTGAAATCATTGGGCTTTCGCCCCCAGTATGACGGAGCACAGGATTATGATCTGATTCTGCGCTGTGTAAATCGAATTGGAGAGAAAAAAATCGGACACGTGAATAAAGTCCTATACCATTGGAGATGTCATGCCGGATCTACTTCTGAAAATCCTGCCAGCAAAATGTATGCATACGAAGCCGGAAGAAAGGCAGTGGAAGATTTTTTGAAAGTACGCGAAATACCGGCGAATGTGGTACATACGGAACATGTAGGATTTTACCGTGTGGTTTATAAAACAGATCTTTTTGAGGCAAGACCGGAGATCGGTGCCCTGGGAGGAAATGTGGTGGATGGGAGAAAACGAATCCTGTCCGGTATATTCTGCAAGGATGGAACGTGCCTTTTGGAAGGGAAACCAGCCTACTTTTCAGGACCCTGTAACCGTGCCAGTGTACCCCAGCAGGTATATGCTGTGGATGCAAGAACCATGACACTGCGAGGAGAACTGATCCCTCTTTTTGAAGAATATATAGGAATCCCTTATCAGGAGGATGTGTCCAAACGGATCAGAGCCTACTGCAGGCAGATGTGTGAAGAATCATGGAGGGAGCGCAGTATCGCTTTGTGTCAGGAAATTTCAAAAAGATCCTATAAGATTTTGTGGGACCCTGCTTTGCAGGTTAAATGCTAGGAAGTAAAAAATTGAAAACAACAATTGTGATCCCAAATTATAATGGAATAGAGTATCTTATCCCCTGTTTGGATTCTATCTTTGCAGATGAGCCCTCCATACCGGTTCTGGTGGTGGACAATGGCTCCCAGGATGGCAGCCAGGAACAGCTCCGGAAATATCCCCAGGTGGATGTTATCCGGTTTCCGGAGAACAGGGGCTTTTGTGTGGCTGTAAATGCAGGAATCAAAGCAGCTAAAACGGATTATGTGATTCTGTTAAATAACGATGTTATGGTAGAAAAAGGCTTTTGCAGGGCTTTGGAAAAAGCGCTGGATGAAAATCCAAAAGCATTTTCTGCCGGAGCGCAGATGCGCATGATGAAAAATCCGGATTATATGGATAATGCGGGAGACTATTACTGCGCTCTGGGCTGGGCGTATGATTATGGAAAAGGACGAAAGGTCGGGGAAAAATATCAGTCACCCAGGAAAGTTTTCGCTGCCTGCGCCGGAGCAGCGATTTACCGCAAAAGCATTTTGGATGAAATCGGCCTGTTTGATGAAATGCATTTTGCTTATCTGGAGGATGTGGATATGGGCTATCGGGCAAGGATTTTCGGCTATCAGAACCTATATGAGCCGAAGGCTCTGGTGTATCATGCAGGAAGCAGTGTATCCGGCTCAAAATATAATGAATTTAAAACAAACCTTTCTTCCAGAAACAGCATCTACCTAATAGTGAAGAACATGCCGCTTCTGCAGATTCTGATCAATTTACCATTTTTATTACCGGGCTTTCTGGTAAAAACTATATTTTTTTATTCCAAAAAAATGGGGAGACTATATGTGAAAGGATTGGCAAAGGGCTTTCACATGTATTTCCGGGAAGGCGGCAGAAACCATAAAATTCCATTTCGTTGGAAGCATTTTCGAAACTATCTGACCATTCAGTGGGAACTGTGGATCAATGTGCTTCGCCGATTCTTCTGTTAAAACAGTTGTATTTTCTGTAACATTATTGTAAAATGTTCGTTATCTGAGTTTTTTGGTGATGAAATGATAAAGGATAATCAGAAGTATTTTAATGGATTACATGTTGTAATAGATGCGGTTATCATCGCCGGTTCGTATATGCTTGCCTGGTGGCTGAAGTTTGAAAGTCCCATCTCCAATGTAAAAGAAGGAGACTGGCATCTGCCGGTGCAGACGTATTTCGGAGCGATTCCCTATATCGTTATTGCATATCTTATTGTTTATAAATGCTGTAATCTTTATACACCGAAAAGAGGAACAAAGTCAGGATCTGAGTTGTTCCGTATTATCGAAGCGAATATCATTGGTGCGGTTGGCATGACCAGTGTGCTGTTTGTCATCTGGCAGCAGCATTTCTCCCGTTCCATGATTTTTATTTTTGTAGTTCTGAATATTGAATTTACTGCTTTGTTCCGTCTGGTAATCCGGAAAAGCCTGCGTCTGATCCGGGCAAAAGGGTATAACATGAAGCATGTGCTTGTGGTGGGATATTCCAGAGCAGCAGAGGAGTATATTGATCGAATCAGTGCCAATCCGCAATGGGGATATGTGATTCATGCCATCCTGGATGACGAGATTCCCAGAGGTACCTTATATAAGGGAATCAAGGTGGTGGGCCGTATTGATAATCTGGAATACATCCTTCCGGAGAACAAGCTGGACGAAATCGCAATTGCATTGCCACTGACACAATATGGGAGATTGGCAAGTATCGTTGCGTTATGTGAAAAATCCGGTGTACACACAAAATTTATACCGGATTACAACAGCTTTATTCCAAGCAGACCTTATACAGAAGACCTGATGGGGCTTCCGGTCATCAATATTCGAAACGTACCCCTGACCAATACATCCAATATGATTCTGAAGCGAATCGTGGATATTGTTGGTTCCATTATTGGTATTGTGGTTACTTCGCCGATTCTTCTGATCGTTGCGATTTTGATAAAATGTACCAGCAAGGGGCCTATCATATTTAAACAGGAGCGAATAGGGCTTCATAATAAGCCATTTTCCATGTATAAGTTCCGTTCCATGATTCTTCAGACCGTAGAGGATGAGGAAAAAGGCTGGACAGTAAAAGACGACCCCAGAGTAACGGGAATCGGAAAAATCATTCGCAGAACCAGCATAGATGAGCTGCCCCAGCTGTTTAATATTTTAAAGGGTGATATGAGTCTGGTAGGACCAAGGCCTGAGAGACCACAGTTTGTGGAAAAGTTTAAAGAGGAAATCCCAAGGTATATGATAAAGCATCAGGTTCGTCCGGGACTGACCGGATGGGCACAGGTGAATGGATATCGTGGTGATACATCGATTTTGAAGCGGATCGAGTATGATCTTTACTATATAGAAAACTGGACCTTCGGGTTTGATATCCGCATCATTTTCATGACGTTTTTTAAAGGCTTTGTAAATAAAAACGCATATTGAAAAACAGGAAAAGAGAAAGGATTGTGAAAAATGGCATCAAGATACGATGATGATGAAGAGTACGAATATCAGCGTCCGCGTAAAAAGAGTTCTTCCGGCGGGAAAAAACGTTCTTCCAGTGATACAAGACGTCCATCCGGCAGTTCCGGCGGAAAGAAAAGTTCCGGAAGCAGAAAAGGCTCTGAACGGAAAATGTCCCAGAAAGCGAGAGCAAAGAAGAAAAGAAGAAGAATTTTGCTGTTCATTCTGGAGATCGTAGTTCTGGTCGTTATGGTACTGGTACTTTGGACCGTTACAAAAACAGAAAAAGTTGGTAAATTAGATATCCCGGAAGATGAGATCATAGTAAATGAGGGTGTAGAGGATATGGAGGTGTTGAAAGGCTATTGGAACATCGCTTTATTCGGCGTTGACTCTACAACAGGTGCTCTGACAAAGAATACCCGAAGTGATACGATTATGATCGCTTCCATTAATCAGGATACCCAGGAAGTAAAACTTATATCGATATACCGTGACTCTTTCCTGAATCTTGGTAATGATACTTATAATAAGTGTAATGCAGCTTATGCAAAGGGTGGCCCGAAACAGGCCATGAATATGTTGAACCAGAACCTTGACCTGAATATTACAGACTTTGTTACCATTGGTTTTGAGGGTCTGGCGGATACCATCGACAGTCTGGGCGGTGTTGAGATCGAGGTAAAGAGTGACGAAATCACCCATCTGAACAATTATCAGAAATGTATTGCAGAAGATTTGAAGAGAACCTATACTCCGGTATCCAACACCGGTACACAGGTATTGGATGGTCTTCAGGCTACCGGATATTGTCGTATCCGTTATACCGCCGGAGATGACTTCAAACGTGCGGAAAGACAGAGAACCGTTCTGAAAGCAGTCATGGAAAAAGCAAAAGGCGCATCTGTCAGCCAGCTTACCAGCATTGCAAACAGTGTATTTGATGAGGTATATACCTCCTTTGATATTTCTGAAATTGTGTCTCTGTTAGGGGATGTTTCCTCTTATTCCATCGTCGCTGATGATGGATTCCCACAGGAAGATAAGAGATGGGTGGGAAGCGTTGGCTCCAAAGGAAGCTGCGTTGTTCCGACAGATCTGTCTGATAATGTTACATGGCTGCATGGTTACCTGTTTGATGAAACGGATTACCAGCCAAGTACGCAGGTACAGGAATACAGTGATAAGATCAAAGCGGAAACCGGTTCCTACGTAAAATAAAGAAAGAATATCACAAACTGCGACGGTGCACCCGCCGCAGTTTTTTCTTTTCATGGAAGTTTTTCTCTTTTGCTGCTGAAAGGATTCCGAGGAAGCACAATTCTTTTTTGAACTGGTTGGTTTTGGCATCATTTCATTGTCTTACCTGCAAACACCCCGATGATTTGTGTATTTTCTAACAGTTATACACACGAGCGCGAAGTTTCGCCCGGATGCGCACTTTTCTGTTTGGAAAATTTTGTCTTGTTTCCAATCAATCTCGGAGCAAAATGTCAAGGGGCGGACAAACCGTTCAAACGTAAGTGCGTTTTTGTCCGCCCCTTGTAATAACAAATTTGTGGAGAGATTGATTTGGAAACACAAAAATTTTCCACCAGAAAGTGCGCACCGGTGCGGACCTTCGCTGCTCGAATGTAAACTGAAGAAAACACACAAAAGTTATGTTTGCAGGTAAGACATGAAATGTTATGCCAAAATCCATACAGTTCAAAAAAGGAATTGTGCTTTCCAGGAATCTTATAAGAAAAACTTCCATGAAAAGAAAAAATGTTTCGGGTGCAGAACGACGAGGTTTGTGATATGATGAAGTGTGAGTTTTTTGACGAAGGGAAGAATGACGTTGACTGAAATAGATGTGATCATACCGGTGTATAAACCGGGAAAAGATTTCCTGACCCTACTGGATAAACTGCACCAGCAGACCATTCCGGTAAATAAGATTATTCTTTTCAATACAGAGCAGAAATACTGGGAATCCTTGATGGATCAGAATCCCCGCAGAAAGAATTATGAAAACGTGCAGGTTTATCATATTTCGAAAAGAGAATTTGACCATGGAAGAACCAGAAGAGATGCAGTAAAGAAATCCAAAGCCCCTATCTTTGTCATGATGACCCAGGATGCCATGCCGGCAGATGAGTTTTTGTTGGAACGACTGATTGCTCCACTGCAAAAAGGGGAAGCAGAAGTTTCCTATGCCAGACAGCTGCCACGCAGGGAAGCGGGGCCGGTGGAGAAGTTTACCAGACAGTTCAACTATCCGGAAGAAAGCTGCATCAAATCTAAAAAGGATATCCAGACACTGGGCATTAAAGCATTTTTCTGTTCCAATGTATGTGCAGCATATCGAAGAGACATATACGATGAACTGGGCGGCTTTTTAAAACATGCTATTTTCAATGAAGATATGGTTTATGCAGGTAATCTGGTTCAGCGTGATTACAGGATTGCATATGTTGCCCAGGCTCAGGTGATCCACTCGCATGAATATACAAATAAAGAGCAGTTTCACAGGAATTTTGATGTGGGCGTATCCCAGGCAGAACACCCGGAGATCTTTGCATCGGTTCCTTCGGAGTCAGAGGGGATAAAACTGGTGAAAATGACAGCTTCCTATCTGATCAGGGAAGGTCATGCCGGGCAGATCATACCAATGATCATCACCAGTGGATATAAGTTCGCCGGATATCGTCTGGGAAAGAGGTACCAGTCCCTTTCCCATAAAAGGGTACTGAAGTATGCCATGAACAAAGAATATTTTAAGCAGAAAGGATACTAATGGAAGACACATGGTACGGACATTAGTATAAGGAGAAAAAATATGTGTGGTATTGTAGGCTATATCGGAACCAAACAGGCGGCGCCGATTATTTTGGACGGACTTTCCAAACTGGAATACAGAGGATATGATTCCGCCGGAATGGCTATTTTTAATGGAAAAACCATTGATTTCAAAAAGGCTACCGGCAGATTAAAGGTATTGGAAAACCTGACAAAAGGCGGAACTGAGACACCGGGAACATCCGGAATCGGTCATACCAGATGGGCAACCCATGGTGCCCCCAGTGATGTAAATGCTCATCCTCATTTTAATGAGCAGGGGACCATTGCTGTGGTTCATAATGGAATCATCGAGAATTATCTGCAGCTTCGTAAATTTTTGAAAGAAAAAGGCTACAATTTCCAGTCTGAGACGGATACGGAAGTACTGGCTCATCTGCTGGATTATTATTATAAAGGAAACCCCATGGAGGCTATTTTTAAAATGCTCCGCAGGGTACAGGGTTCCTATGCGCTGGGTATTATGTTTGCGGAACATCCGGACGTAATCTTTGCAGTAAGAAAAGACAGCCCGCTGATCGTTGGACAGAATGAGGATGGCTGTTTTATTGCTTCCGACGTTCCTGCTATTTTGAAATATACCCGTAAAGTCTACTATGTAGATAATCAGGAAATCGTAAAACTTCATGCAGATCATATGCATTTTTATAACATCGATGAAGAGGAAATCGAAAAAGAATCTGTCTTCATCGACTGGGATGCTAATGCGGCAGAAAAAGCAGGCTATGAGCATTTCATGCTGAAAGAGATGTATGAGCAGCCAAAGACCATTACCGATACGCTGAATCCCAGAATCAAAAATGGAAATATTGAGATCGAAGAGCTGAATATGACCATGGAGCAACTGCAGAATGTGAAAAAGATGCACATTGTTGCCTGCGGTTCAGCATATCATGCAGGGGTCAGCGGAAAATATGTGATTGAAAAGCTGGCCAGAGTGCCGGTGGAAGTGGATCTTGCATCCGAATTCCGATATCGGGACCCGATTCTGGAAGAAGGTGCCATGGTGGTCGTCATCAGCCAGTCCGGAGAAACAGCAGATACCCTGGCTGCCCTTCGGGAAGCGAAAAAGAGAGGTTTCCAGGTGCTGGGTATCGTCAATGTGGTGGGAAGTTCCATTGCCCGTGAAGCCGACAACGTTCTATATACCTGGGCCGGTCCGGAAATCGCAGTTGCTACCACAAAAGCCTATAGTGCGCAGTTGGTTGCACTTTACCTGTTGGCCATGAAGCTGGCACAGGCAAAAGGAACCATCGATGCAGCCAGAATGCATCAGCTTCTGGGATGTCTGGAGAGACTTCCTCATCAGGTAGAGCGGTTATTAAATACAAAGGAACAAATTCAGAAATTTGCCAATCGTTATCTGGCGGCAAAAGACATTTTCTTTATCGGACGTGGTATCGATTACGCCATTTCTCTGGAAGGCTCTTTGAAGCTGAAAGAGATTTCCTATATTCATTCGGAGGCCTATGCAGCAGGGGAACTGAAGCATGGTACCATTTCTCTGATTGAAGAAGGAACGCTGGTCGCAGCAGTAGCTACCCAGCCTGAATTATATAAGAAAACCATCAGTAACATGGTAGAAGTAAAAGCCAGGGGAGCCTTTGTTCTGGCAGTTACCTGTGAAGATAATAAAGAAATTGAAAAAGCCGCAGATTATGTAATATACATACCGGAAACAGATCCATTATTTGCCAACTCCCTGGCAATCATTCCGTTACAGCTTTTTGGATATTATATTGCTGTAGGGCGTGGTTGTGATGTGGATAAACCGAGAAATCTGGCAAAATCGGTTACGGTGGAATAAATAGAAGAGAGGGAAAAAATGTCAGAATACGATAATAATCAGGAATATGAAGAGGTATGTTTTATCTGTCACAGACCGGAGAGCAAAGCAGGCAGGATGTTTAAACTGCCCAATCATATCTGTGTCTGCGATGACTGCATGCATAAAACCATGGATGCCATGAGTCAGTATGACTATGGGAATATTCCCGGTATGGACATGAGCGGAATGAATGGAGCTTTCATGAATAACCCATATATGAATAACCCTGTGGGTGGATCATCCATGAATCCTTCTGCAGCAGAGCAGCCGAAGGAACATTCGGAAGAAGGACAACCGGAAAAGGTTCTTTCAGAAGAAAGTCCGGCAGGACATCGAGGAGAGGATAATCCGGGAGAACATCCGGGCGAGGATAATCCGGTAAAACATCCGGGAGAGGAAAAAGCGCCTGAAAAGAAAACCACATCCTATAAAGGGTTTCCTAATATCAGCTTTATTAATCTGGCTGATCTGCAGGGAATGGGCGGTATTCCGGGAAAACAGAAGATCAAGAAGAAAAAACCGGGTGAGCCATCCAAACCGATTATAGATATCAACAGTATTCCTGCGCCCCACAAGATCAAAGCTCAGCTGGACGAATATGTGGTAGGTCAGGAGCATGCCAAGAAAGTGATTTCGGTTGCAGTGTATAACCATTACAAACGTGTGGCAACCGGAACCATGGATGAGATCGAAATCGAAAAATCCAACATGCTGATGATCGGACCTACCGGGTGTGGAAAGACTTATCTGGTAAAAACACTGGCAAGGCTGCTGGATGTGCCTCTTGCCATCGCAGATGCCACATCTCTGACAGAAGCCGGGTATATCGGTGATGATATCGAAAGTGTTATCTCCAAGCTTCTGGCAGCCGCCGATAATGATGTGGAGCGGGCCGAAAGCGGTATTGTTTTCATCGATGAGATTGATAAGATTGCGAAAAAGAAAAATACAAATTCCCGTGACGTCAGTGGAGAATCTGTGCAGCAGGGACTGTTAAAGCTTCTGGAGGGATCGGAGGTAGAAGTTCCGGTAGGGGCCAACAGCAAAAATGCCATGGTACCGCTGGCAACCGTCAATACAAAGAATATTCTTTTCATCTGTGGCGGAGCCTTCCCGGGGCTGGAAGAGATCATTAAACAGAGACTTTCCAAACAGACAGGAATCGGATTCCAGGCAGAACTGAAAGACCGCTTTGACAAAGATAAAAATATCCACAGCAAAGTGACCGTAGAGGATATTCGTAAATTCGGAATGATTCCGGAATTTATCGGACGTCTGCCGGTGATTTTTACATTAGATGGTCTTTCCAAAGAATCCATGGTAAAAATCTTAAAAGAGCCTAAAAATGCGATCCTGAAGCAATATCAGAAATTGCTGGAACTGGATGAAGTGAAACTGATCTTTGATGATGGTGCTTTAGAGGCAATCGCAGAAAAAGCAATGGAAAAAGAAACCGGCGCCAGAGCGCTTCGTTCCATCATTGAAGAATTTATGCTGGATATCATGTATGAGATACCAAAGGATGACAACATTGGCACGGTAACGATCACCAGAGAGTATATTGAAGGAACCGGTGGACCGATCATTGATATCCGCAGCAACAGTCTGGAAAAGATAGAAGATTTGAATGTGATTCAGGCGGAGGAAACATAAAACGTTTTTTTCAGAATGATGTCTCCGGCAAGCCCCCTATGTTTGATTGCAGACGCGCTTTCGCTTGGAGTTCGACGTAACGGTACATAAGGCCGCAAAGAACGCAGCCTAAGTACCGACGCCTCACTACAGTCTGCAATCAGACATAGGGGGCTTGCCGGAGACATTATTCCGAAAAGAGCATCATAGAATAGAAAGTCGCGGAATCTGTCACGTGATCAGTCGGATGCGCATATATTATGGAAAAGCAAGCATGGGGTAATATCATGCCATCTTGTGAAGAGCGAATTTATAGTAATGATTATTATGATTTTCTGATTGACTATATGGTGGAGGAGATCCAGTATTCCAATACGGGACTGGATTACTGTTATGCAAAGATCAGCAATCTCCTGAGTGCAGTTTTTGTGCAGCGGAATAATGTACCGCCATTTTCCCTTAGTGAATACTCATACCGCTTTGTGCCAAAACTATATGTGCCAATGGAAACCGTATCCTTTCCACTGTTGAAATCCGGTATTTTGCAGGTGCAGAATGAGCCTCTGGAACTGACCGGAAGAAGTGTGGTGATCGGAATCGCAGATTCCGGGATCGATTATCGTAATCCGGCATTTCGCAGGTCCGATGGAAGCACCCGCATTCTGGCCATCTGGGACCAGACCATTCCCTATACAAGGGGAGGAAACCAAGGCCAGAACAACCAGAATGGGAATGGTGGAAACCAAGGCCAGAACAACCAGAATGGGAATGGTGGAAACCGAAACCCGAACAACCAGAATGGTCAAAGGCTGGACAACTGGAACGATGACAGAATAACGGAAAGAACCTCTGGAGACGTACCTTATGGAACGGTGTATACCAGAGAGGATATTAACAGGGCGCTGCAGCAGGAAAACCCATTGGAATATGTGCCCACTGTGGATGAAACAGGGCATGGCACTGCAATGGCCTGTGCGGCCGGTGGGTATGCCGGACCGGATCAGATCCTGGGCGGTGCGATAGATGCAGAATTTGTAATCGTGAAATGCAAGGAAGCAAAGCAGTATCTGAAGGATTATTACTTTGTGCCGGAGGGAGTATCTGCCTATTCGGATGCGGATATCATGATGGCATATCGGTTTATAGACAGTTATCAGGTCATTTTTGAAAGACCTGTTGTATATGCACTGGGCATGGGAAGCAATTCCGGTGCTCATGACGGAAGTTCTGTTTTTTCTGAATTTTTGAACGGACTGACAGTAAGGCGGGGAAGAGCCGCGGTGGTCTGTGGTGGAAATGAGGGAAATCAGAAGCTCCATTTTCGCGGATATGGAGACATGGATGCGGAACTTCGGGTAGGAGAAGGTGAAAACGGATTTGTCCTGGAAATCTGGGGTGAGCTTCCCAGCTTTCTCACCATGCAGATTACTTCTCCGGGGGGAGAAAGTACTCCTTTTCTGGAAGTCAATAATGATCAGACCAGAACCTATCGGTTTATCTATGAAAGAACCACGTTGCAGGTGGATAGCGAACTGATCGAGCAAAGCAGTGGAAAAGAACTGATCGTGGTTCGTTTTATCCAGCCCACTGCCGGTATCTGGACCATGAAGGTCCGAAATGCGGAAACCTTTCATATGTGGCTGCCGGTCCGAAGTTTCCTGAGAGGGGATACGTTTTTTTTGAGGCCGGAACCGGACCGGACGATTACAGAGCCGGGATATGCGGAAAATGTGATTACTGTTTCCACCTATCAGGACAGTAACAACAGTATCTGGGGCGAAAGCGGCCGGGGATATAAAAATGTAACCGGAGTGCGGGATGCAATCAAACAAAAACCGGATCTTGCAACGCCGGGAGTGGACGTACCGGTTTTGGAGGCTACATCCGCAGGAAATTACGTGCGGACCGAAAAAACGGGAAGTTCCATGGCTGCGGCGATCACAGCAGGGGCTGTGGCACAGTTTCTGCAATGGGCGATCATAGAAGGAAATGATACCAATATAAAAAGCAAAGAAGTAAAAAGTTTTTTGCAGATCGGTGCAGACCGGGAGGCAGACATCAATTATCCCAATAACCAGTGGGGCTATGGAAGACTGAATCTGCAGGGAGTGTTCGATGTGATTTCGCAGATACGGTAGGAATTTTATTATTAAAAAAGTAAAATTGTTTATATAGTATGAATCACGTCTATGATAAATGCAAGGTTCAGAAGGAGATGTAGTATATGTGTTCACAGAGTGAATTGCAAATTGTTACCAGAAGTTTATGTGATCTCAAAGGAAGAGGTAGAAGAGCAGATTGTAAATGCGGAAAAGTTTTGTGAGGCTGTGCAGGAGTACCTGAAAGAAAGTGGACCACAATAATAAGCTGTCAGTGATTTGGAAAGAATGGGAATCGAATGATTTATATAGTACTGATTATAGTTATTTTCAGTTTGGAATGGATGATAAAGAACCATGTGGAAAAGCATGGAGATGAGAAGGTAAATAAGCCTGCTTTTCATAACCTGATTTTGCTGACCAAATTTCACAACCATGGAGCATTCCGTGGGCTGGGCCAGAAGAAAAGCAGTATCGTGAAATGGGTTTCGATCCTTCTGACTGCAGTTCTTACCGTCCTGTTTGTAGTGACTCTGGGGAAATGCGGAAAGAACCTTCTTAAAGTCGGGTTGTCCCTGATGCTGGGCGGGGCATACAGCAATACCTATGACCGGATAAGGCGAGACTATGTGGTGGACTATTTCCGGCTCAATGTAAAGTGCAGACCCATCCGAAATCTGATTTTTAATCTGTCGGATTTCTGCATTATAATAGGGGCGCTGTTGCTTCTTTTCTCAGAACATCATTAGAACAATAGGCTGTCGCTTTCACAGATGCGAGTTTGTGAAGTGACAGCTTTTTTACTTCACCGGGCGGCAGGGAGGTTTTTATCAGTGGCAAAATATGAGTTATAGCCCCAAAAGTGTTGATGAAAAGTGCTTTTTAACCTTGTTTTTCAATCCTTACTGTATGCAGGAAATATTTCATCGCTGTACAGTAATCGTTTTCAGCTTGTTACCCAATCTTACTGTATACGGAAACTTTTCACCCCACATGCAGTAATCGGTATTAGCTTGTTACCCAATCTTACTGTATACGGGAACTTTTCACCCCACATACAGTAATCGTTTACGGCTTGTTACCAAATCTTACTGTATACGGAAACTTTTTTCACCATATACAGTAAATTTTGTTTCTACGGTTTTTTCAACACTTTTTGGACTGTAACTCATATTTTGCCATTGATAAAAACCTCCCTGTAGTCCAATGAATCAAAAAAGCTGCCACCCTACGAAATTATTCGTGAAAGTGGCAGCTCTATGGTCTGATTTTGTTTTGAGAAAAGAAGCAGTAAGCGCTACGCAGTCAGTGTAGTGCCGGCCTTTCCTTTTACCGCATCCTTTACATTCTCAATATTGGTGATGATCACCTTGCCTTCCGGACATTTCTCCAGATAGGAAATCGCAGCTTCAATCTTTGGAAGCATGGAATTGGCTTCAAACTCGCCAGCCTCCATATATGTCTTTGCCTGAGCTATATTCATCTCACGGATCGGAGCCTGGGCGTCTGTACCAAATCCGGTATAAACTTCCGGAACACTGGTTAAGATCAGGAGAATATCGGATTTCAGATCGGAAGCAAGCTTGCCTGCAATGGCATCTTTTTCAATGACTGCGGAAGCCCCTTTCAGGTTGTGCTTCTGCTCAATGACAGGAATGCCGCCACCGCCACAGGCGATAACGATATGGTCTGCATCTGTTAAAAGGCGGATGCTTTCGATTTCTACGATATCGATAGGCTTTGGCGCTGCAACCACACGACGGAAGCCTTTTCCTTCTTCTTCTATAACATAATTTCCTTTTTTGATCTCAATTTCGGCATCGTCTTTTGACATATAGCGGCCGATTTTTTTTGTGGGTGCATAAAATGCTTCATCATAGGGATCTACAGTAACCTGGGTCAAAATGGTGGTGACCGGCTTGGAGATACCTCTGGAAAGAAGTTCTGAACGAAGTGCATTCTGAATATCATATCCTACATATCCCTGGCTCATAGCGGAACAAACACACATAGGAGCAGGCGTGTAATCAATATAAACACGACGAAGCTCTGTCATTGCTTTATGAATCATGCTGACCTGAGGACCATTACTGTGGGTAATAGTAAGGTGATATCCTGATTCCACCAGATCTGCCAGACTTCGAACTGTAACATGTACAGCATCCCACTGTTCGGTTGTTGTATAACCTAAAGCATCATGACCAAGTGATACTACCATTTTTTTCTTATCCATATGAACCCCAAACCTTTCTGATGTTAAAATATGAAAATGTCTTAACTGTACTGCAGGCATAAAATAGTGGAGAATGCACTGCAGGAAAATTATTCTTCAAAAACAGTTTCAGTTTATCATGGAATGTAACAAATTTCTATAGTATTATGGTAGTAAAATAAGTGAAAAGATAATCCGAAGGGGAAAGGATTGAATCGAAGAACAAAATGGAAGAGTATGTGTTAAAGGGAGAAGGTCTGAGAAAAGTTTATTATGGAGAGGGAGTATCCGTGGAAGCGTTAAAGGATGCCAGTTTCACCATATATCCGGGTGAATTTGTGGTAGTCCTTGGGCCTTCCGGGTCCGGGAAAAGTACCCTGCTGAATATGCTGGGTGGAATGGATCAGCCCAGCGATGGAAAGCTGTTTTATGTACGCCAGACGAAAAACGGACCGGAAGAAATCGAGCTGACCAGCTTAAATGCGGATAAAATCTCTGATTATAGAAGAGAAGCGGTGGGATTTGTTTTTCAGTTTTTTAATCTGATCCCATCCCTTTCTGCTCTGGAAAATGTGGAATTGTCGGCAAGTATGTCTGAAAATCCCCGTGACTGCAGGGAAATGATGCGTTTGGTCAACCTGGAAGGCAGGGAAAAACATTTCCCGTCCCAGTTATCCGGCGGGGAACAGCAGAGAGTATCTATTGCAAGAGCCATTGTAAAAAGGCCCAAGCTTCTTTTGTGTGATGAACCCACAGGAGCGCTGGACTCCAGGAACAGTGTGGAAGTGGTAAAACTGCTGGTCAAAGTAAAAGAAGAAATGGGCTGCCCGATTATAGCCATTACACACAATGCCGCCATGGCGCAGGTGGCTGACCGGGTATTTTATATGAAAGACGGTATGCTGGAAAAAATCGTGACAAACGAACATCCGATTCCGGTTGAGGAGATGGTATGGTAAGAATCGGATTTTTGAAAATGTTTCGGGATATGAAACGAAGCTTATCCGCATATCTCATCTGTATCTTTATCGTTACCATAGGTTTTGTGGGATACAGTCTGATGCTGGTAACCAGAACCGAGATGGGTGAAGCAAAGGATATGTTCTTTGAACAGTGCAACTACTGTGACGGTTTTGCGGAAGTGGTTTCTGCTCCGGCGACTGTTGCCAGGGAGCTGGAAAAAATTCCGGGAGTGATGAGTGTACAGGGGCGGATCGTCCAGAAGATCCCGGTTGAAGAGATGGGCAGTGATGACATTCATTTGAAGGTGATCTCTCAGACCATCGACGGGATGAACCGTGTTTATCTGGAAAACGGAAGAAATCCGGCAGCCGGTGAGGATGAGATCGTAGTAGGAACCGGTTTCTATGGGGCCCATGATCTGGAGCCGGGAGAGAAAATCACCATTTCACCCCAGGGAACGAACAGGCAGATGACCATAGTGGGGCATGGTGTGTCACCGGAAAGCATGTATCTGGTACAGAATCTGGCAGAGATGCTTCCGGCACTGGATAAGTATGATGCGGCATTTGTGGATATTCAGACTGCAGAAAAAATCTGGGGCCACAAAGGAGAAGTCAATCAGTTCTTGTTCAGGATGAAACCGGGAGCAGATTTTGAAGACATAAAAGAGGAAGTGGAGGATGTTCTGGATCCCTATGGGGTGACCAGTACCTATGATGGTATGGATGAGGTTTCTGTTGCGATTTTCCAGCAGGAATTGGATCAGATGGAACAGATGTCGGCTTATATTCCTGTCCTTTTTCTTGGAGTGGCAGCGGTTATTCTATATATTTTACTAAACCGATTGCTGGGGCAGCAGAGAACCCAGATCGGAACGTTGATGGCTCTGGGGGTCCGGCCCCGGCTGATAAGGCTTCATTATGTGGGATATGGTCTTACGGTGGGCCTGATCGGCGGATGTGTGGGCGGCATTTTAGGTAATTATTCTGCCGCTCCGCTTACAGATTATTATAAAGTATTTTATCAGATCCCGGATGTGACGAAGGGGTTTTATGTTCAGTATGTGATACAGGGAATGGTCATGGCCGGTGGCTTTTGTAGCCTGATCAGTTATATTTGTACCGGTATGGTGAAAAAGCAGACACCTGCCGGGGCACTCAGACCGGAGGCACCGAAAACCAGCAGACGTTTTTTCATGGAAATCATTCCGGGATTTACCAGGATGTTTACTGTGCCGGGAATTATGGGAGTGAGAAGCCTGGCCAGACACCGAAGAAGAACCGTTCTTTCCCTGTGCGGTGTGGCCTGTGCGTATATGATCACTGCAACGCTGGTGTCTATGTCTTCTTTATTTGATATCTTTATTTTCTCGGAACTGGAAGAAAATCAGCAGCAGGATATTGCGGTGAGCTTTACTGAGCTGATCAAAGAAGAGGATGCACTGGAAATATTAAGCAATCCCCGGATGCAGAAAATGGAAGGAGTACTGGAAGTTGGGGCACAGCTGAAAAGCAGGAAAGATGATCTGGACGTTACGATTTCTGCCATTGACCGGGATGCCCAGTTGACCAGACTGTATGATGCGGAAGGAAACGCTGTTTATACCAGGCAGGAAGGCATTGTACTTTCGGAGTTCATGGCTTCCAGACTGGGGCTGCAAAAAGGAGATTATGTTACGTTGAAAATGACCTGGCCGGAAGAAAAGGAGTATGAAATCCCGGTTACAGATCTGATGGCCCAATATATCGGAACAACAGCTTATATGTCAAAAGAGGCGTTGGGAGATCTGACCCCTTATCATGATGTGATAAGCAGCGTAAAATGCAAGGCACCGGAGGATGTCAGGGAAGAATTGAAACAGCAGGTGGACGATTCTCCTTATGAGGGCATTATTGAAACAAGACAGGAAAAAATCGATCAGTACAGGTCCATGATGGGAAGCATGAATATGATTTTGTTTTCCATGGCATTTCTCGGAGTGGTTGTTGGAATCGCAGTGGTATATACCAGTTCACTGATCTATTACGAAGAATTAAAACGTGAGATATCCACGCTGATGATGCTGGGAATGCGAAGCGGGGAATGTCTGGATGTGATTTCGGTGGGTCAGTATCTTCTGGCCTGTGGTGGTATCCTGCTGGGGATTCCCATGACCATGTGGGCAAGCAGAGTGATTTCCACCGGAATGGCTTCTGAGATGTTTACCATTCCGGATTTTGTGGAGGGCAAGGCACTGGTGGTATCGGTGTTTCTGATTTTTCTTTCGGTATGGTTCAGCAGCAGGCTGATCCTGCGGAAGATGAAGAAACTGGTACCGGTGGAAATGCTGAGAGAACGGGAGTAGTTTGGATAATGTATAGGGAATGAAACGGTAAATTTATCATAGAAAAAAGGGTAGAAGTTTAGAAGAGCAGGAATAATAGGAGCAATCAATCATGAAAAAAAGTGTAAAAGTGGTGATCGGGGCTGTCTTTGCAGTGATAGCGGTAATCGCCGGAGTAATGTACATGATGACACCCGAAAAGGTGGAGATCATCACGGTTTCCAAGGGACAGATGGAAGATACCCTGGAACTGGAAGCAAATGTGATTTCCGATGAGGGAGAAGTGATTTTGTCCGGCACCAGCGGAACCGTAACAGAGGTTTTATGCAGGATCGGAGAGCAGGTAGGGGCCGGAGAAGAAGTGATACGGATCGATGATGAAGCGTATCAGCAGGATCTGGCGGATCAGATAGAGGGGCTGAAGAAACAAAAAGCAGCCATTTACGGGCAGGGCGAAAGCAATCAGCTACAGCTGGCCCTTCAGCAGCAACAGCTCCAGGCACAGATCACCAGCGCAGTGCAGGAATATGATCTGATGTTTGGGGAAAACGGCACTGCAGTACATAATGAGAATGCAGCAAAATATGCCAGGGACACAGCGCAGGCTACCTATGAGGCAGCAGTAGATACCAATAAGGAATGGAAAAATCTGAAAAAAGAGGGAAAAGCGGAAGGCAGTAATCCATACTCCTCCGACCAGCTGATTGCATTATCCAGTGCATATTCTGAGGCAAGCGAGGCATACGAGAATGCAAAACTGGCCAATTCTGCCCAGCAAAGGCAGTACTATCTGGATAAAATAGAAGCATTGAAGGTGGAATACAATACGATTTCAGACAGCATCGCCAGAGGGGCAACCGGAATCCAGCAGAATGCAGGACAGGTTCAGACCAGTATTGATACGTTAACAAGAAAACAGGAAGTAACCCCGGCAGCACCGATTAAAAGTGGTATCGTAGCAGAGCTTCTGGTGGAGAACGGAAGCTACGTGGTAGAGAATCAGCCTCTGGTCCGTTTATACCAGTCCGGAAATAAAAAGCTGGAGGCCTGGATGCTGACAGATGACGTCGTCTATTATCATGTGGGAGATGCAGTGCAGGTGTCTTTGCCGGATGATACTGTAGTAGAAGAGAAAATCACATTTATTTCGCCTCTGGCAGAACAGCAGCTTTCTACTTTGGGCGTCAATGAAAACAGATGCCGGGTGGAATTGTCTGCCGATCACATTCCGGAACAAATGGGACCGGGGTATGAGGTGACGCTGCATTTTTCCAGAGCGTTAGCAGAGGATGCCATTCAGATTCCTGTTTCAGCCCTTGCAAATGAGAATCAGGAAACCATAGTTTATACAGTGGAAAATGGTATTTGCAGGAAAATGGCGGTAACCACCGGCGTCTATAGCGGTGGATTTGTAGAAATCTTAAGCGGTCTTTCCGATGGGCAGCAGATTATCGACCACCCGGGGGATTATGAACTGAAAGATGGGGCAAAGATAGAAGTTTTACCCTAGGGAATGCCAAAATCTGTTTTGTGATATGAATTGCGCAATTTCCTATTGATGTGGTATAGTATAAAGCGTTTATAGTTTTCAGATGAGGCATAGTAAAAGTTGTCTGCATTTTTACAGGCGGATAGCTTTTTAATGGAAAAAGAGGAAAAAACATGGCAATACAGGAAATCATGATCAAGGTTGAGGACATCAGCAAGAGCTTTGAGAGCAAGGATGCTACAGTAAATGCCCTGAACCACGTTAATTTGGAAATTCACAAAGGAGAGATATACGGCGTCATCGGTATGAGTGGTGCAGGAAAAAGTACCCTGGTAAGATGCTTAAACCTGCTGGAAAAGCCAACATCCGGAAATGTCTATATTGAAGGGAAAAATCTGATGCAGCTCAGTGAAAAAGAGCTGCGGGAAGTAAGAACCCATATTGCAATGATCTTCCAGCATTTTAATCTGCTGATGCAGAGAACCGTTCTGGATAATATCTGTTTTCCGCTGGAAATCGTTGGAATGAAAAAGAAAGAAGCACGGGAAAAGGCAAAGGAACTGCTGAAGATCGTGGATCTGGAAGAAAAAGCCAAGGCTTATCCGGCTCAGCTTTCCGGGGGACAAAAGCAGCGTGTGGCGATTGCCAGAGCCCTTGCCATGGATCCGAAGATCCTGCTTTGTGATGAGGCTACCAGTGCCCTTGACCCTACAACGACCAAGTCGATTCTTGCTCTGCTGAAGAAGATCAATCGGGAATTTGGTATTACCATCGTGATCATTACCCATGAAATGACAGTGGTACAGGAAATATGTTCCCATGTGGCGATCATTGATCACGGAGATCTGGCAGAGACCGGTACGGTGGAAGATGTATTCTCCCATCCGAAGACAAAAGCTGCGAAAAAACTGGTATTCCAGGGCGAAGATAAGGAATATTCCGAGCTCAGCAGCAAGCGCTGCGTTCGTATCGTTTTCAAAGAAAATCCATCGGCAGAGCCGGTCATCGGAAATATGATCCTGGAGTGCAAGGCACCGGTCAATATTTTACAGGCTGATACAAAAGATATCGGTGGAATAGCGCACGGTCAGATGATTCTGCAGCTGCCGGATGATGAAATCATAGCCAATCGAATGATTGCTTATCTGCAGGAAAGAAAACTGGAAGTGGAGGTGCTGGAAGACTATGTTCAGTAATGAGATAATCAGTATGTTAGTGGAAGGTACATGGGTGACTTTATACATGACACTGACCTCCACCTTTTTTGCATATATTCTGGGTCTGCCTCTGGGGATTACCCTGGTGCTGACCAGAAAAGATGGTTTGAGACCAAATCAATTCATCTATAAGATCATTGATGTTGTAGTGAATATTGTTCGAAGTGTACCATTTCTGATCCTGCTTATTCTGATCATTCCGTTTACCAGAGCTCTGGTGGGGAAAAGTTATGGTCCTACTGCAACGATTGTACCTTTGACCATTGCAGCAGCCCCCTTTATTGCCAGACTGGTGGAATCCTCCTTGCTGGAGGTGGATCAGGGAGTGATCGAAGCAGCGCAGAGTATGGGAGCAAGCACCTGGCATATCGTTTGGAAGGTGTTACTGGCGGAAGCCAGAACTTCCCTGATCATCAATGCAACCATTGCGCTGGCAACGATCCTGGGATATTCCGCCATGTCCGGTACGGTAGGCGGCGGTGGTCTGGGTGATATCGCGATTCGTTATGGATATTATCGATATGAAACAGATATCATGTTTGCAACGGTTATTTTGTTGATCCTGCTTGTTCAGATCATGCAGTATATTGGGACTAAGGTGGCAAAGAAGATTGATAAGAGATATCGGTAAGGAATGAAAGTGCTGTCGGTTAGCGTATGGATGAGAGGCATCAATAGATGAATAATCAATTATTAGCGATAATAGGAATCATAGGAGGTCTCCTGTGTGCAGTTGCAGATTGTCTTTTGGATCTGAAAGGCGCAGATAACGAAAAGCTGGGAGAAGGAAAGTACATTGACAGCAAGTGGCAGGATATGGCCCATTGGCGTTTTGTGGCATCCGGCATATTAGCCATGTTTGCGGTACCCATGTATACCTGTGGCTTTCTGTCACTCATGAATCAGGTGGGGACAGAACATAGTACTTTTGCGTTGATTATGAAGGCGGTCTTTTGCTGTGGCGCGATGGGAGGATTTATGATTCACTCTTACTTGTGTCTCATGCCCACAATCTATCAGAAGATTATGGTGACTGATCATTTTGCTTTGGCAGAAACGGTTATCTCCAGTACATTCCGGCAGATCATAGTTCCTTTTGTAACACTTTACAGTATGCTTGTAATTTTTCCATCGATTGCAGTAATCTATGGGATTTTAGCTGGGATGATAGCTCTGCCGGTTTGGTGTGTTATCATGAATCCCCTTGTCTTTCAACTGATAGGTCTGCTCTTTCGGGCAACCGGATGCAAATGGTTCATAGATGCGCCAAGTATATGCGCGGCCAGTCTGGGACTGGCTATGTATGGTGTGCTTGCACTTATGATGTGAAGGCTATGGTATGTTCCGTGCAGTCAAACGGAAAGCATTATACAGGGATTTGGTCTATAAAACAGACCAAATCCCTTCTGTATTTTCTACGAGATAAGTGGCACCGGCTTCTGTGAGTTCTTCTCTGGAGCCATATCCATACAGCACACCTATGGAATCCATTCCAAAATGCTTCGCGCCAAGAATATCAAATTTTCGATCTCCCACCATGACAACATCTGAGACATCCGTGATACCAAACTGTTCCAGGGCATATTCGATGACTTCAATTTTTGTATTTCTTTTCTCATCCATGGTAGGAGCGGAGATGATATCAAAATACGGAAGAAGATGGAAATGGTCTAAAATCTGAATCGATAACTTGTCTGGTTTTGAAGTGGCCAGACCGATTCGGCGACCGGATTTCTTTATATCAGATAGCAGTTTTTCGATACCCGGATAGACTTCATTTTCGAAAAGTCCTTTCACATTGTAATATTCCCGGTAATCCCTGACTCTTTGACTGGCCTGTTCTTCTGTAAAATGATAGAATTCTTTGAAAGAGTCTTTCAGAGGTGGACCGATAAAAGGGAAAAGTGTGCTTTTATCTTCCACCTGAATCCCTGCTTTGGCAAGCGCATAGGAAACCGCATTGGTGATTCCCTTTCCGGAATCGGTAAGAGTTCCGTCTAAATCAAATAGAATTGTTTGATACATAATATGACCTCGTTGTATAATCATTTGTATAAGAGCTAAAAGTCTGAAATATGAAACATGATTATTTGGTTTCATCAGAGCATTCCTATTATATCGAATATTGAAGGGAAAAACCATTGCTTTTGAGGAAATAGATTTTGACCATTAAGAAAAACCGGAGGATGAAAAAGTATGAGCATGTCACAGGATAATCAGCAGGATAAGGAAAAGAACACCAGAAAGATTCTTATTATCTGCTGTAGTGCGTTGGGAATTTTGGCAGTTGTATTTGTACTTCTGATTTTGGGGATTTACGCAACAGATTCGAGCTCCCGGAAAGCAAAGGAAAAAGTGAAGAAAGAGATCGAAGAGGAAGTAGATGAGATCGAAGAAGAGCTGGGAGAAGAAGCAGAAGGCAAGCTGAAAGATATTGCGAAAGATGTGGATGAGGAGTCTTTAGACAAGGCAAAAGATAAGGCAAAGGATATATTTGATGGTATAGAAGACGGGAATGACACAGCAGGGGAGGCCAAAGAGGCAACCCTGGAAGAGTCAGAAGATGATCACAGGTATACAGGCCCTCATTTGAGAGATCAGATGGAAGAAGATTCTTCGAAAGGGAATTCAGTCGAAGATCCGACAGGGAGAACAAAAAAACCAGCGGGTGAAGTGCCTGCAGAAGATGCAACTGCAGGAGAGACAGCTCCGGCAGAGCAGGCGGAAGCTGCCACAGAATATGTCTGGAGAGGGGACAGTTCAAAGGATTTTACTGTGACTCTTGCAAGTGGCTCTACTTTTACTTTGTCAGAACAGGCTGGCAAAGTCGTTTTGGTCAATTTCTGGACAACCTGGTGCGGGCCGTGCTGTCGTGAGATGCCTGCCTTTGAAAAGCTCTATGGAGATTATGGTAACAGTGGTGATGTAAGAATCGTGGCAATCGATTGCGGTGAGAGTACTTCTACCGTAAACTCTTTTATTTCCAGTAACGGATATACATTTCCAATTGGATATGACACAGACGGAAGCATCAGCTCGAAATATAGTGTAAGCAGTATACCTTATACCGTGATTTTCAATAAGGATGGTACCGTTTATACCGATTATGTTGGAGCGGCGGATGCGGATACACAGTATCGCGAGTATAAAAACGCAATCGAAGGAGCCCTTGCAAATCAATAGAAGAGCCAGGAAAAGAGCCAGGAAAAATGGCAGGAGAAGTACCAGGAAAAGTACCGGAAAAAGTGCTAAGATAAATGACTAGATAAATGATGAGGTAAATGAAAAGATGGATTCCATGATAAATGTAAGAAATATGATTCGATTTCTCGGCATAACCATTGCGCTTATGCTAATCACTCTGGGAATCTGGACCGGGGGATATCAGGATATTTTAAATAAAGCAACTCATATATGTCTGGAGTGCATAGGAATCGGATGATGAAGAAAAGGAATCAGATGATGTAGAAAAGGAATCAGATGTCATCATAAAAGAGAGTAGGATGGGGATACAAAAGGTAACCGGGATGATGAAGCAGAAGATAAGACATTTGACCCAGTGTGTGTACGCGGTTCTTTATAATTGCCACATCACCGGATTTATAAAAGGAGAAATATATCAGGGGAATAATAAAGGAGTATGTGTGCCCGGGCTGAACTGCTATTCCTGTCCCGGAGCCATAGGTGCCTGCCCTATCGGAAGCGTGCAGAATGCGCTTTTGTCCAGCAAATACCGTGTGCCATATTATGCACTTGGAATGATTCTTCTATTTGGAATTTTGCTGGGGAGACTGATCTGCGGGTTTTTATGTCCCTTTGGACTGCTGCAGGAAGTGCTGGCATGGATTCCGGTGAAAAAGATAAAAAAGAGCAGGGTTACCTATTATCTGTCTTACCTGAAATATGTGATTCTGGTGGTATTTTGTGTGCTGATACCATTGCTTTTCCAGACACCGGGCTTTTGCAAATACATCTGTCCTGCGGGAACCTTGGAAGGAGGTATTCCTCTGGTGCTTTTGGGTGACGGATTACGAAGTTTGATTGGTAAGCTTTTTACCATGAAAATGACATTTCTTGTGCTGATTTTAGTGGGATGTATTTTCTTACATAGATTTTTCTGCAGGTTTCTCTGTCCGCTTGGTGCATTTTATTCTTTCTTTCATAAAGTGGCAGTTGTGAGAATGGTAGTGGATGAGAGTAAATGCAATGGATGTGGGCGTTGTGTCAGGGAGTGCCCAATGGATATCCGGCAGGTAGGAGACAGGGAATGCGTATACTGTATGAAATGCTCCGAACATTGTGCCCAGTGTGCGATTAGTGTCAATGTGTTGCAGGGGAAAAAGGATTAATAGGGCAAAAAGAAGATTAGAAAAAAACAACCCCGGCCGGTTAGGCCAGGGTTGTTTTTTAGTATGCATAATACATCTTGTTGTAAAACAAGGGGAGATATGAAAAAGTGTATTTAGACCAGAGAGACTTTTTTTCGGAGGGGTAGTGTTCCTAAAAAGTCTTTTTTCTCTGTTCTATGGTTATTATCATAAAGGATAAATGTGTCGAAAATGTGGAGATTTTATGAAAGAAAAGTGTTTTGATTCTAAAAAAAATATAAACTTCCGGCATAATGATATCAGGGGAATTTTGGCATAATGATTGTTATTCCCGTCAGAAAAAGTTATAATAGAGAGAGTTAAAAACAGGAAACAATCATGAAATGACTAAGAGATAGTCAGGAAATATCAAGAAATAACTAAGAAATAATTAAGAAATAACCAAGAAATGACCAAGGAGTGTTCCATATGGGAAAGACGAAGACGATTTGTTTTTGCAATAACAAGGGAGGCAGTGGAAAATCCACATCCTGTGCCAATATCGGTTATGCACTATCTGCCATGGGATATAAAGTCCTGCTGATTGATGGCGACATGCAGCTTAATTTGTCACTCTCTTTTTTTGAAGAGGATAAAGTACTGGAGATGGCACAAAGTGAGAAAAACCTTTATCATGCTATCCGGAATCAACAGGATCTGAAGGATTTCATTGTTCCCATACCTTCTGAAACTCTGGATATGATTGCCTCTTCTACTTTGATGCGTTCTACTGAGTATGAGTTATTTGAAAAGTGGCCAACAGGGTTGATCG
>CAMFGH010000019.1 GCA_945949875.1 uncultured bacterium
AGCCCGGTCTGTGCCACGGATATTCCCTTTTTCATCATCAAAATACCGGTCACATTCTTTTCCATGAAAACTCTCTGAAAATCCCATAGAAACCAGTTTTTTCCGAATCTCTTCTATATTATCAATTTTTAATTTTACTTCTGCTTCAATCATTTGCTTTATCCTTTTGTCTACACAGTCATACTTCTCCGATATATTGAACTACATTGAAAGCCAGGAATTATCTCAAAACGGATTTATCAATCTGATTCACATACTTATATACAATTTTTCATGTACATTCCCATTCTAGCTTAAGAAGAAATGATTGTCATCTCCAGTTTCTATATCTCTCATAATCTTTTATTCAAAACCATCCGCTCACAGTAAATAGCTTTCTATGTAGGAATCCAAAACACTTCTGCTAAGTGGAGCCTTACTGGTTTCATGAGTAATCAACAACTTTTTCCCCAGCAAATATCCATTTCTTTCATAAATCTCTAGTTTCCTCATATTTTTTTCAACATATTCCTTCTCCATGAAACTTTTAATTTTCATATCTATCGGCTCAATCCAGGGTTTTACCAGTCTTTTTCTCGCACCGCACATTTCATCAAACTGCTTTTCCAATATCCTATTATCGTATATAAATTCTATTTCTTTCCATTTTGATATCACTCCTTCCAATGCTCGAATCAACTTTGCATCATATTCCTGTTGGGCTACTTTTTGGGCATAATCCTTTTTCTTTTTGCTAATATACCTTCCATCAATGAAATATTGATCTGAACCATTACTGCTTGTACACCTCAACTTTCCCCCAGGCAGTACATCAATCTCTTTCCGTACATTTTTCAATTGTTTTTCCAGGTATTTTCTTTCGTTTTTTACTTGCTTTAAAATGATTTTACCTCCTCTCATGCCTCTCTTTAATCTGAGGCAGTAGTATTTTTCTTGTTTTTTTCGCATTCATCCTGCTAATACCGCTTCTACAAAGATTTTCAACTATCAAGCAGTATAAAATCACATTATCGCGACAAAATGTGCAGAAAACATGAATTTTCTTACTGCCTGAAATTCCATTTTCTATTACCGGCGGTATTTTACTTTTTGGAATCTTTCGGGAACCCTTGCGGAGCCTTTCGGGAACCCTTTGGGGAGTCTTTTGGAAGCCTTCTGGAGTCCTATTTGAAGCCATTTGGGATCATTTTGAAGCCCTTTTTAGAGCCTTTCGAATCCAATACATCATTGCGACAAACTGGAATAATGATACAAATAGAAGATTTAGATAAAATAGAAGATTTAGATAAAATAGAATATTCAGATAAAATAGAATATTCAGATACAATAAAAAACTTAGATATAACAGAACACTCAAATAAAATAGAATACATAGATATACTAATAAACTTGGATATAACAGAACACTCAGATAAAATAGAAAACTTAGATATAACAGAACACTTAGATATAACAACAATTAGATACAACAGAACGCTTAGATAAAACCAGATTTACAAGCATCTTTATTATATGCACCGAGAAGAAAAATATCAACATAATTACAGAAGTTTTTTAAAGGAGAATGGTAAAGAATCCTTTAAAAAAGGAAACTCCTTTCCCCTGACAGAAAGTACTGTCATTACAGAACCTTCTGGCCATTGGAAAGAAGCTTAAAAGAGCAGCCCAGTATTTCTGCCGCCTTCCGGCACATTACCATCCTGCCCAGGAAAATATCGAAATACTCGAACATGGTACAGATATCTTCATCTATTTTCAGATTTAATGAAATAACTTTCTTCTCTTTATCTATGATTAATTCCGATTGGCAGACAGCGTAATTGACTCTGTCGTGGATATCAAAATTTGCCTTACCTTTGTTGCGAACACGATTTCTTCTGACATCCGTCTTATCTGCAATGATCAGTGCCGCAGATATGGCATCCTTGGCACCGCCGGTTGATTCATCATGATTACCGATTGCTGAAACAACAACCAGACGGTCCCGGATATCCAGTTCCGTCTTTTCCAGAATCTGATTGGCAAGTATGGCCCCATACTCTGCATGACGGTTGCGGTTTATGGCATTTCCTATGTCATGCAGTAGTCCTGCTATTTTGGCCAGCTCTGCCTGATGTTTATCATAGCCAAGTACTTTTAATATCCGTTCTGCTTCTTTGGCTACTTTCACACAATGTTTGATGGAATGCTCGGTATAGCCCAGTATTTCCAGATTCTTATCCCCACTCTCGATCAGGCAGAGGATTTCTTCATTCTCTTTTAATTCTTTATACATTCTGATGTTCCTATATCTTTTCTTTCCCTTTTTACCATTTTAGGATTTTTCTACTTTTCCTTTTTATGGGATTCCTAATTTCCCTGCTTATCCTTTTTCCGGTCATCCAGAGAATAAATCACCCATTCTGCGATATTGGTGGCGTGATCCCCGATACGCTCCAGATATTTTGCGATCATAAGCATATCGATTTCCTGCTCTCCACGCTTCGGGTCATTCTGAATCAGTTTTGTTACTTCCTGTTTGACCTGATCAAAGAGAGCATCTACCACATCGTCATGGTCGATAACCTCTTTTGCCTTCACTTTGTCTTTTTCAGTAAAGGCATCAATACTGTGGATCAGCATAATGGAAGCCTCTGATGCCATTTTGATGATGGTTTCATAATTTTCCATCCGCTCACTCTTTGCCAGCATGATCGTCATTTCACTGATATCTGCTGCATGATCCCCGATTCTTTCCATATCCGTAACCATTTTCATGGCCGCTGTGATCATCCGTAAATCTCTGGCAACCGGCTGCTGCTGTATCAAAAGATTAAAGCAGATACTCTCAATATCACGCTGTTTTTTATCGATTGCAGTATCTTTTTCCATAATTTTTTTTGCCTTATCCACATCGGATTTGACAAGAGCTTCGATTGCTTCCTGTATATTTTCTTCTATCATGACTCCCATCTGAATCATTTCTTCATTTAAATTTTTCAACTGTTCGTCAAATTTAGTTCTCATGAGATCCCCTTTCTCCCCATTAACCGAATCTTCCGGTGATATAATCTTCTGTTCTTTTATCCTGCGGATAGGCAAAAAGCGTTTTGGTTTCACCATATTCCACCATTTCTCCCACCAGGAAAAAAGCAGTATAGTCTGAAACCCTCAGTGCCTGCTGCATATTGTGGGTCACAATGACAATGGTATATTTCTTTTTCAGTTCTTCCATCAGATCTTCAATCTTGGATGTGGAAATAGGATCCAGCGCAGAGGTTGGTTCATCCATGAGAAGTATCGATGGCTTTACTGCCAGAGCCCTGGCGATACAGATTCTCTGCTGCTGTCCGCCGGACAGTCCAAGGGCTGATTTTTTCAGTCGGTCTTTTACTTCGTCAAAAATAGCGGCTCCCCTCAGACTCTCTTCCACAATCTGATCCAGACGATGTTTGTCCCGGATTCCATGTACTCTCGGACCATATGCGATATTGTCATAGATGCTCATGGGGAATGGATTGGGCTGTTGAAATACCATCCCTACGTTTTCACGAAGCAGGGTGGTATCCACATTATCTGCATAAATGTCCTGCCCTTCCAGACGGACATCCCCTGTGATCCTTACATTTTCCACCAGATCGTTCATTCGATTCAGTGTCTTTAAAAAGGTGGACTTTCCGCATCCGGAGGGACCGATAAAAGCAGTCACCTTATTGGCATAGATATCCATGCTGACATCTTTTAACGCATGGTTATCTCCATAGTATAAATTCAGTTCATTGATTGATAATTTTACGTTATTCACACGCATCAAACTCCTACTTTTGTTATTCTTCTGTTCGGAATATGCTGATTCTTTCTAAAAGAAGCTTTCCGTAACAGGCGTTATTTTTGTCTTGTAGTATCAAAACGTTTGGTCAAATACTTGGTCAGAATATTGATAATAAAGACAATGATCAATAACACATACGCAATTCCAAAGGCTGTATCAAAATCCCCTTCACTTGTAGCAGAAAGGTATAACTGTATGGTAAGTGTACCGCCGGATTCAAACATTTTATCAAAGACTCCCAGAATTCCTTTGGGAAGTAGCTTTGCAGATCCTGCTGTAAAAATCAGTGCTGCCGATTCCCCTACAATACGACCGATTGCCAGAATCGCTCCAGTAATAATTCCGGGCATGGCAGAGGGTATCAGAATCGTTCTGATCATATACCATTTGCCTGCTCCCAAACCGATTGCTCCCTGCCTATATCCATCCGGGACTGTCTTCAGTGCTTCCTGGGTATTTCGGATGACCAGTGGAAGGACCATCAGGATCAAGGTGAGAGCACCGGATAGAATACAATATCCCAGTCCCAGCGTCTCAACAAAGAACATCATTCCAAACAGACCAAATATAATAGAAGGGATTCCGGAAAGTACTTCTGTGGCGAACTCAATGACGGTCACGATCTTTCCTTTTCCCGCATATTCATTTAAGAAAATAGCTGCGCCTACGCCGATGGGAATGGTAAAAAGCATGGTGAGCACAATGATCAAAATCGTATTAAAAATATTTCCTGCAATACCAATGGTTCCCTTTCGTACCGAAGTAACCGTTGTAAGAAAATCCCAGTTCACCTGTCCTATCCCCTTGGATACTACAAATACAATGATCAGAAGCAGTAAAAGAATGGATAATAGAGCACTCAGTACAATAAGTCCTTTTATGATCTGGTCTGAAATTCGCCTTCTTTTTTTAATCATATGCCCTCTCTCCTTTCTTTTTCATATGTGTTAAGAAAAGATTGATGATCACGATAAATATATAGAGCACCAGACCAACTGTGAACAGAACCCGCCGGTGCAGACCGGAGGAATAACCCATCTCACTTACCAGCTGCGTGGTAAGAAATCTTACCGAATTAAATGGAAGCGGAATATTCACTGCGCCACCGGCTACCATATTGATTGCCATAGCTTCTCCAATGGCACGACCGATTCCCAGAACAACTCCAGTCATAATACCCGAACGTGCCGCCGGAAGTACCACCTTGAATATAGTCTGAATCTTGCTGGCTCCCAGTGCAAGAGAAGCTGATCTTAAACTTCCCGGGACTGCCCGGATAGAGGATGCACTGATATTGATCACTGTAGGCAAAATCATAATTGCCAGCACGATGATGGCAGAAAGAAGATTTGCTCCGCCGGTAAACTGATGTTCCGTACTACCCGCAAATATCTTCTTTTCCATTTTATACATAAAGGGATTCAATATCATCATACCAATCAGACCATAAATAACAGATGGTATGGCTGCCAGAAGTTCCACCGCGGATGATATGACTTTGGAGGTAGCCCGTCCCATTTTGCTTCCATCTGTAAAATCCGTCAAAAATACTGCTGTCAATATTCCAATCGGAACCCCTAAAAGTACTGATCCAAAAGTTCCCACGATAGAAGAAAGAATGATATAAAATATACCATATGATGGCTGATCTGCCGAAGGTTTCCATACTGTTCCAAACAACAGCTCAGGTACACCCACCTCAAACAAGGCAGGTGTACCCTTCCAAAACATAAATATTGTTATGGCCAGTACAGAAACTACAGCGATACAACCAAATACCAAAAATATGTATCCTGCGAGTTTTTCTGTTTTTTTCTGCATCTTTTCACCTTATTCCGGAATGATAAGTCCTGCACCTTTGATGATTTCTTTTCCTTCATCAGAGAATACATAATCAAGCCATGCTTTTACCGCTTCGTTCTGCTCACTGATTTCCCCTTTGGTTGCCATAACGAAAGGTCTCTGAAGTGCATAAGTACCTGCTAATACATTAGCTTCTGTTGCTTCTACGCCATCCAGAGTAACAGCAGTTACTGTATCATCTACTACATCTAAGGAAACATATCCGATTGCTCCCGGAGTAGCTGCTACTTTTGCAAGAACTGCGCCGGTAGAATCCAGCTCCTGTGCATATACACAGCTATCCTCTACTTCCAGAAGTTCTTCAAAAGCAGATCTGGTACCGGATTCGCTTTCACGTCCGATGACTACAATGGCTTCATCAGCACCACCAAGTTCACTCCAGTTGCTGATTTCACCGGTATAAATCTTAGCCAGTTCGTCTTTTGTTAAGCCGGTAACTGTGTTCTGCTTATCAATGATGACTGCGATTCCATCCAGTGCAATTACATTTTCTACTACACCGCTTTCTTTTTCTTCATCCTTTATATTTCTGGATGCATTTCCGATATCTACGCTTCCTGCAATCAGGGATTCAATTCCGGCACCGGAACCTGTGTATTCTGTTGTTACTGTGATGTCGGGATTTACTTCTGCAAAGCCTTCCATTAACGCTTCACATACTTTTTCCATGGAAGTGGAACCAGCAAGCGCTACTTTTTCAGCTTCCTTTTTTCCACATCCAACCAGAGTTGCTGCAACAAGAACTGTTGCCATTGCCAAACTTCCAAGTTTTAACCATTTGTTTTTCATAATTTCTACCTCTTTCTGGGATACTACTCATCTATACCTTAGAAATGTGCTCTGCCATTTCTAAGGTTTTCGCGGTATTCGCCAAGGTCTTGTGCAAGCACAGACTTTGGCTCATTACTCGCGAAAAAAATATCCCTTGTTTTTTCTTACAAGGGATATTCTATAAAGGCTATGTAAAATATGTTATCGTGCTTATGTAAAATGAATGTAATTTTTTAAAAATGTAGGTCAAGGATTCTGACTAACTTTTCGGATACCTTTTAACACTTGTACCTGAGCTGAATGGTCGAGTTTTTTCATATCTTTTTCTGCTTCTTCTAAAAACTCAATATTCCATGTCATTCGATATCAGCATCCTCCGTATTTAAAAGTTCATCTTCACTGATTCCTAAATTACTCATTACAGAATCAAATGAAAGTGTTTTATTATTTCCATTACCTTCCATTCGCTTATTTGCTTCTAATAAAAGGAAATAATCTTCCTCAATTTCTGTTAGTCTTGTATATTCTTCAGGTGACAAAATAATTGCAGAAGGTTGATTATTCTTTAAAACAATCAATTCTCTTTCAGAGCGAAGCCTGTCAAATATCTTTGCCGCCTGACCTTTGTTAAACTGTGAAATAGGAACCAAACTTTGCAAAAGATCTGCTGCAATTGCCATGATAAACACCTCCAATGCTTTCTTCTACTCCTATTATATGCAGAAATCAGCAAAAAATCAACTATGGCGTTTGATAATTTATCGTTAAATTTTCATTATAATTTGTTGTTTTTATTCTTTCGTCCCTTTTTGGGATTAAATTGCTAACTCCATATATTTTTCCAGAATTTTGTAGAACAAAGATTCATCTGTAAAATCCAGCTCTCCAAAGGGTTTTACTTGCAGTATTTATGAGCAACGAATAAAATTTTCTAATTCCTCTTTCATATAAAGAAGCTTCTTTCTTGTTTCCTGATTTTCAGAGTTATATTCCAGTAACTTCCATAAGTATCCCTGCTCGTCTACGATTTTTTTACTGGTATGGTACACTAGTTCAAAAATCATGGAAGCATGACCAACCAGATTATCGATTCCGGTTTTTTTCAGGCTCCGGAGCACTGCATGATGTTCTGAAAATGCCTGCAACACCTCCGGCGTAATGCTTTCCTTTTTTAATACTTCTGCAGAAGTGTTGTAAATCACCTCCATGGGAGTATCCAGATTTACCCGGAGAATATCTATCTTATCCGCATCCCGCAGCACATTGCAAAATGCTCTCTCCCGTTCTGTAAGGTCTAATGGCAGCTGATAGATACTGTGGTTTCGAATGGCAGTCTCACACAGAGATAATTCTTCACACAAAGGGCTGATACATTCTTCCGGGAAAATCTCCCGAATCAGTCCTTCCTGAAATAAAAGATCTGCACCAAACGTGGCATGGTCTATGGATTTTGCATCCACAAAGGTACCGTAACGCTTTATCTGTTCAAAACGCCCGATATCATGAAGCATCCCCATCAGCCAGCACAGTTCTATATCTTCCTGTGGCATCTGTTCTGATAATGCAATCTGCTCTGCCAGATCTGCTACCCGATAAGTATGATCGATCTTCAGTTTTATCTTTGGATCGGATGCGTTGTAGGCATCGGTATAGTTTCTAAAAAAAGTGCATATGGTATTTTTATCTATAGTTAACATAACTCTGATTCCATTTCCTTTACCTTCTTATATATAAAACGGTTGACCGGTGCATCCATACCATGCTTCTCTGCGATCTTGATAACCGTGCCGGCAAACATATCCACTTCTGTTTTTCTGCCGGCCATACCGTCCTGACGCATGGATGGCACACCATCAGGATCCAAGGTTTTCAGAATCGCTACATAATAATCTAAGTCTGCGTGGGTTAGACCGATACCTTCTGCCTGGGAGATTTGAATCACTTCTTCCATGGCTCCCATTAAAACATCATTGGCCTCTCCCGGCGTCAGTGCCTGGGAATAGGTACATTCATAAGCCATACATGTCTGATTAATGCCTACATTCAGCATGAATTTGCCCCACATTCTTTTTCTGATATTCTCTTCTACCACACAGGGAATCTTTGCTCTGTTTAAAAAGTCCACCACAGCATCCAGGTTCTCTTTCTTTCCATCCTCCACAATACCTATACGGAGTTCTCCCATTTTCGTATAACGCAGGGTATCCCCAAAATGCATGGCATCCATACCCTGAGCCACCGTGTAAATCAGGTTTTCTCTGCCGAACCGCTCTCCCATCATATCTTCACTGGTGATTCCATTCATCACAGAAAGTAAAACGGTGTCCGGTCCTACTGCATACTTCATGGTTTCAAAAGCTGACTCTATGGCACCGTATTTTACTGCCAGAATCACCAGATCATAAGGCTCAGCCTGTTCTGCCCTGGCGATAGGAAGCTTTTTTTCTTCTCCCTGTATCTCAAAAGTCTTTTTCAAATATTTGTCATACCGCTCTGCACCCAGTAAAAAATCAACAGCCTCCGGACCAATATGGTCTGCAATATGATTGCCATATAAAAGGCCCAAAGCTCCCATTCCTATGATTGCTGCTTTTTTGATCTGCATAGTACTTACTCCTTCCTCAGTGGGGACGTTTGTACAGTGGGGACGTTTCTTTTGTCCACAGGATAGCCCTTTTGTCTTAAAACGCGAAGACAAAAGGGCTATCCTGTGGACAAAAGAAACGTCCCCACTGCACCCCTCTACCCTCTCCAATCTTATCACAAAAGGAATGGCTATGCCAGAGCCGGGAACTATTCAAAATCAGGAGTAGTACATATCTTCTTTTTTCCGGACAGTTCCTGATAGGTCATCCGGATAATAACCGCTGCAATCAAAAACGTCAAAATATCCGATAAAGGCATGGAATACAACACGCCATCCAATCCGAAAAAGATTGGTAAAATCAGTGCAAATCCAACTCCGAATACAATCTCCCGGACCATGGAAATCACCATGGATGCCACACCTTTTCCAAGGGACTGCAGATAAATAAAAGTTCCCTTATTTACCGTTGCCAAAATCATCATACAAAGATACGTTCTAAAGCTCTTCACTGCAAACTGGGTATAATAGACACTTTCATTGGATGCTCCAAACATTCCGATCAACTGCATTGGGAAACATTCTACGATTACAAGCGCTATCCCCCCTACGATTGCTTCACAGGTAAGCAGCAGGGTGAAAAGCTTTTTCGCCCGGTCTTTCCTGCCTGCGCCGATGTTGTATCCAACGATAGGGATACATCCTGCTGCCATACCAACCGCAATGGAAATCACAATCTGGAAAAATTTCATAACGATTCCTACCACTGCCATTGGAATCTGTGCATATTCTGCCTGCCCGAAAATTTCATCCAGGGCACCATATTTTCGAATCATGTTATTGATTGCAGCCATGGCCAGAACCAGCGAAATCTGTGACAAAAAGCTTGTAATTCCAAGCATGATATACTTTTTCATCAGCCGCACATGCAAACGGAAACTGCTTTTTTCCAGATAAACTACTTTCATATGGAAAAGATACCATATGGAGAGAACCGCTGTAAAAATCTGGCCTGCTACGGTAGCAATGGCAGCACCTTTCATTCCCATGTGCATCGGGAAAATGAAAATAGGATCCAGAATAATATTGATAACAGCACCGGCAACGGTTGTTACCATAGCAAATTTAGGGCTTCCATCCGAACGGATGATTGGATTCATTGCCTGTCCAAACATATAGAATGGAATTCCAAGAGAAATCCAGAAGAAATATTCTTTGGAACATGCAAATGTTTCTGCATTCACACTGCCCCCAAATGCCTTTATGATTCCATCCATACAGGTCAGGTATACTATGGTTAACATAACACTTACGATTATGCAGACAAGAACAGCACTTCCTACACTTTTGTGTGCATCATCCTTTCTTCCTGCTCCAAGAGATATACTGACAAAGGCGCAGCAGCCATCCCCAATCATAACCGCAATCGCCAATGCCACTACGGTAAGCGGAAATACTACCGTGTTTGCTGCATTTCCATAGGATCCGAGATAGGTAGCATTAGCGATAAATATCTGGTCAACGATATTATATAGTGCTGCCACCAGCAGGGAAATGATACATGGAATAGAGTATTTTTTCATAAGACTTCCAACCGGAGCCGTCTCCAAATACATATTTGATTTTACTTTCATAATATTCCTCCTTTTCCTCTTCAACAATCAAAAAACGAGTAGCAGATACTGGATTTACGCAGTTTCTGCCACTCGTTCATTGGCTATTTTACTTTAATTTTTTCTGAAAAGTCAAGAAGGAATTTGATTCACCGGGTGCAGTGGGAACGTTACCTATATTCATCATTTTGAATCCCTCCCCATGAACTTCGTGGGATTCCATTATCACAAAGAATGATTCAGGATCTTCTTCTTTTACAGTTTTTCGCAGTTGATACATTTCTTTACTACTGCAAGCACACATAACCACCTGCATTTCATCGCCTTTATAACCACCTTGTGCATTGAGAATTGTACTACCACGTTGGCAACAATCATCTATAACTTTGCATATTTTTCTTCCATGTTTTGTAACTATAAAAGCTACTTTCCCATAATTCATACCATAAATCATCTTGTCTACCACTACCGCAAATAGTAAGCTAACAATCATACCATAGATGATTCCATCTACGTCATCAAATAAGATGCCTCCGATCAATATAATTCCAACATCCGATAAAAAAGCAATATTGCCTAACGATAAATGCGGTTTCAATGCCTTTACTGCCATAATAATAAAGTCAGAGCCACCAGTAGATGAGTTTCTTGTGTAAATGATCGCATATCCTATTCCGCCAAACAAACCTGTGCAAAGTGCAGCTAATAGTCTATCCCCCTGATATACAGGGAATAACGGTGCGACATAGTCTATGATTATAGAAGACAAAATCATACAACGCAAAGAACTAATAAGAAACTTCTTTCCCAACAGTTTGTAACATAATATTGCAACTGGAATATTGAGTAATATTATTGATAAGCCAATAGGCATATGAGCGAAACGAAATAATATGATCGCTATACCTGAAAAGCCTGTCATAGGGAATTTGGCCTGTACTGCAAAGTTATAAATACCAATAGCAACAAATGCACTTCCTACCAGTTCCCACATCATTTGAATGAATAATTCTTTTGTTTTATTCAATATTATTTTTTTCATACATACCTCATCCCTTTCAAAAAAAATAAGCGCCTAAGATTAAATCTTACAGCGATAATCACTGCACCTACGATTTAATCCTAGACGCCTTAACCACTCATCCGGTGATGAGTGAACGTTTCAAATTTACCATCTCATTGTATTGAAAATTTATTCTTTAGTCAAGAAGAATAATATGGCTTGACACTATCCATTTACAGTGGCTTTTTTCTTTCCTATTACAATCCAGTAAGTAATCATTGCACAACTAAACATGATACCGAAAAATTGTAGAAAGGTGTTATTTTTCTGCAAAATACTCATGCTACCTTTCCCAGTACCATTTCCAAATCCATTACCGGGCCCTTTTCCCTGGCCAAATCCTTCGCCCTTGCCTCCCTCAAAATGGAAACCACTAACTTGCATAAATGGCATAGAAATCCATCTTGTGATTCCGGAATTGGTTATTCCGTAAATTCCACACGCAAATACAAAAATGGTGAGTGCAACGGCAATTCCTGTTTTCATTTCTTTCCGGCAAATATGAAGTCCGATGTGAATTCCTAAAAGAATAACTGATATGCCGCTTATTCCAAGCCAAATAAATGTAAGCAATAATAAAATGTCCACAATGAGGCAGAGCTTTATATTCAAAGGGACTTTTACAAAGTTTTTTGAAAACAGGGTCAGAATAGAAAGGGTAAGTATGACATCAAGAATTTTTTCCTTTCACTATGAACCTCCTAAAAAAGTGTATCCTTCAATGTAGGATGTTATATAATAAATTTGTGTTAATAATGTGAACTTTTTTTATGAGCAGTGTGGACAAAAGGGCTATCCTGTGGACAAAAGAAACGTCCCCACTGCACCTCTGCCAATCCTAAATTCCAAGCTCACCATAAAATGAGCGAATCAAATCTGCAGATGCATACAGTGCATCTTTTTCTTCTTTATCCAGTCTGATTTCCACAATTTCTTTTGCACCGGTTGCGTTGATAATCGTAGGCACACTGAAAAATAAGCCTTCCAGTCCATACTGTCCATCCAGATAAACACTGATCGGCAGAATTTTATTTTCATTAAATAAAATGGATTTCACGATGGCTGAAGTAGAAGCCGCAATACCATAACAGGTATTTCCCTTTCTGTTAAAGATTTCCCACCCTGCTTCTTTTGTCTGTCTAAGCAGTTCTTCCTTGGTTGTATTACGGGTACGTTCTGCATTATCTGCCATAACGTCCTTTACATATTTTCCACCAATGGTTGCTGTTTCCCAGGAAATAAACTCAGTATCACCATGCTCTCCCAGGATGAAAGCTTCTACACTCTTGCAATCCAAATCATAAAGATTCGCCAGACTACAGCATAAACGAGCTGTATCCAGAGCTGTGCCGCTTCCGATGACTCTGCTTGCCGGAAGTCCGGACAATTTCCAAACCAGATAGGTCATGATATCTACCGGATTGGATACAACAAGGAAAATTCCCTTAAATCCACTTTCCATAACAGAATTTACAATGCTGGTCATAATCTTAATACTTGGTGCCAGCATTTCCAAACGATTATGGGAATCCTTTGGCATAGGTGCAGATGCTGTGATGACTACAATGTCCGCATCCTTGCAATCAGCATAATCTCCTGCTTTCACCTGTATATTTCGATTCATAAAATACAGAGAGTGTTGCATATCCAATGCCTCTGCATAAGCTTTATCTTTGTTCACATCAATCAATACAATTTCTTCACAAAGTCCCTGATTGATAATACTGTAAGCTGTGGTAGCTCCCACATTTCCTGCTCCCACAATGACTACCTTGGAATTCATAAAACTCATATTTGATACCTCCAAAAAATCTCAACTACTCCTATTATAGACGGTTCCCCAGTGATTATCAATATTCGACGCAGTGGGGACGTTTCTTTTGTCCCTACTGCACTCCCAGGTATTCCCGGACAATCTCCTCCGGCATCAGAGAGCCTCCCGTTGCCCATACGACATGTACCAGCTCCACCTTATCCCCGGCTTTCTTTTCCAGCATTTCCAGATATTTTTCCATTTCCGGATACTTTACAAAACCACTGTATCCGGCAAATGCTGCACAGGACGAAGGTTCAATGATAATCTGATCCGCTTCGTACAGTTTACGCATATATTGGTATAATACAGCATCCTCCACGGTTACAATTCCACTGAGAACCTGTTCCATGATTCCGGCAACCAGCGCAGAGCAACGTCCTACTGCCAATCCGTCTGCATCTGTGCTTCCACTCAGTCCGTAGTCTGCCACAGAAACCCGGTCTTTTAATCCGGATGCCATACCTACCAGCATACAGCATGCCTGGGTTGGTTCCACGAAGAAACAGTGCACATGATCTCCCCAAATATTTTTCAGTCCAAAGGTAATCCCACCGGGTGCTCCCCCGACTCCGCAGGGAATGTATACCACAAGGGGGTGTTTTTCATCAATCGTGATGCCCTGACCGTCCAGCTGTTTCTTTAAACGTTCTCCGGCAACCGCATATCCCAAAAACAAATCCTTAGAATGTTCATCATCTACAAAATAGCTTTTTTCGTCCATATCCGAAAGTCGTCTGCCTTCTTCCACAGCTTTGCCATAATCATCGGCGTATTCCTTTACAATTACACCTCTGCTACGAAGAAGCTTCTTTTTCCATTCCTTAGCATCTTCCGACATATGGACAATGGCCTGATAGCCGATGGCCTCTGACATGATGCCTATACTCATCCCCAGATTTCCGGTGGAGCCAACCTGTACTTTATAACCACCAAAAAAGTCCCTGGCGTCAGCCAGTGCTACATAAGCATCCGGATTTCCCTTCCGGACATCCTCTTCCGTAAGAAGACCTGCCTCCATGGCAAGAGCTTCTGTATGCTTCAGCACCTCATAAATCCCGCCTCTGGCCTTCACACTTCCCGCAATGGCTAAATGAGAATCGCATTTCAAAAACAGCCTTCCCGGAATTTCTTTTCCCCCATTTTCCCGGGTAATAGAGTCCTTTGTTGCTTCTATCTCTTTTAAGGGGGACTCAATGATTCCTCCGGTAATGGTTGTTTCCGGAAATAATCTCATAATAAGCGGTGCAAACCTGCTAAGTCTTTTCGAGGCATCTGTCACATCTTCCTCAGACAGAGTAAGTCCGCCTTTTACTGCCTCATAGTCTGCCAGATTCGGATTCATCCAACAGGTCTCTCTGGATTTTCGAACATTTTCTTCCCATGAAATCATTTATTGTACCTTCTTTCCAAGACAAAAGGGCTATTCTGCGGACAAAAGAAGCGTCCCCATTACTGAAACGTCCCCATTACTGATCGGAATGATTTACGCAAGAAATGAAGACAAAAGAAGCGTCTCTTCAATGACTGTCTCCATATCCGACAGATGGATATAGTGTCCGCTGCTTTTTGCCTGAATATACTTCGTGGTTTTACTAAATGTCAAGTACTCTTTCATAATATCCTGCCACATATTTTCCACTTTCTCTGCAAATTCTCTGGTGTTATTTCCAAACTGCATGCTTTCCTTTATTGCGAACTCGGAATCATGGGTGATCAGCGTAAGCGGGATATCCGGAAATCCTTCTTTCTTTTCCAGTGCTTGGATTTCCTTTTTATCATGGGCCAGAACATACTCCTGATATGCAGTATCCAGATGGGTTATGTTGGTGTAGCTGTTTAATATTACGTTCTCCTCCTTTGAGGAAAAATTCTGAAAATAGTAGAAAGGCGGTGCATTTTTCATCATTTTCTTAACCAGCCAGCCCATCTTCATTTTTACCAGCTTCTTCATCAGAATCAGATTGCTGCTTTTATCCACACCGGATTGGGTATATTGCTTCGAGGAAAGCTTTTCTTTAAATAGATAATCTCTGGCAGATAAGGGGTCCAGTAAAAGGATTCCTTCCACCCGTTCCGGAAAAAGTCTGGCATACTGCTGGGCATAAAGTCCGCCCTGGGAATGGGCTATCAGAATCACTTTTTCTGTATGTTCTATTTGCGCAAGAAGCTGTTGAAGTTCCTGGGCGATATGATAGGGAGTTCTGGTGTTTTCAGGTGCCGGACTTCGGTTTATCCCATATCGTTCATACAAAAGGACACCACCGGAACATCCCGGCTGACTGGCTGATTGTTCCACCAACTGTTCTGCAAATGGCATCCATTCTTCGATACATGCTCCCAATCCCATTTCCACTACAAACCGAAGGGGTAATTTACCTGCTATTTTGTAATACTGCATTCGCTGCTCCTTTCCAGAATCTCCACCAGTTTTCCATAATCTTCCTGATCGAAGAGTCCCATAAATTCTTCTATAAAAAGTGTTTCGTACTGCCTATGCTGCTGATTAATTTTCTTCCCTTTCGCTGTGAGGGAAAGTAACTGCTCCCGTCCATCCAAGGGATTTTTTTCTCGACAGATATAGTTTTGTTTGACCAGTCTGCTGACTGCGGATACCACTGTAGTCTTGGGCATATTCAGTTTCAGACTGATCTGTCTGGCGGTGAAACCTTCATGCTCTTCCAGAAGTGCCAGGATGGTAATATCTCTATTACACAGTGACAGAAAATCCTTGTACTCGCCTTCGGAAAAGATTTTTTCATTCATATCTGCCATGCGGTGCATAAGATCCTTTAGTAAAATTGCAAGCTGCTCTTTTGAATTTCTGTTTTCTTTCATTTCCTTTTCCCCTTTAAATAGAACGAATATCGTTCTATTTAAGAATAAAGAAAACTACATGGTTTGTCAAGATGCAGTGGGGATGCAGTGGGGACGTAGCTTTTGTCCACAGGATAGCCCTTTGTCCATAGGAGTGTCCCTTTGTCCTACTACCTGTTGAAAAAGTTCGTCTCGAAAATTGGGATAATAAAATGCACAAGATAAGATTGTCTGGTTGATTTTTGCGCTATGGAGATGAGACTCTAAAATCGTGGAAGCCTTTGCTGAACACGATTTTGTCTTTTTAGGCTCATCGGAATGATCAGCGCAATGAATACAGACAACTTATCTTGTACATTTTGTTTTAAAAATATGATTAATATGCTTTTACCTGCAACCGTAAGACAGGGGACACTCCTATGGACAAAGGGGCTTTCCTATAGACAAAAGGGCTATTCTATGGACAAAAGCTACGTCCCCAACGCCTCTTCACATGTCTTGGATACACATTTTTGTACCGATATATGCTAAGCATTAATCCTATCAGTGCATAAGAAAGAATCAGATTGTTTTTGCCTGCAGAAAAGAACGGTAAAAACGTACTGGATACCGGAAGCAACCCCAGATTTTCCAAAATATTGATGACTGTATTCAGTGCAAATATCATTCCACAGCCATAGCCCATGAGCATTCCCAATTGATTGTTCTGACGCGTTGCTATCTGAAAAATCATGACAATCATGACTGCCAGAATACAAACCACGAGAATTCCTGCCAGCATACCATAATTTGCGGATAGCGTAACAAAAATATAGTCACTGCTATAATTTGGAATTGCTCCTATTACTTCTTTTCCACAGTTCCCCAACAGTTTACTGGATGCAACGAAATTTCGCAAATGATTTGTAATGTAATTAGCATCTCCGCTATTGGATAAAAATGCTCTGATCCGGGCCATTTGATACGTTGCCAGCCGATTCATGGCAACCATTCCGGCAAAACACATTATTGGTCCCAGTATACCGATCAGCCAGATTCCTGGGATTACAATTTTTTTGTTTATCTGAAACCAATCCTTCCAAATCGCCACCGTAAGCTGGACCAGCATAGCAAGAAACATAATCGCTGCCAGCATCACGTTAGGTAAGGTAAATGCCACATAAACCGGAACAATCATCCAAACAAGAGATTTCAAAAATCCGGCATATCCTGTTTTGTAATACTTGTAAAGAACCGCTCCATATATGGGTACATATAAGCTTAAAAAAGCAGAAGAAGCGATACGTAACGGTCCCACTCCGACATAATATGCCATTCCATTTATCCTGTTTGTCATGACTCCGGAAATAACAGTTAATAAAATCATGATAAGCGCTATCAACCTGGCATATTGGGCGATTACCGTATAATCAATAAAATAAATCAGAACCATAACTGCCAGTCCCACAAGCACACCATACAAATATCCTGCGCTTCCCACATCTACCAGGCTTGTTATTTCTCCTTCAAAATGAGCCAGCCTAAAACAAATGATCTTATGCAGAACTATCCCCAGCACGCTGATTACAGAAATAAGTACTAACAGTTTCCAGGCGATCTGTGGCCTGTGAATCCGGTCCATGGATACCCCCACTGCAACCGGATCACCCATATCCAGTACCGCTTCTTTTTCTGCCTCTTCCCGACTCATTCCGGAATGGATATTTTCTTCCATCTGATCCTCTATATGTGCTCTGATTTCTTCTTCAATAAAAGGTCTGGCTTTCTTGCACCGGATCTGCAAAAGCAGGGTCTGTAAATATTCTTCCATTTATAACACCCCCATCGCAAGCACATTGGTTACAGCAGTCTGATATTCCTTCCATTCGCTTGTCTTTTGCTGTAACAGTTCTTTTCCATCCTTTGTAATACTGTAATACTTTCGAGTCTTACCCAGATTTTCCTGCTCATAAACCGTTAACAGACCTTTTTCTTCCATACCATGTAAAAGAGGATATAAAGTGCCTGCCTTCAGTTCAAATACATTTTGTGATTTTTTCCTTAAGGTATCGATCATTTCATATCCATACATATCTTTTTCTGCCAACAGCCGCAGGATCAGCATGGTCATACTCCCTGAAATAAGAGATTTATCTACTGCCATTTTTCCACCTCCATTTATATAGGTTTTCGATATATCGACTATCTATATAGTATATCGGTTATCTATATATGTCAAGATGTTTTTGGGGACGTTTCTTTTGTCCACAGAATAGCCCTTTTGTCCATAGGATAGCCCTTTTGTCCATAGGAGTGTCTCTTGTCCTGCAGCCAATTGCAAAATCCCTTCTCGAAAATGGAGAAAAATAAAATGCACCAGATAAGATTGTCTAGATGATTTTTGCGCTATGAAGATGAGACTCTAAAATCGCGGAAGCCTCTGCTGAACACGATTTTTTTGAGGCTCATCGGAATGATCAGCACAATGAATACAGACAACTTGTCTGGTGCATTTTGTTATTACAATTTAAATAAACTTTTCCGTTGCAGGACAGAGGGACACTCCTATGGACAAAAGGGCTATTCTGTGGACAAAAGGGCTATTCTAAGGACAGAAGAAACGTCCCCACTGCATCTATCCTCCCATCAAAATATACAAAATCTTTATCCGGATAATTCCACACAGCCAGCAGTCTGCCGGGATATTTTATTCCGTTTTCATAAGTAACATAGTCTCCACAGACAGCAGACCAGGGCACATATTCCATTTTGCCATCAGCCAGCGTAATTGCCCGGTCATTTGTAGTAAAGGAGGTCATTTCATACTGCTCGTTGAAATGAAATATCCCACGTGCTGTCTGTCCCTTATAAGAAATCACTGCTTTTACTTCATAGTCACTGATTTCTTCAAAAGAAATATAATCCTGCAGGAAAATATCCGGTGCAAAGAGACTTTCTGCCAGAAAAGTCACAAGGCCGGACTGAACCATTGCCTCCCCACGCTGGTCAAACAGAGTAAAGACCTTTCCCAGTACGCCTTTTATACCGCCTGTTCCGTTCTGATAGTAATCGCATCCTTCAAAAGGAATCCCAAACATACTGCTTTCAATCAACGCCATCCTACATGGGGGTTCCACAAAATTATACTGGGTATAGTCGATTTTCAGCTTTGGCCCATCCATGCTCTGCATGAAATCCACATCATGGTATTCCAATTTGAAACAGGAGATTTTAGGTTTGCCGATATACCCACAATTTTTCACATATTGTTTCAGTGCCATAGGCAGGTGACTGAATTCTTCTTCTGTATAAGCTACATTTATGCCAGTTCCACCTGAATGAGTTTTGACTGTGAGCGTATTGTCTGTGAGAGTTTCCCCTGGACAATTTTCGTCTGTAAGAGATTTCTTCTTCCCGGAAATTATCTCTTTCCTTCCTGAAATATTGACTGTCATGGCATCCATTTCCCTCTGAAACTTACTTTTCAATGGGGAGTATGGGATTTTAAACCACACAATTAAAAGTATTATTAAAAATAGAAACACGTTGATGAATATTTTTAACATTTTCTTCCTCGATTTTTGTTTTTGTTTTATTGTACAGCGGAGATGTTCCTTCTGTCCACAGGATAGCTCTTCGTCCCCACTACATTGACAACCATCTCCCTACCGTATAAAATATATTACATCTGTAATACTTAAGGAGAGAATTTTTCCATGCGAAATTTACCACAGATTTCCGAAACGGAATATGAAGTCATGAAGGTTGTATGGAAGCATGCACCGATCAGTACCAATGAAATAACACAGCAATTATTAAAGACCACAAGCTGGAGTCCCAAGACCATTCAGACACTTATCAAACGTCTGGTAAACAAAGGTGCCCTTTCTTATGAGAAACAAAGCCGCATGTTCGTTTATACGCCAATGGTGAAGGAAAACGAATACATCGGCCAGGAAAGCAACTCCTTTTTAAAACGTTTTTATGGTGGAAACATCACTGCCATGCTGTCTGCGTATCTGGAAGATGACAAGCTGTCGGAAGCAGAAATAGAGACGCTCCGGGGTCTGCTTTCCAAAAAAGACACCAAAGGAGACCAAAAACATGTCTGATTTTATACTGCATTTTCTCCTGTGTAATGTGCTGATAAGCGGTATCATTATGCTGCTTTTATTTTTCAAATGGATTGGAAAAAACAGTCTGTCCAGCCGGATGCAGTATCATCTCTGGCTGCTTCTGCTTGGGCTTTTGGTGATTCCATTTCTGCCACTGTCACTTCATGCTTTCCACTTTTCCCATATCTTCTCAAAATTTCAAAAACTCATGGGAATTCCGGGAGCCGGAAGCCCCGCCTCAGTCACAAATACCCTGGGAGCCATCTCTGTAGATTCCTCTGACTGGTTAAATGACTTTGTTCTTTCTGTAAACAGCCATTCTCCTTCCGTTGTTGGGCATCTTCTCTTTGGCATCTGGATTGCAGGCATATTTGCAATGCTATGGTTGGTAGGTAAATCACTGCTTCGCCTGCATGCTATAAAGAGTTCTGCCCTTCCCCTTCAAAGCCAGGCTGTTCGCAGTCTCTATAAACGGTGCCTATATGAACTGAATATAGCAAAGGATATTCCCATTTACAGCACTGCCTTTTTGAAGTCCCCTATTATGGCAGGGCTTTTTAAGCCATGCATTTATCTTCCCATTCATTTGGTTTCTGATTATTGTGAAAAAGATATGAGATATATGCTGCTCCATGAACTGCAGCATTACAGACATAAGGATGCGCTTGCCGGATATTTCATGAATCTTGCCGGAGTGATATACTGGTTCAATCCTTTTGTCTGGTATGCGCTGAGAGAAATGAAAAATGACAGAGAGATTGCCTGTGATGCTTCTGTTATGTTGCTTCTTAAGGAAGAAGAATACGAAGAGTATGGTAATACATTGATTCGCTTTGCAGAAAAGATTTCCCTCACGCCTTTTTCCTTTGCTTCCGGCATGAGCAGCAACATGAAGCAGCTGAAAAAGCGCATGATCCATATTGCCTCTTTTGAAAAGCCAACTGCCCAGAAAAAAGTAAAAGGAGTAGTTGCTTTTCTGTTAACTGCTGCCCTGCTTTCCGGTTTTGTGCCGCTTTTGTCTGCTCATGCAGCAGAGCCCAGTCACTACCAATGGAATATTTCCCCTGAAGACACTTTATTGGAGAATATCTCCTCAGAGAATATTTCCTCTAAGACTATTTTTTCCGAGAATATCTCCTCCGGAAATATTTCTCTGGTAGACCTTTCAGCCTATTTTGAAGGTTATGCCGGGAGCTTTGTTTTGTATGATTTGAAAAATGACATCTGGAATATCTATGATATAGAGCATGCCACTGCGCGGGTTTCTCCGGATTCCACCTATAAAATATACAGTGCTTTATTTGCTCTGGAAGAAGGTATCATAACACCGGAAGATTCCTATCTTGCATGGAATGGGGAAAACTATCCCTTTGATGCATGGAATCGTGACCAGACCCTAAACTCTGCCATGAGTGCCTCTGTCAATTGGTATTTTCAGACCCTGGACAAACAGCTGGGTTATGCAAGACTGCACCATTACATTCGTAAAATCGGCTATGGAAACAAAGACATTAGTAGCAGCAGAGACACATTCTGGATGGAATCTTCCTTACAGATTTCACCCATAGAACAGATTGAACTTCTTAAAAACCTGCAAAATAACAGCCTGGGCTTTGCACCGGAAAACATCCATGCTGTAAAAGACTCCATCCGTCTGTTTTCTTCTGATACCGGGACATTTTATGGAAAGACAGGAACCGGTCGTATCGACGGAAAGGATGTGAATGGGTGGTTCATCGGCTTTATCGAAACCGCAGATAATACCTGCTTTTTCGCAGTCAACATTGGTGCCAAAGACAATGCTTCCGGAAAAAGGGCCGCTGATATCGCCTTGTCCATCCTATCCGATATGGGTATCTGGTAATCTGTCGTCATTCCTGTTTGTCTGCATATCCATACTTCTGCTGCGCATTTCCGAACCGTAACGGGTAAGCCACTCTATTATGACACCGGAACTTCCTTCACATAGACCCAGGTCTTTCCATTGTCCATGGATTCGTACAGGCCATTGCAAAAGCCTTCCGCACCATGATAATCTCCATCTGCCCCCTGGCCGGCTTCCATGCAAAGTTTTCCATCTTTTTCATAAACCTTTTCCGGCATCACGAATGGGTTGTAATAGGTTCCGTCCGGAAGCTTTACTTTTGCAGATGGATATTCTACGGTTTCAAAGCTTTTTCCGCCATCCTCTGTCCGGTAAAGTGCTCCATATGCTCCGCCACTGTATGCCAGACAGGAGAACCCTGTTTTTTCATCCTGTAAAAAGCTGATCCATCCGGCAGCCCCACCACTGCCCAGATAAGGATCCGAATTGGTCATGACCGCACTTTTGCCACCATCTGCAGTCGCAACTAACACGTAAAAACTGCTTCCGCATGCCCGGTCAACGGGAATCATCCGGTATTCTACTCCACCGGCAGTTTCATAGGTACAGTCCGGTTCCAGAGTTAAGTAATATTGTATGGTTTCTTCCGTCAATTCTGTTTCCTCTGACTCTGTTTCTTCTGATTCTGTTTTCTCTGATTCCGCTTCTCCTGATTCCATTTCACCTTTTGCTTCCGAGTTGTTCATTCCTTTCCCAGAATCGTCCTTCCCCGTTACTTTTTCCGCATAGCTCTCTGACACCATGTTCTCAACAAAATCATATAAGTCATTGTATACCACGGAAACATTTTCTTCTGAAAAATCCTTCATGTTTCCAAACAAATAACAGAAGTTTTCTCCCTCATACTCTATTACTATCCTCTGATAAAGATCTTCATTTTCCTCATAGGGAAGTTCTTTCATTACATACAGAAGCCAGTTTGTCACATCTGAGCAAAACCATTCTTTTTCCTCGCTGCTGGCAGAATATAAGGGGATCACCGGCGTATACGTTTTTTCTGTTTCTTTTTCTGTTTCCTTTCCTGTTTCCTTTCCTGTTTCCTCATAGCTGTGGGCCCGGTTTCGTCCTGCAAAATATGCATCTGTCAAATATCGGAATTGCTCCATTTTATAATTATCGCTCAGCACCAGATCATTTTTTACAGTAAAAAGAAACCGGCCTGTATCATAGCAGTAAAGATTTCCTTCTTTGCCACAGACTTTCACATCTCCATAGCGGCGCATGATTTCAGAAGTAATCTCTTCCTCACCGTAGCCGGAAAATTCTTCCGATCCATCATACATGATCTGTATGACCTGATCCTCCTGCTCACTTCCCTGTAACGTAATCTGAACTCCTGCCAGTCCCCAGGCAACATCCCAGTTTCCTTTTTGAAGCATGGCACCATCATCCCGAATTTCCAATTCAAATTCCTTTATGATTTCATCATCGTATCGGGCTATGATCCTACCGTAAGTACTGCCAAAGGGCCAGTCCGGCTCTCCCTTCATCTGCAATAGCAGCCGGCACCGCCCATCCGAGGATGTCCGGGTATCAATATCAGTATATTTATATTCTGTCTTATATAAGAAACCGGCTACCAGAATGACCAGCAGTCCGGCTATTATTCCGATCATGACTAAACATGTTTTTATCCCTTTTTTCATAAAACTATCCTTCCACGCTTTCCATCAAATATTGGCAACGATAGGAATAATCCGGTATATTTTTCTTCCCATCTCCCAATATTTTGTTGCCCAAATACTGAAAGCTGCCATCCTGACTAAATTTTACCGTAAGCTCATGGGTTATCAATGCGTCATCGCACACCACCATATCACATACCGCATCCACCGTCAAAGTAGTGGTGCCATCCTCCTTTTCTTTTATATCCGTAACTTCCGGTACCGAAGAACCAAGATAGGTATGGGTTACGTTAGTGCATACAAGCCCGACCCACGCATAGGTCTGTTCTTCTTCATCAAATACTGCATATTCCCGGATTTGCTCTGCTGTTATCGGCAAATATTCCATAATCAGACTTTCAAATTCCTCTTTTGGTATTCCATGGGAATAGGCTTTGCCATCAAAGGTTTTCTGATATTTCATAGCATACAGGTATTCATACAGACCATTATAATCCAGATTTTCCATGTGATCAGCATCCCAATCAGAGCAGAAAAGGTTATTCCCCTGATAACCGATAGCCTGCACGCATTTTACAGACATTTCCCGTGCTTTCGGTGTCATCGGCTTTACTCTGACAAGGCAGCTTCCATCTACAATCTCTGTAACCTCCGGTGGCTCAGGGACACAGATTTTATAGGCAAACCAGCCTTTATCGGTATATTTCCATTCTTTGATCCGGTTATGGGAAATGTAGCACATCACCGGCTCATTTTCCTCATTCCATGCACCTTTTGCACTCACAACATACATGGACTTTCCGTCAAACATATATTTCATTCTCCCCACTGTGCCATCATCATAAATCTCGTATGTCACTATGCTGCCGCTTTTCCCCGCTTCGCAGGCCTCAAGAAAAAGATCCATCTTTTCATAATGTTCCATATCGGAATAAATAGCTTTCGTGGTAACCGGGCATCCTGTTTCCTTAAGTTCCCCCAGCATGGCCATTTTACAGTCATCCTCCGCTTCCTGCCTCTCCTGCTCATCCAGTGGAAGATCATAGCCTTTTTCCCACTGCTGTGCAGCTTCTTTATCTATAGATGCCTGATCAGCACTCTCTGTTTTCTCTTCATAAAAACTTTCTTCCGAAATGCCGGCTTCTTTTCCACAGGCACACAACAAGCCCCCAAGGAGAAGCACTATCATCCCCCATATGTGTTTCCTTTTGAAATCCATAAAATCCTCCCTTCACATCAGGGACGTTTCTGTTGTCCACATCGAAATACTTCTTCCCACTCTTGATCCGTCATTCGGGGTGTATACCAGGTCTCCTCCCCATTGTTCCCAGAAGGCAGTACCCTGTTTGATACATATTGAAAGCTCCCATCTTCCAAAGGCCGGATTACTACCTCATGGGCAAACACCTTGGAATTACCTGCATACGGAAATACCACATGAACCAGAAGTGTCATGGTTCCATCCCGGTTCTCTCGATTTCCAACCACTTCCGGATAAGGATGTTCCGGGTATTCAGCCTCATACAATCCCCTTGGTTTATATTCATAGGTCTCTTTTACAGAATCATATACTGTTTTGGACTGCAACGTCTGGCTATCGATATGAAAATATGTCATAACAACGCTTTCAAACTCGTCCTTTGGTATCTGATATACAGCTCTGACTGACAAATTTTCATCTGCCTCATAGGGAACTTTCTTCCCCATTACGATGGGATAGGAAAAGTCATACACATCATAAAAATCCAGTTCTCCGAAAGCCTCTTCACTCCAATCTGTGATAAACATGTTGTTTCGTGCATACCCAATGGGTAACAGGTATTTTCGATTCCATTCCCGATACTTTTCTTCCAGCGGCTGTACCCGAAATGCTTTATGCTCAGTAACCTCACTCAACATAAGTACATACTGCTGTTCCGATGCGCAGGAACCGGAAAACATAAGATATCCTTCTTCTGTATATTCCCATGACTCTGCCGAATACTCTTCTGTCACTTTTTCCTGCATGATTCCATCCTGATACTTAAAGTATTTCCTGACCACATCTATCATGCCATCTTTTGTTTTCAGAACATACTTTGCCAATCCACCATCATAACCAACTTCCCAAATCGTTGTTTCTGCTTCCTGCTTTGTATTTACACTTTCACAAAACTGCAGTACCTGCTCAGGCTCAGTCATATCGATCTGATTTTTGCTGTCAACCGCAGTATATCCCTTTTCCCCAAACGCTTTGATGATATGACGAATCGTTTCCAGATTATTTATCATCTGTTTCTCTTCTGCCTCTTTATATAGATTCCCACAGGCATCCAATATTTCTCCATCATCTTCCTGATTATCCTCTAAGGAGACAGGAGAACTCTCCGTTTCATCTTCCGGCTTCGTTTCCTTTTCCGACAGCGTTTCTTTATGGAACTGGTCATGATACCACAGAAAACCAAAAAGAAGCATCAGCCCTATTGCAGACAGCTTCATCACCCATAGCCATTTTTTCTTTTTATCCAAAGCAACCTCTTCCTTTTCATTTCTCACTTTTTCACAAATACTACACCTGTAAGATTTAAAAGTCAAGGTTTCCGTGAGGACGACAAAATGCACCGGATAGGTTGTCTGGATGCTTAGCGCAATGATGACAGACAACTTATCCGGTGCATTTTATTATTATAATTTAGAAAAACAAGCCTTTACCTGAGCTTGCAGGATAAATGAACTATCCAAAAAACTGTATCAGCACATTCTCCAGTTTTTCCAGTGATAATGGTTTTTCCAGATAATCTGTAAACCCATAACTCTGATACTCCACTTTCGCAGTTGGAGAATAATTTCCGGTTAAAGCGATGATCGGAAGCTTCTCATAATAGGCATCCTGCTTTCGTATTTTCCCAATAGCCTCCACGCCATCCATTTCCGGCATCATATGGTCCAAAAGCACCATGTCATACTGTTTCTTCTTCGTCATGCCAAGTGCTTCTAGTCCGGAAGAAACACAGTCTACCTGTGCATGGAATCTTTCCAGCATAATTTGTAAAACCCTGCAGTTAAGCTCCGCGTCATCTGCTACAAGAATTTTTTTCCCACTTAGATTTAAGTTTTCTCTTGCTTTCCGTTCCTTTTCCAATAAATCCCTGTTTTTAGATTCCCTTTCTGTGGTGACAATTTTCTGTGGTAAAATCACTTCAAATCTGGAACCATTTCCGTACTCACTTTCCACCGATATGGTACCATTCATCTGATTGACCAGACCGCTGACAATGCTCATACCAAGACCTGTTCCTTCAATGGCACGGTTATGCTGCAAATCAATTCGGGCAAATTCAGTAAACAGAGCATCCATATCCTCTTTTCGGATTCCAATGCCTGTATCTTCTACCACAAACCGGATTGCATCCAGTTCTTCCCGGGTTTTTACTGCTTCAACCTGCAAGGACACGGTTCCCTTCTCCGTATACTTTACAGCATTGCTGATCAGGTTGATCAAAATCTGGGAAACCCGGATCTCATCTCCAAATAACCTGGCAGGAACATTATCACTTACTTTTAATACAAATTCCAAATCCTTTTCTGCTACTCTGTACTGAATCAGTTTGGAAACTCGTTTCAGTAAATCAGACATATTGTATTCAATGGGAACAATTTCCATCTTCCCTGCCTGAATTTTCGAATAATCCAAAATATCATTCACAAGACTGAGCAGATACTGGTTGGCTGATTTAACATCCTCTGCATAGCCTCTTATGGTCTCATCCTTACAATCTCTCAGGATGATCTCGTTCATTCCGATAATAGAATTAATGGGTGTGCGGATTTCATGAGACATATTGGCAAAAAACCTGCTTCTTCTTTTATCGGATTCCCGAAGCATTTGATTCTGCTCTTCAATCAGCTTTACCAGACCTTCCTGTTTCAGCAGCTGTTCCATATCCTCTGAAATATCACTTACGGTATAAACAAATCTGGGGTTCTGTCTGGAAAAGTTTTTCATTCTGGTAAATTCCAGCCTGGACCAGACAAACTCTCCTTTTATATTTTTCATCTGAAGATCCACATGAAAACTATTTCTGCTTTCCAACACATTAATGATATTTTCCGGTTCAGAAGCTCTGAAAAATACAAGCCGGTCTTCCTCACCAAACATGCCGGAAATCATGATTCGCCAATCAGAATACTTTAACTTCATATAATCCAGATGTCCTGCACTTACCTCTGTGGTATTTGGATTGATGCAGATATCCTCTGTCAGATCGATCATCATAGAAAAGAGATAATTTTGTTGAATCGTTTCGATTTTTTCGATTTCATTAAAGTTGCTTGCTTCTATACCTTCTGCTGAGGAGAATACAAGGATCGCCTGTCCATCTGCCACCCTGAGCAGATTATAAAAATACCCTTGCTCTTTTTCTCCATCATAAAGCTGAATAAACCCTTTGTGCTTATCCAACTCAAAAAATGCAACATTCGTAAATTTTCTGTATTCCCCTATCTCATCATCAGAGGAATGCTTTTCCTTCATAAACAGCATCTGGTATAAATATTCCAGATTTCCGGTTTCTTTCAATAAGTCATGAAAAAAATTATCCGCTTTTGCTACATGATATACATCTTTCTCATTATCAATTTCTATCATGCAGTCCATATCGTCTAATAAAGTCTTGTAAATCAAATCATCCTGTATCATAGCCAGCCTTTTCCCAACCTGTCACTTTGTGAAATTCGCATTGTATGTAAAAAAATACATTCCGATTAGAATTATACCACTAAAAATAACTTTGGGAAGATATATTTGCAGTGGGGACGTCCCTTTTGTCCACAGGATAGCCCTTTGTCCACTGGATAACCCTTTGCCCACTGGATAACCCTTTGCCCATAGAATTGTCCCCAACCGGTTGTTTTACTATATAAATTATAATAATATAGAACAAAAGAAAACGAAAGGATTTTGATCATGAAATTAATCTCATGGAATGTAAACGGACTACGTGCCTGTGTACAAAAAGGCTTTCTTGATTTTTTTCAGAAAGCAGACGCTGATATTTTCTGTATTCAGGAATCCAAACTACAGGAAGGTCAGATTTCACTGGATCTTCCCGGATATTATCAGTACTGGAATTATGCTCAGAAAAAAGGCTATTCCGGCACTGCCATTTTTACCAGACAGGAACCTCTGACAGTCACATACGGCATCGGCATCCCTGAACACGATACAGAAGGGCGTGTCATCACTCTGGAATTTCCAGAATTTTACATGGTAACCTGTTATACTCCAAACTCTCAAAATGAACTTGCCAGACTTCCTTATAGAATGCAGTGGGAAGATGCTTTCCGTGGTTACTTACTTTCTTTGGATGCAAAAAAACCAGTCATTCTATGTGGTGACTTAAATGTGGCACATCAGGAAATCGATTTAAAGAATCCTAAAACCAATCGGCAAAATGCTGGTTTTACGGATGAAGAACGGAGCAAAATGACGGAGCTTCTCGAAAGTGGTTTTACCGATACCTTCCGTTATTTCTACCCAGACCAGGAAAATATCTACTCATGGTGGTCTTATCGTTTTAAAGCACGAGAGAAAAACGCCGGATGGAGAATCGACTATTTTATCACCTCAAAACGTCTGGATGAAAAGCTGACTGATGCCAAAATCCATACAGATATTTTTGGCTCCGACCACTGCCCGGTAGAACTTACATTGGGGACGTAGCCTGTAAGAGCAGACCATAGTGATAGTTACTGCCAGAATAACCATGTCCGGAATTTCAGGCAGTAAACTCCTGAAAATACAGGGGGACGTCAGAAACGTCCCCCTATATCTTTATTTCTTCTATATCTCCTATTTCTTCTATATCACTTATCTCTTCATTTTCCCTATATCCGCCAGTCTATCCAGCGCAGCTTTCAAAGTTTCATCTTTTTTAGCAAAATGAACCCTGATCAGGTGGTTTACATCTTCTCTGAAAAAGCTGGAGCCGGGCACAGCACCCACACCCACTTTTTCTGCCAGATCGAGACAGAATTGTTCATCATCAGCATAGCCGAATTCGCTAATATCAAGCAGTACATAGTATGCACCCTGAGGTTCTGTAAAGGGCAGCCCAATATCTTTCAGACCACTTACAAACAAGTCCTTCATATGTGTATAATGAGCCTGTAAGTTCTGGTAATAAGAATCCGGGAACTGGAGGCCGGTTACAGCTGCCTCCATAAGAGGTGCTGCTGCCCCTACCGTCAAAAAGTCATGCACTTTTTTCACCCGGTCTATGATCTCCGGTGCTGCCTGCACATACCCAAGTCTCCAACCGGTAATGGAATAAGTCTTGGAAAGAGAATTACATACAATCGTTCTTTCTCTCATACCAGGCAATGTTGCAAAATAAGTATGTACATTTGGTGCGTATAAAATATGTTCATATACTTCATCCGTAATCACATAGGCATCATATTTCTCAGCAAGAAAGGCAATCTGCATCAGTTCCTCTCTTGTAAACACTTTCCCGCAGGGATTGGAAGGATTACAAAGGATCAACGCCTTTGCGCCCTGACGAAAGGCATCCTCCAGTACTTCCGGATCAAAGTGAAATGTAGGTGGAATCAAAGGCACATAAATAGGTGTGGCTCCTGACAAAATGGTATCTGCACCATAGTTCTCATAAAATGGAGAAAAAATCACCACCTTATCCCCCGGATTGGTAACAGACATCATAGCTGCCATCATGGCCTCTGTACTTCCACAAGTCACTACAAGCTCTGTGTCCGGATTTACCTTCATGCCGGAAAAATGTTCTATTTTATCAGCTAAAGCTTCTCTAAAGTTCTGGGCTCCCCAGGTCAGGGCATACTGGTGCGGTCCGATAGATGCCACTTCTGCAAGCCGGTCTGTCATCTCTTTTGGAGGATCAAAATCCGGAAATCCCTGAGATAAATTAACAGCTCCATATTGAATAGAAACTCTGGTCATACGACGAATCACAGAATCTGTAAATCCTGCTGTTCTTTCACTTAATGTTCTCACAGTATTCTTACCTTCCCTTTACTCTTTTTTCTTATCTTAACACATTTCCGAAACGTCCCCACTGCACTCTAGAAGCGGAAATCTCTCTTTCCTTCCGCAATATCATGAATATGCTCTGATGCAATCCTTCGTACCTTTTCATTTGGAATATTGGAAAGTTCCCGTTCAATGAGTTCCATACCGATTCTGCGTGTCTCTTCGCTGGCATAGTCCTCCAGATATTCCTTTAAAGTCATCAGCGCATTGGGATGACAGCAATTCAAAATCTGCATATTTTTACAAAGTGCCATAAAGCGGTCACCGGTTCTGCCTTCCCGGTAGCATGCGGTACAGAAGCTTGGAATATAACCCAGTTTCATTAACCAGTTTACCACTTCATCCAGGGTACGCTGGTCGCTGACATCAAACTGGGCACTGGTCACGTCTTCCTCTAACTCCGGCTCTGCATAGCCACCCACGCTGGTTCTGGATGCCCCACTGATCTGGGATACCCCAAGTGGAAGTACCTTTTCCCGAACCTCCTTACTCTCACGGGTGGAAATGATCATACCGGTATAGGGTGTTGAAATACGGATCAGAGCACAGATTTTTGCAAAGGTTTCATCCGTGATTCCATTGTCAAAAGCAGAAGGATCAATGTCATCCGCATGTTTCACCCGGGGCACACTGATGGTATGGGGTCCTACTCCATGTACCGCCTCCAAATGCTCTGCATGCATCAAAAGCCCGGCAAATTCATAACGGTACATTTCCAGACCAAACAAAACTCCCAGTCCCACATCATCGATGCCGCCCTCCATGGCACGGTCCATGGCCTCTGTATGATATGCATAGTCGTGCTTTGGTCCCGTCGGGTGGAGTTTTTCATAGCTTTCTTTATGATACGTTTCTTGAAACAGAATGTAGGTGCCGATTCCTGCATCCTTCAATTTACGGTAGTTCTCCACCGTGGTGGCTGCAATATTCACATTCACACGACGAATGGCACCATTTTTATGTTTGATGCTGTAAATGGTTTTAATGCTTTCCAGAATATATTCAATCGGATTATTCACCGGATCCTCACCCGCCTCAATGGCAAGGCGCTTATGTCCCATATCCTGAAGAGCTGTCACTTCTTTTACAATTTCCTCCTGGGTCAGTTTCTTTCTGGCAATATGCTTATTTTTCATATGGTAAGGGCAGTACACACAACCATTGACACAATAATTGGACAGATAAAGCGGTGCAAAAAGTACGATTCGATTTCCATAGAAATCTTTCTTAATCTGCTCTGCCAGCGCATAAATCTCCGCAATCTTCTCCGGCATTTCACATGCCAGAAGTACAGATGCTTCCCTGTGGTTTAATCCTTTCCTCTCCTTTGCTTTTGCAATAATGGAATCAATAAGTTCCACATTGTCCTTATTGGCATCTGCAAAGGAAAGAGTCTCCCGGATCTCTTCATCCGAAATAAATTCCTCTGCTTTCATGGATGATACATTATACATAGCTACATTTCTCCTTTCTGTCGGTTCTTCCAATCGGCAGTTATTTCATAATTTCTGTATTTCAAGCTTTTTATCCCTAATTATCGTTTATATAATCTCCCCGGTCCACAACCACCTGATAGCCGATTCCTTCCATTCTTTTTTCCATACAAAAACGACACTCTGCAGCTTCATCTCCGGTACAGATTTTGTTGTCATATAAAGCATATTTTTCCCGTACATCCACAGGGGAAAGATTGGGCATCACCACATTGGCACCTGCCAAAATACCAAGTTCTCTTCCTTTTGGGTGAATCGTTCCCAAAGCAGTGGTTGCCGGAAGAAGCACATGGGGATGCAGTAACCGGATGATGCTAAGTAGCCGCAGTGTCTGGTCTAAAGTACCGGGCTTCCGGCTCCCAAAAGGGGTGTCCTTATGTGGAATAAAAGGCCCGATCCCCACCATTTCCGGCTGTAAATCTTTGATAAACATCAAATCCTCATACAAGGTTTCCACTGTCTGTCCCGGGGAACCCACCATAAACCCACAACCGGTCTGATAGCCGATTTCTTTTAAATCCCTCAGGCACTGTTTTCGATTCTGTAGAGACATTTTCCCTGGATGCAGCTTTCCATAATGCTCTTCGTTTGCAGTTTCATGCCTGAGCAAATATCGTTCTGCCCCTGCCTTAAAATAAGCCTCATAACTTTCCTTTTCTTTTTCTCCGAGAGAAAGGGTCACTGCACAATCGGGATATGCCTCTTTTATTGTGGAAACAATATCACAAATCTTTTCGTCCGTTAAAAAAGGATCTTCCCCTCCTTGCAACACAAAAGTACGAAATCCCAAATCGTAACCATTTTGACAACAGGAAAGAATCTCCTCTTTTGTAAGTCGATATCTTTGTGCATGACTGTTACTACAACGAATACCACAGTAGTAACAGTCATTTTTACAATAATTGGTAAACTCTATAAGGCCACGGATAAATATTCTTTTCCCATAAACAGCATCTGCCACCGCTCTCGCCTGCTGGTGCAGATACTCTATGGCATGAGTGGACTCTGTCTCTAAAAGCTGGTGCAAATCCTGCAGAGAGAGCATTCCGGTTTCTTTTATTCTATTGATGATTTCTATCATAAGCTCCTGATAAACCATAGTGCTCCTTTCAATTTAATCTCTTAGTGCAATCTCTTTATACAATCCCTTTATTCTATACTTTTATTCTTTTCCACAAACTTTATTTCTTCCGTCTTCCTTAGCCTCATACATTCTCATATCAGCTTCATTTATCATCTCACTGTATAAAAGCCCCTCCACAGCACAGCTGTAGCCCACGCTTACTGTACAGGAAATATGAGTATGCGTGTTTAACTCTATTTTCATTTTTTCCACTCTGGCACGAAGCTTCTCCGCCAAATCCAGAAGTTCCTCCTTCTTTATGGATTCAAAAAATACCATGAACTCTTCTCCGCCATAGCGAACTGCATATCCTGCCCGATGTTTGATACAATTTTTTATCTCCTCTGCAATGACCCGCAGACACTCATCACCATTCTGGTGCCCATACTTATCATTTATATTTTTAAAATAGTCGATATCCACCATAAGCACTGCAGACGGAGCATCCCCTACTTCCAGTTTCTGATCGATATGCTGCGTAAGGAAACGTCGATTATAAAGTCCGGTGAGCCCGTCCTTTTCAGCCTCATCCCTTAATTTGGCATTCAGGATTTCAATCTCCTTTAAATGCTCATCTCTGGCAAAAATCAGACGATTTCTTTTTACTCTCATGGTAAAACTGCTCACACTTACTATGATTGCCAGTAGACATGCTGATACTGTCTGTATCATCATGCCAGGATAAAAGTGAATACTTGGTATCACAATAAAAGCTACATTGATCAGAACCGTGGAAAACACCGTTATGGAAGCTGCCACAATCGGCTGAATGGGAATAACAGCCACACAGGCAAGCACTGTATAAGCAAAAGTGGAAGTATCATTTCCATGCAGACACCCTATGCATGTAATTCCGATTGCCCACAATTCTACCAGAAAAAGATAGACCTTAACCACACGATAAAACAGTGCAACATTTTTCTCGTTTTCCCGTAATTTACTGAGCAATAAGATGGCAACAATGGTAATAAAAACGAGACATAGGTACAGGCCTCGGTAAAGCATGGAGTGCGTACTGCTCCTGCCTTCTATTGTCTTAAACAAAAACATAACCATTTGAAATACTATGACTAAAATGCCACAGAATCGAAAGGTTGTGTAATCCTCTTTGTTTGCAAAACGCTGCATTTTTCCGAGTTCATCCTTACTCAGAAACCACACCATCTTATCTTTCATCTGAATCCCCCTTTTTTCGACTTTTTTCCACATAAAGCCTGGTTTCATTATACTTTTCTTTACCCTAAAATAGCAATAAAAATCCATGTCGTCAGTGAAAATAATCATATCTCAAATGGCTTTCTGCACCTGCGCCCCGCCAACAACCACAAAAACCCCACTAACCACAATGGCTAGCGGGGCCTTTTATCATCTTTCGAATCTAAGCTATACTATTTTGCATCCTCGATGCTTTCCTTATTATACGTTGCTCCGTTATAGCTGATCGCCAGTTCCAGCATCCTAAAAGGCATATGAGTCAATTTCAAACATAACATTCTTTCGGCAAGTCTCAATTTTACAGCTCTTAGAACTTCTGAAATCCTACTTCAACCTCTCACTCCACTCAGCTTCTTTAAACCCAACCAGCACACTATCCCCATCCACAATAATAGGGCGTTTCACCAGCATTCCGTTGGTTGCCAATAACTGCAACTGTTCCTCTTCACTCATAGCTGGCAATTTCTCCTTCAGATTATTTTCCTTATAAAGTAATCCGCTGGTATTGAAGAACTTCTTAAGAGGAAGTCCGCTTTTTCTATGCCATTCTTTCAGTTCATCATATGAAGGATTATCTTCTGCAATATGACGCTCCGTATATTCTATCTGGTTCTCATTGAGCCATTTCTTTGCCTTCTGGCAGGTGGAACATTTGGGGTAACATACAAATTCCATAATTATTTTCCTTTCCG
>CAMFGH010000020.1 GCA_945949875.1 uncultured bacterium
AGAGCATCTTAGGTGAACTCTAACCTTTTATTTCCGTAGGTAAATTTACACTATCGAAAAATGAATCACGGATTGACTTTTTCTAGCCGTGACTATAGAATGAGTTACAGCAAAGGTGCTAAAAACATCTTTGCTGTTTTTCATTTTAGCAAAGAAGAGGGGCATAGATGTTTTTAGACGCATTAATAGATGCTATTCTGGATAGCATAAAATTATTACCTTTTTTATTTCTCACCTATCTCCTGATGGAGATTATTGAGAATCGTACCAGTGATCATACGAAGCAGATTTTGAGACAGTCCGGAAAAATGGGACCTATTTTCGGTGGACTTTTGGGTGCTTTTCCGCAGTGCGGTTTTTCTGCTGCTGCAGCAAATCTGTATGCGGGGAGAGTAGTGACAATGGGAACCCTGCTGGCAGTATTTTTATCCACATCCGATGAAATGCTTCCGGTTTTTCTTTCCGAGTCTGTTGCAGTGAGCACGATTTTAAAGATTCTGGGATTAAAAGTTCTGATTGGTATAGCAGCCGGCTTTCTGATTGACTTAACGGTAAACCGAAGAGAGTTCTGGCTTACCATGAAAAGAAAAGGAGATCCCAGAAAAAATAATCCATTTGAGATTAAAAAATTGTGTGAACAGGAGCAGTGTCATTGTTCCAGCGGTATCTGGGTGTCCACGATTACCCATACGGTGCAGGTTTTCTTCTTTATTCTTTTAATCTCCCTGATCCTGAATCTGGGAATCACTGCAATCGGAGAAGAAGAACTGAAACAGTTTATTTTAAACAAACCGGTTATCGGTGAAATTTTAGCGGGACTGATCGGACTGATTCCCAATTGTGCGGCTTCTGTGGTATTAGCACAGTTATATCTGGAAGGTGCCATGAATTTCGGGGCGCTGATGTCCGGACTTCTGGTAGGCGCCGGTGTTGGTATTCTCGTTCTTTTACGTGTGAATAAGAGTGTAAAACAGAATGCCCGGATCATTCTGCTGTTATATGGAATCGGCGTAATCTGTGGCATTTTGATAGAGCTGCTTAAGATTGGTGAGCTTTTGGGAATATAAAAAGGTAAGTATAGAAAGGCGCGGCTTATGAATATATTTGATATCGTTGGACCTGTTATGGTAGGCCCGTCCAGTTCCCACACAGCAGGAGCAGTAAAGATCGGATATGTATCCCGTAAATTATTGGGAGAAAATATCCGGGAAGTTCATATATTGCTATATGGAAGCTTTCTGGCTACCGGTCGTGGACATGGAACCGACAGAGCTATCGTGGCAGGGCTGTTGGGAATGCTGCCCGATGATGACAGAGTTCCTTATAGCATGGAAGAAGCAGAAAAACAGAATATGAAGGTGACTTTTGGAGAAGCTGTACTTAAGGAGGCCCATCCCAATACAGCAGTGCTGCAGATGAAAGGAGAGTCCGGAAGAGAGCTGGAAGTGGTAGCAGCATCTCTGGGAGGCGGTCGTATTAAAATATGTATGATCGATGGGCTGGATGCGAATTTTACAGCAGAACATCCCACATTGATTGTCCATAATCAGGATCAGCCGGGACATGTGGCAGAGGTGACATCCATGCTCAGCCATAAAGCGATCAATATCGCTACCATGCAGTTATACCGGGATGGACGTGGCGGAAATGCAGTTATGATTCTGGAGTGCGATAAAGAAATACCGGAAGAGGCAATCAAATGGCTGAAGCATCTGGAAGGTGTCAATAAGGTAACATATTATAGTATGGAAGAGGCGTAGGTATGGCATATAAGTCACTGGAAGATATTTGTAATATTGCAAAACAGGAAAATATCCCTTTCTGGGAAGTGATTCGGGGAGACGATTGTAGAGAGCGACAGGTCAGTCCGGAAGAATCTTTTGCCATGATGGAGCAGATGTATCTGGCAATGGAAAAAGCAGATCAGAAGTACCGGGGAGATCAGAAATCTCACAGCGGCATGGCTGGCGGAGACGGAAAACTTCTGGAAGAATATGTAAAACAGGGAAAAAATTTATCGGGTCCTTTTATTGGACAGGTTATGCAGCGGGCAGTAAAAATGGCAGAATCCAATGCCTGTATGCGGCGTATTGTGGCAGCGCCAACAGCCGGGTCCTGCGGTGTGTTACCGGCAGTGCTTCTGAGCTATGAAAGCCAGTATGACTGCCCAAGACAAAAGATTATCGAAGCCCTTTTTGTGGCTGCGGGAATCGGACAGATCATTGCAGAACGAGCATCCATTGCAGGGGCATCCGGTGGATGTCAGGCGGAGATCGGATCTGCCAGTGCCATGGCAGCAGGAGCCCTTACGTATCTGCTTGGTGGAAAAGAGCCGGAAATCTGCTCTGCAGTAGCCATTTCTTTAAAAGGGCTGCTGGGACTTACCTGTGATCCCATTGGCGGTCTGGTGGAAGTGCCATGTGTAAAACGAAATGTAATCGGTGCAGTCAATGCAGTTACAACAGCGGATATGGTTACAGCAGGCATCCAGTCTGTGATCCCGGCAGATGAAGTGATCGATGCCATGGGAGAAATCGGAAGAGAGATGCCGAAAAGGTATCGTGAAACAAGCGAAGGTGGACTGGCAGTTACACCCACTGCATTAAAGATCGCATCAGAACTGAGCGAGAAAGAATGATATAAATCTTTACAAACAAAGAAAGCTACCTTGCGGTAGCTTTCTTTGTTTGTGATAACCGTATATTTGAGGAGTAAGTTATCACTTTTGGTAGCTTTTAGAGGAGTGCTACCATATGCATTATAGAGGGAAATAGTTTTGTTACTCTATTACTATTCTGATTATATTTTATATGATTTTATGAAATAAGTAAAATTCATTATATTCACTTGTTAATTGAAACATGTTCATGTATTATGGGTATGATAAGTCAAATCCCAAAAGGGAAGAATGTCCAAGGGGGGAAAGGGAAATATGACGTTATTATCATGTAAAATTATATATATGGTAGCAGAGCAGGCCAGCTTTTTAAAAGCGGCAGCTCTTCTGAATTTAACACCTTCCGCAGTCAGCCATGCGGTAAAAACCGCGGAAAAAGAAGTGGGATTTCAAATATTTAATCGAAATAAAAACGGAGTCAGTCTGACCAGTTATGGGGAGCAGCTTTTTCCGTATATCGTATCGCTGCTGAACAGTGAAGAGAGTCTGAATCAGTTCATTGATAAATTAAATGGTCTGGATCAGGGAACCGTAAGAATCGGTGCATTTAACAGTGTATGTATTGAGTGGCTACCGGAACTGCTTAGTGAATTCAGAAAAAGATATCCGGCCATCGCGGTGGAAGTCTTTGAAGGAACCTACGATGATGTGATTGGCTGGCTTAATACAGGAGTAATAGAGCTGGGCTTTTTGTCTGCGTCCTGTAATACCACCTATTCCATTACTCCATTATATGAAGACCGCCTGGTTTGTATTGCGCCGGAAGGTTTTCAGACAAAAAAGAAGGGGTATATTACATTGGAAGAAATGCAGCAGCATCCTTTTGTGATTCAGAGAGAGTCCTGTGATGCAGATATTCAGAAATTTTTAAGCGATAAAAAACTGGATATCCACCGAAGCTGTCATGTCATAGATGATCAGGCTATTGCCGCCATGGTGGCCAGTGGATTTGGTATCAGTATTATGCCGGAGCTTACCAGCAGAAGCCTGGGAGGCTCCCTGGAAGTTTTGGAAATTGAAGAGGCCAGCATGCGCCTTATCGGCCTGGCAATGCCGGAAAAACCCGGATTGTCTCCGGCAGCAGATCAGCTTCGGAAGCTTATTTTAGAAAAATACCAGTTCGTGGGAGCAGAGAAATAATGTGTAGAACAGAGGATGTAAGAAAATACATAGAGCCGGATAAGATCAGAAAAGCAGAAAAAGAAGACATAGAGCCGGACAAGATCAGAAAAGCAGAAAAAGAAGATATTCCGGCCCTTATGAAAATCTATAACGAAGCCATTCTTCATACCGTAGCAACTTTTGACATGGAAGTAAAGGATTTAGAGGATCGGAAGAAATGGTTTAACGAGCATACAGAAAAATATGTGATTTTTGTATGGGAAGAGGATGGCATGATAAAAGGATATTCTTCGCTATCAAGATACCGTGACAGAAAGGCCTTTGATGGAACCGTGGAGATTTCGGTTTATATCGGAGAAGCCTGGCGTGGAAAGGGAATCGGAAAAGCGTTGATGCAGAGGGCCCTTGGATTTGCAGAGGAGCATCCGGAGATCTGCGAAGTGGTATCTTTGATTACCGGCGAAAATGCCGGAAGTATTCATTTACATGAAGAACTGGGATTTGTATATTGTGGACAGTTCCGAAATGTGGGACAGAAATTCGGGAAAATGCTGGATCTGAATTTTTATCAATATGCACCGAAGGGGATCTGATGAGGACTAGGACATGAACAGAGACTTGATATATGAAATCCCGGAATCTCTTTATGGGCATAAAATCTCCGAACTGCTTCATCAGAAGGGCTTTTCCAATCAAAACCTGACTGCGCTGAAGAAGATGGATCACAGTGTCATGATAAACGGAAGATGGGAATATCTGAATTATCGTTTAAGGCCGGGAGATCTTCTGGAGATTCACATTCAGGAAGAGGAAGTATCGGAAAAGATTCCACCGGTTAAGCTGCCTTTTCCAATTATCTATGAAGATGAAGATATTACGGTAGTGAATAAGCCGGCCGGTATGCCGATCCATCCTTCTATGAAGAATTATGAGAATACCCTGGGCAATGCGGCAGCATATTATTATGCCAGCCAGGGAAAACCTTTTGTGTACCGCTGCGTGAACCGGCTGGATAAGGATACCACAGGGCTGACCATACTGGCGAAACATATGCTGAGCTGCAGTGTGCTGTATGATGCCATGTCTGCCCGAGAGATCCACCGGGAGTATCTGGCGATTGTGGAAGGATGTGATATACCGGAGGAAGGGATCATAGATCTGCCCCTTGGCAGGAAACCGGACTCTGCCATAGAGCGTATGGTGGATCCGGAACATGGGGAAAAGGCAGTCACCCACTATAAAGTGATAGACCGGAAAGAGCCGGGACCGGAGATGGAAAAAGGGCTGGCGTTTATTTCCCTGAAGCTGGAAACCGGGAGAACCCATCAGATCAGAGTGCATATGAAAGCCATAGGGCATCCGCTGATCGGAGATTTTTTATACTATCCGGAAAATCATCTGATGTCCAGACAGGCGCTTCACTCTTACAGACTTGATTTTATTCATCCGATAACAGGAAAGCCCCTGACTTTTACTGCACCCATACCGGAGGATATGAGACAGTTCTTTCCCTGTTGTAAACTGAAAGTAGAAAATGACTTTAGGGCCAGTTGAAAAAATTTCACTCGTCTCTGGACAAATGCACGATGGTATACTAAGATAATGGATAATGATTATATTGCTATGAAAGCAATCGAGGAGGAATGCAAGATGGAAAAGAAACAGTTAGACTGGGCAAATCTTGGATTTGGTTACATCACAACAGATGCAAGATATGTATCTACTTACAAAGATGGTGCATGGGATGATGGAACAATCACAGATAACCCAAATGTTGTATTAAATGAATGTGCCGGTGTATTTCAGTATGCACAGACCGTTTTTGAAGGCTTAAAAGCCTATACTACAGAAGATGGACATATTGTCTGCTTCCGTCCTGACTTAAATGCCAGCAGAATGGCTGATTCTGCCAGAAGACTGGAAATGCCGGCTTTCCCGGAAGATAAATTCGTAGAAGCTGTAGTAGAAACCGTAAAAGCAAATGCAGCATACGTACCACCATTTGGTTCCGGTGCTACTTTATATATTCGTCCATACATGATGGGAACCAATCCGGTTATCGGTGTAAAACCGGCTGATGAATACATGTTCCGTATCTTTACCACACCGGTTGGACCATACTTCAAGGGCGGTGCAAAGCCTCTTACTATTAAAGTAAGTGATTTTGACCGTGCAGCACCGAATGGTACAGGCCATATCAAAGCGGGTCTGAACTATGCTATGAGTTTACATGCTATTGTAACAGCACATGAAGAAGGTTATGCTGAAAACATGTATCTGGATGCAAGAACAAGAACAAAAGTGGAAGAAACAGGTGGAGCAAACTTTATCTTTATCACAAAAGATGGCACACTGGTTACTCCGAAATCCGGCAGTATCCTTCCATCTATCACGAGACGTTCTCTGATGTATGTTGCAGAGCATTATCTGAATATGAAAGTGGAAGAAAGAGAAGTACTGCTTTCCGAAGTAAAAGACTTTGCAGAAGCAGGTCTTTGCGGTACAGCAGCAGTCATCTCCCCGGTTGGAAAGATCGTGGATCATGGTACAGAAATCTGCCTGCCAAGCGGCATGGAAGAAATGGGACCTTATACAAAGAAACTTTATGATACTTTAACCGGTATTCAGATGGGCAGAATCGAAGCTCCGGAAGGATGGATTAAAACAATCCTGTAAAATCACAATAAAAGCCGGCATTTCAAACGCAGCTAACGTTTTGAAATGTCGGCTTATGTTTTTCAATCTCACCCATTGTCTTTCAGTTCCTTAGGCATGCTCTGGAACATTTTCTTATATGCCCGGGAAAAGGTAGAATAATGCTGGAATCCGCAGGCATAACAGGCCTGCGCAATGGAAGAACCGTTTTGGATCAGTTCGCGGGCCAGAAATAATCTTTTGGTTGTAATATAGTTGCCGATCGTATATCCGGTTTCCTTTTTAAAAGAATGCATCAGATAATACTTGCTGAGATAAAAATGACTGGCCAGAGTGTCAACAGACAGATTGCTGTCCAGATTTTCATTTATATAATGCAGAATGTCCTGTATTTTCTGGTTTGAGGAATCGGTATCTAAAAAAGAAATATCGTTTTTTATGGACGACCTGTTTAATTGAATCAGGAATTCCAGAAAAAGAATCTGATTATGCAGCTCCGAAGCAAAACCTGTATCTGAAAAGGAACGTTCCAGTTCTTTTGCCGCCTGATAAAGGCGGTTTTTTTGATCCGTAGTCATACGAAGTACATGGGTCTGTTCTTCTCTGGCTTTTTGGAAACAATAAGCTAAATCATAAGAATCATTTTTATAAGAGGAAATAAAATCAGAGGACATATAGATGATGATTCTTTCATATGGAAGGGCAGAATGCACAACAGGTCTGTGAATTTCGCCGGCATTTACAAGAACTACATCATATGGCTGCAGATGATAGGTATATCCTTCCACGCAATAAGAAACATCCCCGGAAATAAATAACATAATTTTCATAAAATCATGATAATGAAAATCATAGGTCTTTTCTTCCTGGTCTGTCAGATGAAACATTTTGAAATTGTCATGTAAATAACCGGTTTTTTCATATTCCATACGGGTTTTCCTCTTGGAAAATAAATGATAGAAAAAAACACCGCCCCACGACTTATGTCGCAAAACAGTGTTCAAATGCACCATCAGGGACTCGAACCCTGGACAAATAGATTAAGAGTCTACTGCTCTACCAACTGAGCTAATGGTGCAGATATTTACAACGCAAGAATGATTATAGTATAATGTGTGGGAGTTTGCAAGCATTTTTTATAAAAAAGTGAACCCGGTAAAGAGGTACGATATGATATTTGAAAGCCATGCACATTATGACGATGATGCATTTGATGAAGATAGAGAAAGTCTGCTTGGGTCCCTGCAACAACAGGGGATCGAATATGTGATCAATGTGGGAGCATCCCTTGCGTCAACAGCCCGGGCGATTTCGCTGGCTGCAGATTATGACTTTATTTATGCGGCAGCAGGTGTTCATCCAAGCGATACTGGTGAATTAAATGAAGAGAATTTTACCTGGTTAAAGGACCAGTGTAAAAAAGATAAAGTGGTAGCAGTGGGTGAAATCGGACTGGATTATCATTATCCGGATACTAACAAGCCTATACAGCAGAAATGGTTTGTAAGACAGCTTCAATTGGCTAATGAGGTACAGTTGCCGGTTATTATCCATTCCCGGGATGCAGCCAAAGATACTCTGGATATCATGAAGGGTGAGGCGCCGGTAGAGAAAGGCGGAGTGATCCACTGCTATTCCTATACAAAGGAACTGGCAAGAGATTTCCTCAATATGGGATATTACTTTGGAATCGGCGGCGTACTGACTTTCAAAAATGCGAAAAAATTGAGGGAAGCAGTAGAATATATTCCCATGGACCGGCTGCTGATTGAAACAGACAGTCCTTATCTTGCACCGGAGCCCTATCGAGGAAAGCGAAATTGTTCCCTGTATTTACCTTATGTGGTGGATGCTCTGGCGGAGATCAAGGGGCTTACCCCGGAGGAAGTTATTACAATTACCAGAGAGAATGGGCTTTCTTTGTTTATGAATCCATAAAAGGTAGCATCTCCGTAGGAATCATGAGTTGAGTTTTTATTATCCTATAAGAAAGCAGACAGGTGGAAGGAATCAAAGTATGGCAACATTGGGAATCCCGCAGAATACGATTCAGATTTTGCAGAAATATCAATTTAATTTTCAAAAGAAATATGGGCAGAACTTTTTGATTGATACAACAGTTCTGGAACGGATCATTGATGCAGCCCATATTACCGATCAGGATATGGTGTTGGAAATCGGACCCGGTATCGGAACCATGACCCAATATCTGGCAGAGAGAGCCGGAAAAGTGGTGGCGGTGGAGATTGATAAAAACCTGATCCCGATTTTAAAAGAAACACTGGGCGAATACGATAACGTAACGGTGATAAACGATGATATTCTGAAGGTGGATATAGAAGGTCTCGCGAAAGAATACAATGGCGGACGCCCTATAAAGGTTGTGGCAAATCTGCCTTATTATATCACCACGCCGATTATCATGGGACTATTTGAAAGCGGGACGCCTCTGGAAAGTATCACGATCATGGTACAAAAAGAAGTGGCAGACCGGATGCAGGTGGGCCCGGGAACCAAGGATTACGGTGCCCTGTCCCTGGCAGTACAGTATTATGCAAAGCCGGAGATCATTGCCAATGTGCCTCCCAACTGTTTTATTCCCCGTCCTACAGTAGGCAGTGCGGTGATCAAACTGACCAGATATGAGAAACCGCCGGTGGATGTGGAGGATCCGTCTTTCATGTTTACACTGATCAGAGCCTCCTTTAATCAGAGAAGAAAAACTTTGGTAAACGGACTGACCGGAGCCGGAAACCTTCCTGTGACAAAGGAGCAGATTGTAAAGGCATTGGAACGTATGCAGTTAAGCGCAACCGTCAGGGGAGAAACATTTACGCTGGATCAATTTGCCATACTTGCCAATTTATTGTGTGAAAACCGATAAAACCACAATATTTAGTGGATATCACTTTGACTTATGCCTAGTACTATGGTAAACTTTTTTATATGAAAAATGGGGATACTCTGATTTAGAGGTGAGTACTTTGGATAAGTTTGAATATAAAGTAAGATCAGAAGAGATTACAGCATTAGTAGAAGAACAGAATTATAGAGAAGCTGCTGAGATAGCAGATACAATTGACTGGAGAAGAGTGAAAAGCGTTCGTATGCTTTGCACCATTAGTGATGTGTATAAAATGGTGCGCAGATATGAGGATAGCCGCGCTCTTCTTTTGCTTGCTTATGAAAAGAGACCGGGCAGCAGAATGATCGTGTACGCATTGACTGAGCTTTGTTTAAAGCTGGGTGATATTGTAAATGCCTGGGAATATTATAAAGAATTTTGTAAGATTGCACCAACCGATACCAGAAGATATATTCTGCTTTATAAAGTTTATGTTGCCCAGGAAGTCAGTCTGGACGAGCAGATCAAGGTGTTGGAGAAGTTAAAGGAAGAAGAATATACAGACAGATGGGCATATGAATTGGCATATCTGTATCACCGCATTGGCTTTGCCACCAAATGTGTGGAAGAATGTGATGAAATGATTCTGTGGTTTGGCGAAGGAAAATTTGTCAGAAAAGCCATGGAACTGAAAATGCTTCATGAACCGCTTACGCCAAAACAGCAGGCGATGTACAATGGCGAAGTTGCCAATGAAGTAGAAAACGGACACACAAAAGTGATTCCAAATCTGAATGCCGCCATAACAAAAGAAGTAACAGACTTGGATCCGTCTACTGCACCGACGATTCAGTTCCCCGCAGCAGATGTTGAAGAGATACAGGTAAAGACCATGGATGACAGTCCATATAATACCATAAATCTGCAGAAGGCTCTGGCAGAAAGCATGGCGGAACTGATGGGAAAAGAGGAACAGCCAATCTGGCAGAACGCTGAGCAGGCACCGGGAGAAGATTACATATCACAGGATCAGGCGGATTATGATGCAGAATATGATATGGATGTAGAAGAGAGTGAAGAGGAATCTCAGGATGTTCAGCTCGCAGAACTGGATGAAACAGAAGACCCTATTCTCCGTCATCTGATGGCACCCATGCTGGAAGAAACCCAGGAAATGCCACCGATTCCCGATCAGGAAGAGATTTTCTTTGATGACCCAAATACACAGGACATGTCTGTTGCAGCAAAAGAGCTGAGCAAACATGCAGATATGACGGAAATCATCCTGCCACCTGCTTCCGGAGAAACTGATTCTACACCAAAGGAAGAAGCGGAAGAGGACAGTGAACCGCAAAAAGAAGATGGACCGAGGGAGAAAGCCCGGGAAGAAGAAATACAGAAAGAAGCAGAGCAGAAGGAAAGCGGGAAGGAAGAAAAGAAACCCCAGGGCCCTACCTATGAAAGAGAAAGTACAGAGACCGGAGTAAAGAAAGTTATTGTTCCGACAAATCCGGATAGCATTTTCAAGATTCCGGATCAGCCGGATAACCCGGATAATCGTATGAAGCCTTCTGATTTTGCTACGCAGAAGTCCAGCTTTGACCATATTCTGTCCCAGGAATCAGATGGACAGATTTCTCTGGTGATACCGGAACGTATACAGCTGGAGAAACAGATCACCGGACAGATGAACATTCAGGATATTCTTCGTGAGTGGGAGGACTGGAAGAAGAAGAAAGAAGAACAGCTGAAGCAGGATGTGAAAAAGAGGGTACTTGATCAAACCGGCGAACTATTTGCCGAGTTTGATGAGGCGGCAAAGGAAGGGCTGCTGGAACAGCTTCAGAATGCCTCTATTGCAGCTGAGGCAGCAGAACGCAGGAAGGCTGAAGAATCATTCTCCGAAGATGAATATGGATATGAGCCGGAAGAAGACGAGACAGTAGAGGAAGACATCGAAGAAGCTGCAGAAGATGAAGTAATAGAGGAAAACATAGAAGAAACTGTAGGAGATGTGGCGGAAAAAGCATCAGAAGCAGAAGAAGCTGAAATAGAAGAATCTGAAACAGAAGCAGATCTGTCTGGAAATGATTCAGAGGCAGAGATGGAGTCCTCAAAGGATGCGGCAACTTCTGAAAGTCCGGAGCCGGAAAACACCGTTTCTGCACCTCATGAAAGAAGTCTTTCCCCGGAAGAAAAGGAGCTATTTGGATCCTTTGTTCAAGGAAAAAAAGCGAAGGATCAGCTGCTTTCCATGCTGGATAATATGAGCCTTGCAGCCTATACCGGAAATGTACTTATTACAGGAGATAAAGATGCCGGTGCTTTAAGCTTTGCGAAGAACCTGATTAAGAATCTTCAGGCAACAGATGGTAATTTCTCCGGAAAGGCGGCTAAGATTACCGGCTCAGCATTGAATAAGAAGAATCCGGCAGACATTATCGACAAGCTGAAAAATGGTGCGCTTATCATTGATGCGGCAGGTGGAATGAACTGCTCTACCGCAGAGGCACTGGTAAAAGCGCTTCAGAGTGAAAATAAAGGCATTCTGGTTCTGCTTGTGGATACCAAAACATCTATGAATGGGTTGATGGAAGTCAATGAAGTGCTTCATGATCCCTTCAACACCCGTTTTGATATCGAAGCCTTAAACGATGACGCGCTGGTTGCCTTTGGTAAAAAGTACGCGTATGAGAGAGAATACGGTATTGACGAAATGGGTATTCTTGCCCTGCATACCAGGATTGCGGAAATGCAGACCATGAGTCATGCTGTAACGGTAACAGATGTAAAGGAACTGGTAAAAGAAGCAATCTGGCATGCAAACCGTAAAACGCCAAAGCATTTCTTTGATATTCTGGTAGGAAAGCGTTATGATAAAGAGGACATGATCATTTTACGTGAGAATGATTTTCTGGTGTAAAATGAGAAAGTAATGGGGGTTACTTATATGGCAGAAAAAAAGAAAAGAACAAGTTGTGTAAAAGCAGAACCAACAAAGGTTTTCATTTCAGAGGCCGATCAGTATTTGTTTGCACAGGGTACACATTATGATATTTATAAAAAACTGGGTGCACATCCTTCTGAAGAAGATGGAAAGAAAGGATATTTCTTTGGTGTGTGGGCACCTAATGCAAGCAAGGTTTATGTGATCGGAGAGTTTAACAACTGGAATGAAACTTCCCATCCGATGACAAAGCTGGGCAGTGGCGGCATTTGGAGTGTTTTTATTCCGGGTGTCAAGATCAATCAGCTATACAAATTCCTGGTTATTTCCGCATCGGGAGAAAAGCTTTATAAAGCAGATCCTTTTGCCAATTATGCGGAAATGAGGCCGGGTAATGCGTCCAAAACCACAGATCTTTCCGGATTTAAATGGTCAGATGACAAATGGCTTGCAGAACGCAGTGAAAAGGATATGAACAAGGAACCGATGGCAATTTACGAGTGTCATATCGGCTCCTGGATGAAGCATCCGGATGGAACCGAAGATGGTTTCTATAGTTATAGAGAGTTTGCGGACAGGATTGTTGACTATTTAAAAGATATGGGTTACACCCATCTGGAACTCATGGGAATCGCAGAATATCCCTATGATGGCTCCTGGGGTTATCAGGTGACAGGATACTATGCTCCAACCTCAAGACATGGGGAACCTAAGGATTTCATGTATCTGATCAACAAACTTCATAAAGCCGGAATCGGTGTTATCCTGGACTGGGTACCGGCACACTTTGCAACGGATGCCCATGGTCTTGGAAGATTTGATGGAAGCTGTATTTTTGAGCATCCGGACCCAAGGCTCGGAGAGCATCCGGACTGGGGCACCAAGATATTCAATTATGGGAAAACAGAAGTAAAGAACTTCCTCATTGCCAATGTACTGTTCTGGTTAAGGGAATTTCATATTGATGGTATTCGTGTAGACGCTGTGGCATCTATGCTTTATCTGGATTATGGAAAACAGGATGGCCAGTGGGTACCTAATATTTATGGTGGAAATAAGAATCTGGAAGCAATCGAATTCTTTAAGCATCTGAATTCTCTTATCCATGGAAGCTATCCGGGATTTTTAACCATTGCAGAGGAGTCTACCGCATGGCCGAAAGTAACCGGTGATGTGGAGGATGACGGTCTGGGCTTCTCCTTTAAGTGGAATATGGGCTGGATGCATGACTTCTGTGAATATATGAAATTGGATCCGTATTTCAGGAAGAGCAATCATTATGCCATGACCTTTGCCATGAGCTATAATAACAGTGAAAATTATATTCTGCCCTTGTCTCATGATGAAGTAGTGCATTTGAAATGCTCTATGCTGAACAAAATGCCGGGTTATCATGTTGATAAATTCGCAAACCTGAGAGACGGTTATACCTTTATGTTTGGTCATTCCGGAAAGAAGCTGTTATTTATGGGACAGGATTTTGCCCAGGAAAGAGAATGGAGTGAAGCAAGAGAGCTTGACTGGTTCCTGCTGGGTGAGGATCTGAATAAGAGTATGCAGAACTATGTTCGGGAACTGCTTCATCTGTATAGAAAATTCCCCTGCTTATGGGAAATCGATAATGACTGGGAAGGATTTGAATGGATGAATGCAGATGACGCGGACAGAAGTACCTATAGCTTTGTCCGTCGTAGCAAGAAAGATAAAAAACGTCTTCTTTTTGTGGTTAACATGACGCCTATGCGATGGGAAAAATACAGAGTTCCTGTTCCGGTAAAGAAAAAATACAAATTACTGCTGAATAGCGACGATGAACAGTTTGGTGGAAACGGAAATGAGATTCCGAAAGAAATCCAGGCGGAAGCTGTACCTTGTCACTTTAAGGATTATTCGATATGCTTTGATCTGCCGCCATATGGTGCCGCAGTATTTCAGTTCTAAAGAAAAGTAAATAAATGGTCGAAATAAAGAGTGGATAATTTTTATCCACTCTTTATCGTTATGGTGCGAAAGATAAGTGAAAGGCAGAATATGAAGATATATTTTGAAGCATCTCAGGAAACCTATGCAAAATCAAATACCTCTTATGTGGGGCAGACAGATAAGCAAATGTATGCCTCAAAGTCACCCAAGGGAAAATCCGGTATTTCGGTACAACTGGGAAAAGCAGATAATGCTTTGCCCCAAAAGGGAACCTATGAGAAGGATGAGCTGATAACACTGGAAGAATTGTCTGAAAAAGCAGGCATGACGAATACGGATTTACAGCAGATGTATATGACAGTCATGTCAAATAATACCTCTCCGGAAGAATTTGGGAAAATGCTGGAGGAAGGTTATCAGGTAACTGATCTGGATGTGGAAACGGTAGTGACTATTTTGGATCAGATAAAAGTGTCGCTGGCAAAAGGCGGTGCTGATATAAGTGGGTTTACAGATACACTGGACCAGACCACACTGGAAGAAATTCTGGGAAATTCAGGATATGCAGAAGCTTTGAGTCAGCCCCTGAGTGAAGATGCGGTTGCATACATGGTTCAAAATGACATGGAGCCAACACCGGAAAATATTTTCAAGGCCAGATACTCGGTGGGCAGTTATCCAAGAGAAAACCGTGAAATGTGGGAGGAAGCACTGTATGTTCAGATGGAACAGATCATTGCCTCATCCGGCTTTGAAGTCAATGCGGAAAGCAGAGCCGGTGCGGAATTTCTTGTTCAGCATGATATTCCTTTGACAGCTGAGAAGTTAAATCTGTATCTTCAGATCCATCCCTTTACCAGAGAGATACCGGAGAATGAATTGGTAAAAATGGTTCAAAAACAGGTGATCGATGGAAAGGATCCGGCAAAAGCAAATCTGACAGAGACAGAAACCATATATGAAAAAGCAATCCGCATACAACAGGATGTATATGAGATTTCAGAAGAAGCGGTTGAAACAACCATTGAAAAAGAAGAACCTCTGGATATCCGTCATTTGAAAAAGAATCAGGAACTGTTAGATCAGGATGCACGGGATCCGGAAGTGTCCGGTCAGGAAACACCGGATCAGAAGGTGTCAGACCGGGAAGCGTTAAATCAGGAAGCTTTGCATCAGAAAGTGTCTGATCGGGAAGTGATGAATCAGGAAGTGCCGGATCCGGAAAGAACTGATCAGGAACTGGCGTTAGTTACAGCTAAAAGACAGCTGGAAGAAATCAGGCTGCGTATGACAGTGGAGGCCAATCTGAAATTACTTCGAAGTGATTATCAGATTGATACAGTACCCCTGGAGAAACTGGTTGAAGACTTAAAACAGATGGAAGAAAGGCTTCAGGCTCAGGGTATCACAGAAGCTGCAGAAGTTTCTGAGAAGCTGCGCCAGTTGTCCTGGATGCCGGCAGATACCATAGGGAAGGTAGTTACAAGGGATATTCCCTTTACGGTGGAAGCGCTTCATGAGCAGGGAAAAGTCATTCAGCTGGAATATGACAAGGCCTTTCGTGATTATGAAACCATGCAGACCATGCCCAGAGCGGATCTGGGAGATTCCATCCGAAAGGCATTTCGGAATGTGGATGAAATTCTGACCGGAATGGGAAAAGACCCATCCGAAGAAAACCGTCGCGCAGTAAGGATTCTGGGCTATAACAGTCTGGAAATCACAGAAGAAAATCTGCAGAAAGCATTGGATGCCGATGCAGAAGTGCAGGCTCTGTTTGAACGCATGAAACCGGGCAGAGTATTACAGCTGATCCGGGATGGTCTGGACCCGCTTCATACCAATATTCGTGAGCTGAATATCTATTTTGAAAAACAGGAATCTGGTTTTTCTGAGCAGGCAGAAAGCTATAGCCGCTTCTTATATCAGCTGGATCAAAAAGGAGGCATTACGCCTGAGGAACGAGAAAGTTATCTGGGAATCTACAGACTGATGCACCAGGTCGAAAAATCGGATGGCCAGGCTACCGGATTTTTGATGGCAAACGAGGCAGAGGCCACCCTTGAAAATTTACTCACTGCTGTGCGAAGTGGTAAACGTGGAGAAATGGATTATCGAGTGGATGATGAGTTTGGAGGTGTCAGCAGTAAATGGCTTGGAAAATCCATTGTGGACCAGATTCAGGCAGTCAGAAACCGTACACAGGAAATGGATTTTCTGCAGGAATTTCATCAGCCGGTAACCCTGTCTAATATTGCAGCCGCTTCAGGAGTCCTGGGTGAGGCGACAGAATATTACAAAAAATACCTTGGTGAAGACGGGGAAATCCGTAATGCAGAGCAGGAGCTGATGGAAGCAATGACAGATGAGGAAAGTCTGGCGCAGGGATATGAACTCTTTGCAGAAAAAGCCGGACAGGCTTTACAGGAACAGCTGATACAGTCGCAGACATCCCAAATCCATGTCAGGGAAATGCAGAGTCTCTGGAAACAGGTCCGGTTGAACACTTCTTTGGCAAGAGAGTCCTGTTACCAGCTGCCCATACGGCTGGAAGAAGAAGTTGCCATGCTTCACCTCACAGTGCGCCATCAGGGACATGTCGCAAGGGCAGAGATTTCTTTGGAAACCGAGAAATATGGAAGGCTGGAAGCAGTTTTCGAAGAGAAGGAAGATGCCTCTTTAAGCGGTGCACTGTATAGCGATTCCATGACTCAGGATGTGGCTGAGCTACTGGAAAAAGTCAGACAGGATCTTAAGGAGAATGAAAGTATGACACAGCTGTCAGATGCTGAAATTGAAATCTTTCCGGGAGAAAAAGCAAAGACTGTACAGACTGCGGTATCCGGAGAAAAAAATATTTCTTCACGAGAACTTTTCCAAATGACTAAAATATTAATACAAAGTATCCGAAAAAATATATAGATCATAAGACGGAACTTAAATATCTTACAAACGGATTTGTAACAGGAAGGAAGTCTCCTATGAGAATAAACTATAATGCAACTGCTATGGTTGCTGTAAATGCATTAAACAAAAATGACAGTGCGGTATCAAAATCTACGGAGAGATTGAGTACCGGACTGAAGATCAACCGTGCAAAAGATAATCCTTCCGGATATGCACTTTCCAGAAGAATGAAAGCACAGCTTGAAGGGTTAAAGCAGGCCAGTGATAATACTTCAGACGGGATCAATATCATAGAAACAGCGGATGGAGCATTGGGCGAAATTCATGATATGCTGCAGAGAATCAATGAACTGGCAGTGAAGGCTTCCAACGGAACATGGTCTGATTCTGATCGGAAATTAATAGATGAAGAAGTGCAGCAGCTGAAGGATGAAATTCAGAGAGTTTCCGAAACCACAGAATTTAACGGACAAAAGCTGTTAAATGGTTCTTTTGACCTGAAAGGCTATACAGACAATATTAATGTAAAAGTAAGCAGTTATTCGGAGCAGGTAGAAAAAGGAATTTATGAGTTTACTTTCAATGGTCTTAATTTTGACGATGAGGGTAATATTACCACGCCTATCGATCAGATAACTGTAAAATCAGATACAAATGAAAGTGACATTGCAAAGAATGTCAGTATTTCAAAGGTGCTTGAAAACAGAATCACATTGACAGGAAGCAAAGGATTTGAGATTAGCTTTGATGTTTCCAAAGATTATGTGGATGCAACTGGGAATGGGACAGCATTTGAGGTAGATGTTACAGGACTTGGTGCCATGACACTGCAGGTTGGAGCAAATGAAGGACAGGTTCTTGATCTGAATATTCCTGATGTTGGAACCAAGGGGCTGGGTATTCGTCAGCAGGATGTGCTTACAAGCGATAACGCATTGCAGATGATAGATGCTGTTTCAGATGCCATTACAAAGGTATCTTCCTTTCGCAGTAAGCTGGGTGCTTATCAGAATCGTTTGGAATCCACATCTACCATGCTGGATATCACAGAGGAAAATATGACAGAAGCCTTCTCCGGTATCACAGATGTGGATATGTCAGAAGAATATACTTCTTATTCAACTTATCAGATTTTGACCCAGGCAAGTACTTCTGTACTTTCCCAGGCAAATGAACGTCCATCCCAGGTACTCCAGCTGTTGCAGTAGGAGGGGATTTATGACTGATGAATTAAAAAAAGAATTTACACTTCGAATCACTCAGGCAAATCCCATATCCATGATTACCATATTGTATGAGATCGCATTGGCTTATTTGGAGGAAGCAGCAGAAGCAAAACAGAGTGATGACAGAGAGAAATTCGTGCTTGCGATACACCACGGACAGGATTGTATCCGGGAATTGCAGTCTTCTCTCAACCTATCATATGAGCCGGCTCCCGTACTTTACAGACTGTACATACAGATGCACCGTAAACTGGCGCAGGCCATCACAGGTTTTTCTCTGGAAGCATGTGAGAAAGTGCAAAGCCAGTTGGAACAGCTGAGAGATGCTTATATACAGTTGGAGAAAACAGGTTCATGGGATAGCGTCATGGTAAATACCCAGCAGGTATATGCCGGACTTACCTATGGAAGGACTTCTTTGGTAGAAAGTCTGGAGCAAGGCGATAACAGGGGATTTCTTGCTTAAGAAAAGTGAAAATTACGGTATTTTTTCAGGCGGCAGATGCAGTTCTGCCGCTTTTTCTGTTAAAAATTTGTATCGCTTCAAAACCGCATTAACTTTATAAATATAGCAATCGATTAGATCCGGGTCGGTCACGTTATCAAATCCGGAATAGGCTATTTCCAATTCTATTCTTGTTTTTCTAAGGTCTTCCATCAGACGTTGCTCCGCAGTGACATTTTTTGTGAGGGAATCTCCTTCATTCGTATCATATGTAGTGCGACTGAACAGTAATTTCATACAAATCATTCTCCGGTTCAACTATAAATAAAGGGTTTCTATTACATTATAGACAGATGAAAAAAGGTTTATTCGATATACAGGTAATATTTGGAAAGTTTTTGTAATACATATAAATAACGGAGGACGGCTTATGGAAAAAAATGCTTGGATGATAGGTTTCATTTTAATAATTGTTTTGCTGATTCTGATCTTAAAATGGAATGCAAAAATAGTGGGCAATTTCTTTCTCAGGGGAATTTTAGGGACGATCTGCATCTATGGAATCAATCAGCTCTTAAGCATGAATCAGCTGTTTTCTATTATACAGTGTAATGCCCTCACTTTTTTGACAACCGGAATCCTTGGATTTCCTGGGGTTTTCCTGCTTTATGTGATTGAAATTCTATATTTTATATGATTTTTCACAAAAATAAAAAGTTTTCAAAAAAGGTATAGACAAAAAAAGAACGGGTGCATATAATTCAAATTACTTCAAGCGACATCCTTTCGATTCTGAAAGATTCGGTCGCGGGGACAACTCTTTTTTGGCAGGATTGTTCTGATGATTTGAGAATTCTTTCTCCGGTTCGGAAATCCTTCCATCTGATTCTTCCGGGATATATTTCTTTGGAAGAACCTTTAAAAATCCATTGAAAAAATTGAAGTTACGTAAATGATATGGGAAAAGGGGTGAAAGATTTGTTTTGATATCTTAAAACAGAATATGGTTTTACGGGATACCTTTGACTGGGGTGTGTTATGTGTGATTCTGGGGGTTACAGGAATTGCCTGTTATTTTGACAAACGGGAAAGCAGAATCCCGAACCGTCTCTTGTTATTAGGTGGATTTGTGGAAATTCTGTTTAGTATATTTCTTGTAGTCTACAGACAGGATTGGTGGTATATACCGGAAATCATAGTAAGATCTGTTCTTTTCTTTTTTCTATTGTGGCCTGTTTATCAAATAGGCGGTCTGGGAGCAGGCGATTGTAAGCTCCTTCTTTTCATCGGAATGTTTCTTCCGATCAAAATTTCCATTTTCATTTATATCAGCTCTATGGTACTGGCAGCGGGTATTGGTGTGGCCAGAAATGCAATACGGATCATGTTCTTGAAAATATCTCCGGTATCCGGAATTCATTTTTCATTCTATATCTTTGCAGTACTGCTTGCTCTGATTATCTGTTTATCAGTAATTCAGTAATATGGTGGAAAAGCCTTCTGCTGTGGGGAGTATCAGGGAGCCAGGAGCCAGGGGACAAAGGATAACAGGATAGGAGGTTGTATGGGAAAACCAATTATGGCGATATGTGATGGTAAGCCGGTCTATATGAACAGCTTAATGACCATGTTTCAGCAAAAAAAGGAATTACCTTTTGAAATATATGGTTTTACAAAAAGTGATGCACTGGATGAATTTTGCAGTAATCATCAGATTGCACTGCTGATCATTTCTGAAAAGGAATACAAAAGAGAACTGCAGCAGAAAGCAGATCAGATTGTGGTTCTGCAGGAAACAAAAAACGAGCCAATGGAAAATGTAATTGGAATAACAAAATATCAATCGGCGACGAATTTGTACAAGGCAGTTATGACTGCATATGCTGACAGCGGAAAAGTAATCCTGCCGAAAAGCAGCAGGAAGCCCTTTCAGATGATAGGAATATATTCGCCCATACATCGTTGCCTGCAAACCACTTTTGCTTTAACGGCCGGACAGATTTTAGCAGAAGAGAAAAGAACTCTTTATCTCAGCTTTGAGTGTTTTTCCGGATTGGAGAATCTTATGGGGAAAAAGTTCAATGGGAATCTGACAGATCTTTTATACTTTTACGAGTGTGATAAGGAAAAGCTGCCATATCGGCTGGAGAGTGTGGTTCATAACCTGAGTGGGCTGGATATGGTACCACCGGCAGAGTCTTTTGAAGATTTCTTAAATATTGCACCGCAGACCTGGTTTTTGATATTACAGGAAATTGCCCAGGCAGGAGAATACGACATCCTGATTCTGGATCTGACAGAGCAGGTGCGGGGACTGTTTCAGTTGTTAGAACATTGCGACAGGATTTATACACTGACCAAAGAGGACCGGATGGCAAAAGCAAAGCTGGCTCAATATGAGCTTCTTCTGCAAAAGGGAGAGTATAAGGCGGTTCTGGAGAAAACAGGAAAATGTTCTTTTCCGATTATGAAGTGTCTGCCGACGGAGCTGGAAAGGTTGGGCAGATCGGAACTCGCGGGGTATGCGAGAAAGATATTAAGAGAGGATGGCTTTTGCATGGCATGATCGCAGATAGAAAAAAATATTATCAGGAAATCCGCAGTAAGATCCGGCAGGAACTATTTCAGGAGCTGGATTTTACAAGAGAGCTGGATGAAGCAGAACTGTTATCGATCATTGATGAGAAAATTCATCAGACCGCATTGGAGACCGGTCTGTCTTTGGAGGAGAGAAAGCGGCTGCGAAAAGAGATATTTCATGGAATGCGACAGCTGGATATCCTGCAGGAGCTGGTGGAAGACCCGGATGTTACAGAAATCATGATAAACGGGAAGGATCACATTTTCATTGAAAGAAAAGGAAAGCTGACAGCATGGGACAATTCTTTTGAAACAGAAGAAAAGTTAAATGATATTATTCAGCAGATTGTATCAGGATGTAACCGGGTAGTAAATGAAGCATCTCCTATTGTAGATGCCAGACTGGAAAATGGCTCCAGAGTCAATGTGGTATTAAAACCCATTGCCTTAAACGGCCCCATTGTTACCATACGAAGATTCCCGGAAAAACCCATGGATATGAAACGACTGATTTCGCTGGGCGCACTGGACAAAGAAACGGCAGGCTTTTTGCAAAAGCTGGTTCTTTCCGGATACAACATGTTTATCAGTGGAGGAACCGGATCCGGAAAGACTACGTTCCTGAATGCGCTGTCACATTATATTCCGAAAGACGAGAGGGTTATAACCATAGAAGACAGTGCAGAGCTTCAGCTGATCGGAATTGATAATTTAGTGCGGCTGGAAACGCGGAATGCCAATGCGGAAGGTTGCCAGGCGATTACGATTCGTGACCTGATCCGTTCGGCGCTTCGTATGAGACCGGATCGGATTATTGTCGGGGAAATAAGAGGCCAGGAAGCAGTGGATCTGCTTCAGGCGATGAATACCGGACATGATGGATCTTTAAGCACAGGACATTCCAATAGTGCCGCAGACATGCTTTCCAGACTGGAAACCATGGTGCTGATGGGAATGGATCTGCCGGTAGCGGCCATACGACAACAAATCGCATCGGCGGTGGATATTATTATTCATCTGGGGAGATTAAAGGATAAAAGCCGGAAAGTGCTGGAAATCGTAGAAGTGTGTGAATACTGCGAGCAGAAAATCAGGCTCAATACACTTTATGAATATGATTATCAGACCGGAAAACTGGAACAGAAAGGGGCGCTGGAGAACAATGCGAAAATGCTGGCGGCAGATCTTACGTTATTATGAACAGGTTCTGGGAAGGAAAAGTGCTTTTTCCGGAAAGAAAAAAATAGAAAATGTGGGGATGGCAATTGGATTAATCCTGTTTTTTGCATATTTCTTTTATCGTTCCTTTTGGAGCATCCCCTTTCTGATTCCTATCGGTATCGTTTTCCTGCTAAAACGAGAGAAAAACTTTCGTGAAAAGCAAAGGGCCCTTCTGCGTAATCAATTTAAAGATGCGATTCTTGGAATCGCGGCAAATCTGAAAGCGGGATATGCGGTGGAAAATGCCTTTCGGGAAACACTGCTGGAAATGAGAAGCTTATACGGACCGGAATCTCCGATTTATAAAGAGCTTTACATGATCGTCCAGGGGATATCTAATCACGTCAATATAGAAACGCTTTTGAAGCAGTTTGCAGTCCGGTCGGGATTGGATGAGATCCAGGAATTTGCAGATGTATTTTCCATTGCGAAAAAGACCGGGGGAAATCTGACAGAGATCATATATGAAACAGCAGATATGATCGGAGATAAGATTGAAGTGAATAAACAGATACAAGTAATGATATCAGCAAAGCAGATAGAGCAAAATATTATGAATGTGATACCATTTGCAATTGCTCTTTACATAGGAACGATATCAAAGGGTTATTTTGATGTTCTCTATCATTCTGTGACAGGAATTCTGATTATGACAGTTTGCCTTTTGATATATTTATGCGCGTACCAGATGGGACAACGGTTAACGCAGATTAATATTTGAAAAAAATCCTTTTTTGTAATTTCTTCCTCTGTAGTTTAAACATGCAGAATGTTTGAAATGATTTGTAAAGATGTGAACATATGAGATATACAAAATAGAAATGTCTAAGAGAAGATGATTTACAAGATATGGTTTAGAAGAATTGTTTTAGAATGAAATGTTTATGAAAGAAATATTAAAAACACTCCTTTAGAAAAAGTAATGTGAAATGGTGAAAGAAAAGAAATAGAAAAGTGTCAAAAAGTTACTGAAGATTGAGGAGAAATTATGGAAAAGGATTTTTTATATAAAGTATCAGAGAAACTATATGATAGCGGCATTTGGAAGAAAAAGAGCAGTCTCTTGTGTCCCACAAAAGTAAAGCAGAACATCGGGACATTATATCCGGGAGATGCACAAAACAGAATAAGGCAGCACGTAATTCAGAAAATAAGAAAATGTTTGTTGGTATTTATGGCAGGAATTTTTTTATCTCTCTTAGTGCTTGCTGATGGATATGCCAATAGAGAAATAAAGGAAAATCGTATTGGACGGGCAGATTACGGAGAAAAAAGCAAGGAAGTCCCAATGGTCGCCGAAATAGGAGAAGAAAAACAGGAGATAGTGCTTTCTGTAGAAGAACGACAATATACCAGGGATGAACTGGAGGAGCAGCTTTCGAGCCTGTTGACAGACCTGGAGGACCAGATCAAAGGGGACAATCTTGATTTAGAGCATGTAAAGACGGATTTAAATCTTATGACCTCTTTTCCGGAGTATCCTTTTCAGGCGGCATGGGAGTGCCAGGATTATAGCCTGATAGATTCGGATGGCACGGTTAAGAATGAAGAAGTACCGGAGGAAGGTCAGGTGACAGGAATCAATGTCGTCTTTACCTATAAAGAATTTCGGGCAGAGCACCTTTTTTACATCCATATTTTTCCGCCGGATCAGGCAGATGAAGATCGTACTCTTGAACGGTTACAGGCAGCAGTGGATGAGGCGGATTATCAAACCAGATATGATCCGGAGATGGTGCTTCCTGCAAAAATGGATGATACAGAGATTATTTGGAAAGAAAAAAAGGACAGTAACTGGATCTATCTTTTAGTCCTCACCGTTCTGGTTTCCATTGTGCTTTATTTTGTGCAGGATCAGGATATAAATCAGAAAATGGAAAAGCGCGATATCCAAATGAAACAGGATTATACAGAACTTGTAAGCAAGCTATCCATATATCTGGGAGCAGGAATGTCTGCCAGACAGTCCTGGGAGAAAATCGTAAATGATTATGAGAAAAACAAAAAGAATGAGAAAGAAAAGCATTATCTCTATGAAGAAATGGGAATTGCCTGCCAGGAAATGAAAAGCGGAATATCAGAGGTTTCTGCATATGATCATTTTGGAAAAAGATGCCGGCTTCAGATTTATTTAAAATTTTCTACGCTGTTAGTTCAAAACCTGAGGAAAGGAACTACCAGCCTGGGAAAGATTTTGAAAGAAGAGAGCCGAATTGCGTTTGAGGATCGCAAAAACGAAGCCCGCAAGCGGGGGGAAGAGGCAGGGACAAAAATGTTGATTCCCATGATGCTGATGTTGTGCATGGTGATGATCATGATCATGGTGCCGGCATTTTTAACATTTTAGTAACTGAATAGTTACACACCTTAAAAAGACAGGGAGGATAAGAGTATATGAAAGACTGGAATAGAATTGTTTTATGGAATATGGAAGGTTTATTGAAAAGAGGATTTTTCAGAAGAAAAAATCTGAGAATGTTTTACCAGGAAGAAGATGGAATGGGAACGATAGAAATAATTTTGATCATTGTGGTACTGATAGGATTGGTAATGATCTTTAAAAAGCAGATGACGTCTATTGTAAACAGCATTTTTGAGAAAATCGTATCACAAAGTAATAGTATATAAAGAAATCGTATACAAACAGTTGTATAAAAACAGTCCTATACGAAACAGAAGAATATTAAGCCGGAAAAGAAATATTTGAACTTATGAATAATTCTATGAATAGCTCTATAAGCCAAAGGAAAATGACATTAAGGTCATCTAATGGATATCTCACTGTTTTTCTGTCGCTCTTATTAGCTTCCTTTTTAGCATTTATCATGATTTTATCGGAAGGAATAAAGAAGAATACCACTTTGACAGAAGCAGAAATTGCAATGGACACAGCCTGCTATTCTGCACTGGCAGAGTATCATCAGGAGCTGCTGAGTCAATATGACCTTTTGTTTATTGATTCCTCTTACGGCTATAACACGCCGGGAGTGGCAGCTGTTGGAAATCACATAAAAGAATACGCAGCGAAAAATCTGACAGGTACGGATTTCATGGACATTGGGGTACAGGAAATAAGAATGGAAGAGGTTTCGGTAGCTACGGACAATGACTGCGATCCTATCAGGCAGCAAATTGTGGAATATATGAAGAAGGAATTATCTCTTGACCTTCTGGAAGAAGTTCTTCAGGGCTACCAGACCACATGCAAAACAGAATTTGATCAAAATGATATTTTGAAACAGCGGGATAAAAATAAAAACGATCTGGATAATGCGCCCAATCCTACCAGGGTGAAAAAGCATAAAAAAGTGGATCCGGAAACAGGAAAGGTATCCATAACAGAGGAAATCGAAGAAGTTCCGATTGTGGACCCGGCGGCAGGTGTTAATCAACAGAGAAATGCAGGAATCCTGAACTGGGTCGTTGCGGATCCGTCGTCCATTTCCTGTAAAACAGCCGGACAAAGCAGCTGCTTTACACATAGAAGCCCGATTATACAGGGAACCGGAACGCTATTGGAAGACTCGGAGCAGGATAATATGGTAGCTTATTTTGAGGAACGTGCACTGATCAACCAATATTTATTTGAAAAATGTGGGTATTATGGACATGAAAAGGAAAATTCCCATTTGTGTTATCAGATTGAATATCTGATCGCAAAGCAGGATTCCGATATGGAAAATCTCAAAACGGTAGTAGCAGAGCTTTCGGCCATACGGGAGGCTGCCAATGCAGTCTACTTATATTCAGACGCGGCAAAAATGGCAGAGATTACTGCGCTGGCATCTACCGTGGCGGCTGTTTCTCTGGCACCCTACTTACAGCCAATCATAGAAACCTCTATTTTGTTTGCCTGGGCCTATGTGGAAAGTATTCAGGATATAAAAATACTTCTGGATGGAGGAAGCGTTCCGCTGATCAAAACGGGAGAAGACTGGCATACAAGTCTGACAGCGGCCATGGGATTTCAGGATGCATTTGGGAACTGTGAGTCCAGCCGAGGCTTAAATTACAGGGGATACTTAACTATACTGTTAGCGGCACAAACTGAAGAAACACAATTAGAATATTTGACGGATCTTATGGAAATGGATATCAGGGAAACCAGATACAATGAAAATTTCAGAATGGACGGATGTATTAATGGGTTTCGTGTTATTGGTTCTTTTCATGGAACCGGCGGATATGAATGTAGCATAAACCGAGTGTATTCCTTTTAATGTTGAAATATCCAGACGTATAAAAACCATATAGAAAGGATAGACAAAAGCGGTTTTTACTGATAAATACAAAACAAAAAGATATTTGATTATTCAGATATGAAAACTTAAAAGAAGAAACATCAATAATATTTATACAAATTAGAAACTTGTCTTTTATTAATTCATTCTCTCCGGGCACATACACATTAATTTGTTCATAAATGTTATAAAACGCATTACTCATTTCCCAAAAATTCAAAATAAATTCAAAACATAATTCGTATTTATCTTTAAAGACCGTTTTTGCCTATCCTTTCTATAGAAGAGATTAAAATAGCGAAAAGAGAGATGGAAACAGGAAAAACATGCAAAAAAAGAAAAGAACAGAGGGATCGATGACTTTAGAAGCGGCAGTTGTTTTGCCGGTTTTTTTAATTCTATTTATGAACTTGTTTTCCGCAATGGAACAATACCGGATACATAGTAATATCATGTACTCCCTGTGGCAGAAGGGACGGATGGCAATGCAATATGCGTACCTTGAAAATCGGCTGAGCGAAGTGGAAGAAGAGCTGGACTGGTCTGAAATATTTTCCAAAGGTTCCAGTACCATTTCCTGGATTCAGGTGCGGAGGAAAATCATCGATAACTTAGATCAATATAAAATGTGGAGACAATTGATTCTTTTTCAGGATAAAGGGCTGTTGCTGGATATCTCAAATCAAAGCGATATAATCTGCTATCGTTGCACTTATAGTATCCATCCATTGTTTTCCGCGTATACGAATTCAAACAATCGTGTAACTGCTCAGTTTTACGGACATGCATTTACCGGATATTCTTTGCGTCCAATCACAGAAAACACAGAGAGTGAGAAAGAGGAAGAATATGTTTTTGTGACAAAAACAGGGACTTCCTACCATGAAAACAGAGGATGCAGTTACTTAAATCCAAGCATACATCTTGTGGCAGCTGCAGATATGGACGAACAGAGAAATGAAAGCGGCGGAAAATATTATCCATGTTCTCTTTGTGCCACAGAGCAAGGGGCAGCACTATATTATGTGACAGATTATGGAACCAGCTATCATTGTTCAACAGCCTGTTCGGGATTAAAGAGAACCATATATGAAATTAAGAGATCAGAAACAGGAGGACGCACTGCATGCAGCAAATGTTCAAGGGGATAATATTTGTTTTTATACTTCTTTGCACCATTACCGACATAAAAGAGAAAAGAATCTATTGGTGGATGATCCTGGTATTTCTTCCATTCTTTTTATTATATGGCATATCCTGGGGAAAATCAGAACCCTATGAATGGGTACAGGATTTGGCCCTGGGGGCTTTTCTGCTGTTCGTAGGAGTAATTTGGAAGGAACAGATTGGCATCGGAGATGGCATATTTGTATTTATGATGGGGATGGTATGGGATGTTCGTTTTTTAATGGTAAGCATCATTTCTGCATTGCTCCTTCTGGCATTTCTGGGAGGATGTCTGATGCTTGCAGGAAAAATTGATAAAAAAGAGAAAATGCCTTTTGTCCCATTTATGGCATTGGGAATTGCCGGCAATATTCTGTATGGCATATACGGAAATGTATAAGAATAAGCACTGTGATTATTACATAGTAAAGGCAGAAAGAAAAATGGAAGAGGATAAGAGAAAAGAAGAGTATTTAAGAGCCTATGAAAAAGAAGGAATTTTAGAATCCGATGGAAAAGAAGGGGCTTCAGGAGTCCATGGAAAAAGAAATGCAGTGGGGGGATATCTGACACTGGAAGCCACATGTCTCATGCCGATTATATTGTTCTGTCTGTTGTTCATTCTGTATATGGGCTTTTGGGAATACGATAAGTGCCTTACGGAACAGGATATTTTTACTGCAATGCTTCGGGGTTCAAACGAAAAAGAATTGTCAAATGAAGAATTGAATCACGAACTGGCTGTAAATACTTTTGCAGAAAATAAATATTTAAATTTGTGGAATGTACAGGAAAAAATAGCGGTATCGAAAGATAGCATATCCTTTGAGTGGAATGGCTCTGTGAAAACCATATTGGATGGTTCACAGGTGTTTATGGAAATTAGTACATTCGCTCTACATGGAGCTTATGAAGTAGAGCGGTATGATCCGATAGGATTTATCAGAAATTGCAGAAAGGTGGAGCATGGTATTGATAGAATATGTAAATGATTATCGACATAATTATTTGACTGTGAGTTGTGAAGATGAAGAAGATTTTTCTCTGCGGATGCTGATGGAAAATGAAATTCCCGGACTGCTCCGTCCGGAGATTCGTCATATGGATGGAGTATCAAAACTGTTCTATTGTATTTCCGGAAAACAAAGTATAATAAATTACTTCATTCAAAAGACAATAGATAAAAAGACCTTTTTTGATTTGCTACATAGTATTTATCAGCTGATACAGAGTGCAGATGAGTATTTTCTTTCCTGCTGTGGTATTGCACTTTCTCCGGAAATGATTTTCTGGAATATGGAAGAACATAAATTTGAATTTTTATATATTCCATCTTCGGAGGAGAAAATGAATATGACCGAACTGGCGGATTTTCTGGTTTCTAAAATCGATTATATGGATGAGAAGTTTTCAGATTTTGTATATCAGTTTTGTGAAGATATTTATGAAGATAAATGGAATTTTGAAAAATACATCGATGAAGAAAAATGTTTTACTGACGTGGAACCGAATCTGATTGAAAACGAAAAGCTGGTTTGGGATGAAGAAGATGCTAATGTAGAAGAAGATAAAACTGGAGATAACGGCAAAAATAAATATAAAGAAGCGGTCTTTGAGGAAGATCCCTTTGAAATAGAATCCTATGCAACAGAACACAGTAGAAAAACAGATAAGAAGACGAAAAATGAAATGAGAAAAAAGAAAACGTCGTTTTTGTCTGGTGTTGTGGCACATTTTTTGGAGAAAAAGAGGTTAGGGAAAGAGTACGAGGAAAAAACAGGCGATGAGTTTAGAGAGGATATAGACTACGACCTAAGCAGGGAATATGGGGCAATCAGGGAGCCTGAAATGAAATATATTGCAGAGAAGAATAAAACCAATAAAGCTGTATCTTTTTATGGGGAAAAGAATCCTGAGGAGGCAAAAGATACAAAAACGGTTTTTTTTGATGTTGCATCAGAACGGGAAAACAAATTGTACAGTATAGGGAAGAAACATTCTCCCAACATAGAATTATCTGTTTTACCATGTATCGTTGGAAAGGATGAGTCGATGGCAGATCATTGTGTATCTGATAAATCAGTAAGCCGTATGCATGTGAGGTTTTTTGAAGAAGATGGGGCATGCTGGATGCAGGATCTGAATTCGACGAACGGAACTTATCATAATGGACTTCGGCTTAAACCAAATCAAAGAGTTCTCCTGGAAAGCGAGGACGAAATAGGAATAGGACAACTGATTTACATATATCGTTAAAATGGCAAGCCGGAATTCCCGGTTATTCAATTACCGATGTGGCTCATGTTCTGCTTGATTTATACAGCAGGTTGACGTTATGATATTCTGAAAAAGGACAGGAAGAAAAATACCATGAATCATCGAAATATTCCGATCATAACATATGGGCTGATTGTGATAAATGTATTCTTCTATATTGTATGTGCATTCACAGGAGATTTGTTATATAATATAGGTGCTCTTGTATCTTCCATGATGACAGATACAGGCAGCTGGTATCGCCTGATTACATCCATGTTTCTGCATGCAGACCTTATGCATGTCGCAGGCAACATGATTATGCTTTATCTGGCAGGTGATATTATGGAAAGAGTCTGCGGACATTTATTTTTTATCGTTTTATATGTTGTAAGCGGACTGGGCGGATCGGTTTTATCTGTTGCGTGTGATTGGATAAAACACACAGATAGTATATCGGTAGGCGCCAGCGGTGCAGTATTTGGAATCGTAGGAGCGCTTCTTTTTCTCACTATTTTTTCCCGTGGAAGTTATGCGGGAATAACAACAGGAAGAGTTGTGTTTATGATAATTTACATGTTGTATCTTGGATTTACCACACCCAGCATCAACAATGCTGCCCATATTGGTGGGATACTAAGTGGTTTTGTCCTAATGAGTGGGTTTGTGAGATGGAAGCGGCATCAGGAAAGGGGTACCTATGAAAATTAACATTTATTATGGCGGACGAGGATTGATCGATGATCCAACACTATATGTCATAAATAAAATGGAAGAGGTATTTAAAGAACTTCATGTTACAGTAGAAAGATATCAGCTTTGTGATCTGAAAAACAGTATTACCACATTGCCCCAGTCTTTGAAGGATGTAGATGGTATTATTCTTGCATCTACCGTTGAATGGCATGGGATCGGTGGCTATATGCATCAGTTTCTGGACGCATGCTGGCTATATGGAAACAAAGAAAAAATTTCCCAGATTTATATGTGTCCTATTGTCATGTCAACGACCTATGGAGAGCGGGAAGGAAAGCTGGATCTGGCAACAGCCTGGGAAATATTAGGAGGCCTGCCCTGCAGCGGCATATGCGGATATATTGAAGATATCTCTGTTTTGGAAAATGATGAGGGCTATAATAAACTAATTGAAACAAAAGCAGAGAATATGTACAGAACGATCAATAAGAAACTGCCCAGTTTACCGGCCAGCAATCAGGCGGTTAAACGAAAGGTTTCCATTACCAAAAATATTGATCTGACCCCACAGGAATCAGAACAATTATCTTATTATGCTTCGGATGACAGCTATGTGCAGAAGACAAAAGAAGACATAAAAGAATTAACCAGTATATTCAGAGAGCGTATGGAGATTGAAGAAGAAGATAACCAGACAGAATTTCTTCGGGAGCTGGAAAGTCATTTTAATCCAATCCCCGGATTCCATGGCACATACAAAATCGGAATGAATGGCGAAAAACAGGCGCTTTTCATCGAAGTGAATCAGAAAGACCTGATCTGCAGTTTTGATTCTGCTGAAAAAGCAGATGTAGAGATACAAATGACTAAGGAAACCATGGATGATATCATCTATGGAAGAATGTCATTTCAGAGAGCCTTTATGAGTGGAATGATGAAAATGAAGGGCGAGTTTAAACTGTTGAGACAGTTGGATCAAATATTTGTTTTCAGAGAAGAGCAATAAAAAGGATGGTGGAACATATGAAAAACGATGCATGTATTTTCTGTAAAATCGCAAACGGAGAAATTCCGGCAAAAACAATTTATGAAGATGATGAATTCAGAGCAATTTTGGATTTAGGTCCAGCAACAAAGGGACATGCGCTCATTTTGCCGAAAAATCATTATGCAAATCTTTTTGAACTGCCGGAAGAGGATGCGAAGAAAGTGATCGTTATCGCAAAAAGACTGGCAACAAAGATGAAAAATAATTTAAAATGTGATGGATTTAACCTGATGCAGAATAATGGAGAGAGTGCGGGCCAGACAGTGTTCCATTTTCATATGCATTTGATTCCAAGATATGAAAATGACGGTCAGGCAATAGGATGGATACCGGGCCAGATGTCAGATGAGGAACTGGAAGCAGTTAAAGAAACCATCTTAAAGGAAGAATAGGATAATATTGATGAGAATATTAGAAGTATCGGAAATAGCAGAGCAGATTAAGGAAATGTGCATTGAAGCAAACCATTTTCTTTCTCCGGATATGGAAAAAGCAATTCATTCTGCTGTGCAAAGGGAAAAATCTCCAATTGGCAAACAGGTTTTGGGACAGCTCTGTGAAAATATGAAAATTGCCGGTGAAGATATGATTCCAATCTGTCAGGATACTGGTATGACTGTAGTATTTGTAGAAGCAGGACAGGATGTGCATTTCCAGGGCGGCAGCCTGGAGGAAGCAATCAACGAAGGAGTCAGACGTGGATATAGGGAAGGCTTTTTGAGAAAATCCGTTGTTGCAGACCCGCTTATACGGGAAAATACAAAAGATAATACACCTGCAGTTGTACACTATTCCATTGTTCCCGGTGATAAGGTTAAAATTACCGTTGCACCGAAAGGATTTGGCAGTGAAAACATGAGCAGAGTCTTTATGCTGAAACCGGCAGACGGTATAGAAGGTGTAAAGAATGCTATATTGACAGCCGTTCAGGAAGCAGGACCAAATGCGTGTCCTCCCATGGTGGTCGGTGTGGGAATCGGAGGCACCTTTGAAAAGTGTGCGCTGCTGGCCAAAAAGGCTTTAACAAGAGAAATAGGTGAACACTCGGAAATTGACTATGTGGCAGATATGGAAAAAGAACTGCTTGAAAAGATAAACAAAACCGGTATCGGACCCGGAGGATTGGGAGGAACGACCACAGCACTGGCTGTAAATATTAACACCTACCCGACCCATATTGCGGGATTGCCTGTAGCGGTTAATATTTGCTGTCATGTAAACCGGCATGCGGTGAGAGTATTGTAAATCTTTTGAAAAAGGACGTCATAATCAGAATGGAAAAATATATTACAGCCCCTATCACGGAAGAAATAAGCAGTGGATTAAATGCAGGCGATTATGTTTATATCAGCGGAACCATTTATGTGGCAAGGGATGCAGCACATAAAAGAATGATGGAAACCTTGGAAAAAGGTGAAAAGCTTCCGCTGGAGATCAAAAACAGTACCATATATTATATGGGACCATCACCTGCAAGAGAAGGAAGACCGATAGGGTCTGCAGGCCCAACTACAGCCTCCCGTATGGATAAGTATGCGCCAACGCTACTTGATCTGGGACAAAAAGCAATGATTGGCAAGGGGAAACGGTCGAAGGAAGTCATCGATGCAATTGTCAGAAATAAAGCAGTATACTTTGCTGCAATTGGTGGAGCAGGTGCGTTATTGTCAAAATCCATAACTCATTCGGAAGTGATTGCATATGATGATCTGGGAACAGAGGCAATACGAAAATTAGAAGTAAAAAATTTCCCGGTGGTGGTAGTAATAGACTCGAAAGGGAATAATCTGTATGAAACAGCCATAGAAGCATACAGGCAGATTTAAGAAGAAATTGCAATCTTAAATTTTCTATTTGACGTGAAATTTTAAATCTTTTATTTAGACGTTGACAAACAAAGGGACCTTTGTTAAAATTACTTTTGCGTTCTTTAGAGAATGAAAGTGCATATTGGTAGAGACGTTATTCGGAATGTGGAGAAATACTCAAGTGGCCGAAGAGGCGCCCCTGCTAAGGGTGTAGGTCGGGTGACCGGCGCGAGGGTTCAAATCCCTCTTTCTCCGTTAGATACTCTGCCAAGAGAAAAGTGAGAATACTTGTTTTCAAGTAGTTCTCACTTTATTTTTTGAAAATTCTTATATTTCATTTTTTTATTCTGTTTTTGCGTATACACTTAATACCCCATAATATGTTGCAACGACAGAAACATCGTGTGTGTATTTTCCTACATCCTCTAGCCCGTATCGAAGCAGGAAATAATCCATATCATGTAAAGACTTATAGATATTATTTGCGTGTTCCATATCGTGTGTTTCGACAGCCAGCTTTGTTTCATCGATCATATATTGGATATCACTTTGTAAATCTTCATTATGAACAGAGTTTTTCATATCAAGTAATAATTCTATAAAACTGTTCCCATCAAATCTGTTATATACCATAACAGGGGTGCCATACTTTTCATAAAACGCATCACTTGTTATATTTTCTTTTTTACAGATTTCTTGGATGTCGGAAATGGTTCCATCATATGCCCATCCGATTTGAATATCTCCTTTTTGATCAAAATAGTTCCAGTATAAATGATTTTTATCTTCCAGTTTGCTGAATAAATTATCATATAAGTATGCATGTTCCATTTGCTGATTTGCGACTTTGATATTTTCTGTAAGACGATCGATTTCATCCTGACTCATTCCGGCCAAAACGAGAGAACGCATGGCAAGCACTTCTTCTTTGGAAGGCATGATTTCTTGTTCAGCAACTGTATTGTCTTCTTCTACGTTCTTCTGATCTGAAGTATCGTTAAGGGTTTGTTCTGTGATTGGATTAGGTTCAGATTTTTTTATAATTGGATCATTTCCGGAAGAGCTGTTTGAATCACCGCTGCATCCAGCTAAACAATATATAAAAAAGAGCGTGAAAAAAAGGACAAATATTTTTTTTGCCTTCATCATATTAGAATTCTTCCTTTCGCGATGTATATAATGAATTATACTTCGAGGAGATTTTTATTTCAACGCAACCAGATTTTGGAGATTCTAATAATATATGAAATTTTAGAGAATTCAGATAATTTGAGGCTAGAATAATTATTGACAAGCTGTTATCTCTGTGCTATATTAAAGTTCCACCGTCTTTTAACGGTGAATGGTTTTTGAAAAAATAAAAAAACTTTTGAAACATGCTTGACACAGGTCGGAGCCCATGATATTATATCAGAGTTGCCCGACAA
>CAMFGH010000021.1 GCA_945949875.1 uncultured bacterium
GTATCAAGCCGGAAGGGGCAAAGGAAAAACTGGGTAAAAAAGTTGCTGTGATCGGCTCCGGCCCGGCAGGCCTTACCTGTGCCGGGGACCTGGCTAAACTTGGATATGATGTAACAATTTTTGAAGCCCTTCACGAGGCTGGCGGTGTACTGGTTTATGGTATTCCGGAGTTCCGTCTTCCAAAAGAGAAGGTTGTAAAAAAAGAAATTGAAAATGTAAAATCTCTGGGAGTAAAAATCGAGACAGATGTGGTCATCGGAAAATCCGTAACTATAGATGAACTGCTGGAGGAAGAAGGCTTTGACGCAGTATTTATCGGTTCCGGTGCCGGTCTTCCAAAATTTATGGGCATTCCGGGAGAACAGGCAAATGGTGTGTTCTCAGCAAATGAATACTTAACCAGAAGTAACCTGATGAAAGCCTTTGATGAGAACTCCAATACCCCGATTATGCGCGGGAAAAAGACAGCAGTTGTTGGCGGTGGTAATGTTGCTATGGATGCTGCAAGAACAGCTCTCAGACTTGGTTCGGAAGTACATATTGTATACAGAAGATCCGAAGAAGAGCTTCCTGCCAGAGTAGAGGAAGTGCATCATGCAAAAGAGGAAGGAATTATCTTTGATCTGCTTACCAATCCGGTGGAAATCCTGGTGGATGAGAACGGATGGGTAAATGGAATTAAATGCATTAAAATGCAGCTTGGTGAGCCGGATGAATCAGGAAGAAGAAGACCTGTGGAAATCCCCGGTTCCGAGTTTGTGATTGAGGTTGATACGGTTATTATGTCACTTGGAACTTCTCCAAATCCTTTGATTTCTTCTACCACAAAAGGTCTTGAAGTCAATAGGAGAAAGTGTATTGTGGCAAGTGATGAAACAGGTGCTACATCAAAACTTGCAGTTTATGCAGGTGGTGATGCTGTAACAGGTGCGGCAACCGTTATTCTGGCAATGGGGGCCGGCAAAACTGCTGCACAGGGTATACATGAATATTTGAGTGGAGAAGGAAAATAATACTATGCCATGGTGTCCTATTTGTAAAAACGAATATTATGAAGGTGTAAAGGTTTGTGCTGACTGCCAGGTTGAATTAGTGGATAGTCTGGAAGAAGAGAGGGCGAAAAAGAAATCATCGGGCTTTTTATCGGAGGACGATAAGCTGCGACTTGCATATGTACAGAAAGTATTTGACGAAGACGTAGATATGGATTCTGAGCACGATGTAAATGACATTTTACAGGCTTTTGAGGATACTTTACAGGCAGATCCTTCTGAATATGAAGGGGAAGAGCAGGATGCTCCTTCCAGAAAAGGAAGATATAAAAATTATGCGGAGCGTGCAGAAGACAATAAGTCTTCTGCAGCTACGTTGATTCTGGTTGGTGGTATCGGATTAGTGGCATTAGTACTGATCTTATGTGATGTCATAAAGGTACCGCTTAACCTGAAATCAAATTATATGCTTACAGGGGTTATGGGCGCCATGTTTCTGGTGTTCTTTATCATGGGAATCATTTCCGCTAAAAATGCAAAAGAGTATGCAAGAAAAGCGGTAGCAGAAGCAGATCTGACTTCTGAAATTCGGAAATGGTGTGAGGAAAACCTGGATAAAGAAACCATGGACATCAAATTATTTTCAGAAGAAGAACTTTCCGAGGATGCCCCTTCGGAAGAGCAAAAGTATTTCAAACGTTTTGAAGAGATAAAAAGCAGAATTTCAGAAAATTTCCTGAACCTGGACGAGGGTTATTTAAACCGTTTTGTGGATGAATACTATCCGGTTATTTTTGAGGATTCAGAGCAGTCATGAATATAACCATTATTACAGTTGGAAAACTGAAAGAAAAGTTTTATCGTGATGCTGTGGCCGAATATGTGAAAAGACTTGGTCGGTATTGCAAAATCAATATTTACGAAGTTGCAGATGAACAAACACCGGATAAGACTTCTGAGATACAGGATATGGGGATAAAAAAGAAAGAAGCCGACAGAATCTTGAAGATTATTAAACCGGATTCCTATGTGATTACCCTGGAAATTCTTGGAAAGAAGATGGATTCCCTGCAATTTGCAAAAAAAATAGAGGATTTATCCATAAGTGGTGTCAGCAATATTACCTTTGTGATTGGAGGCTCTTTAGGTCTTCATACAGAGGTGTCAGACAGAGCAGATGAGAAAATAAGTTTTTCAGATATGACTTTCCCGCATCAGTTGATGCGGGTTATCTTAACAGAACAGATATATCGAGCGTTCCGTATCATAAATCATGAGCCATATCATAAATAATGAAATATAATTTTATCTGTTTGATGGAGCAAATCATGTTAAATAATGGAACATGATGATTTTGGGAGGTGTTTTTTATGAGAATGTATGACTTGATCATGAAAAAAAGAAATGGGGATGCCTTAACAAAAGAAGAAATTGATTTTATGATCGATGGATATACGACCGGCACCATTCCGGATTATCAGATGTCTGCCATGATGATGGCCATTTATTTCAGAGGTATGAATGAAGATGAGACAGTTCATTTGACCCTGGCCATGAAAGACAGCGGTGATACCCTGGATCTTTCCGGGATTGATGGTGTGAAAGTGGATAAGCACAGTACCGGTGGTGTGGGAGATAAAACGTCTCTGGCATTAACGCCTATGGTGGCTTCCTGTGGCCTGAAAGTGGCCAAAATGAGCGGACGTGGACTGGGGCATACCGGTGGAACTATTGATAAACTGGAAAGCTTTCCCGGATTTTCCACGGAAATAAGTACGGATACATTTATCAAAAATGTAAATGAAATCGGTATAGCTATTATGGGGCAGACTGCAGATCTGGCACCTGCTGATAAGAAACTGTATGCCTTACGGGACGTCACAGCAACGGTGGATAATCTTTCTTTAATCGCCAGCTCTATTATGAGCAAGAAATTAGCTGCCGGTGCCGATGCCATAGTTCTGGATGTAAAAACAGGAAGCGGTGCGTTTATGAAAGACGAAAAAGATGCCAGAGCCCTGGCATCTGAAATGGTTTCCCTGGGTAAAAATGCAGGGAAAAAGACCTGTGCTGTTATTTCTGATATGGATCAGCCTCTTGGCTATGCGGTAGGAAATATACTGGAAGTAAAAGAGGCAATCGATACCTTATGCGGAAAAGGACCGGAAGATTTTGTGGAATTATGTTTGACCTTAGGTTCACTGATGCTGGTAAACGGTGAGATCGCATCTTCTGTGGAAGAAGGACGCAGCATGTGTATGGATGCCATATCCAGCGGAAGAGCACTGAAAAAACTGCATGAATTTATCTGTGCCCAGGGTGGCGACGGAGACTATGTATATCATATGGAACGATTTGAGCAGGCTCCCATTGTGGAAGAAATTCCGGCACCAAAAACGGGCTATATTTCTCATATTGTCTGTGATGAAATCGGTATCTGTTCTTTGATCCTTGGCGGTGGCCGGGAGACAAAGGAAAGCGAGATTGACCTTCGAGTGGGTCTTGTACTGCATAAAAAAGTCGGTGATTTTGTAAAGGAAGGTGAATCTCTGGCAACTATATATGCAGCAGATGAGGCGAAAAAACAGGCGGCTGTAGAACGTTTCCTGAAGGCATATTCTTTCTCGGATGCGCCAATCGCAAAATCAGAGGTTATCAAGGAAATTATTTTATCCTGAAAATCGAAAAACAGTATTTCTGATTCTGCTGTTTATTATACTTTCAGGGTTCGATAAGCTGTTTTGGAATGTTTCGAATCTCTATATCATATATTTGAATATGGGAAAATTTTGGAATCAGTTAAAAAAGAAAAATGAAAATATACTGACAGAGTCTATTAAAATACCAAGAGATTTGGTTCAAAAAGACTCTGTCATTTCTTTATCCGGGAATGAAGAAGTCTGGATAGAAAACTATAAGGGGATACTGGATTATTCCCAGGAAAGAATTGTTCTTTTGCTGCGCAAAGGAAGGATTATCTTTCAGGGAAGAAATATGTTTATCACATTTTATACATCGGAAGATATGCAGATAACCGGCAAAATTGAATCCATATTATTTGAAAAATAGTTGATATAGATTATATTAAATACGTATTATTTGAAAAAAAGTTAATATAGATTATATAGAATGGAAAACAGTCATGTATAAATTTTTGAAATATATATCCGGTTATTTATTTATTCATGTTTCCGGCGTTTCTCCGGAACGTTTTATGAATCTTTGCGGAGCCAGAAAGATTCTGCTGTGGAATATCCAAGAAACGGATGATGGTTATCAAATGTATATCAGCAGAAAGGCATTTTACCAGATAAAGGACATCGTTTATAAAACCTCATCCAGGGTAGTGATTCTGAAAAGAATTGGACTACCTTTTTTAGTTCCTAAAATTATGAAAAAATGGTTTTTCTTATGTATGATCTTGTTTAGTATCCTGATCGGGATTGCATCCCAATTCTTTCTATGGGATATCGAAATAGAAGGAGAAAATGAAATAAAGGAAGAAGATATCCTTGTTTTTTTAGAGGATGAAGGGATACATATCGGTGTTTTAAAACATAATATAGACATAGAATCACTGGAGCGTGAAATGCGGGAAAAGTACAGTCAGATTACCTGGGTCACAGTATATATGAAGCAGAATAAACTGTATGTGAATATCAATGAAAATGATAAAACTCTTCCGGATAAGACGGATCAGAAAAGCAATTATAATATTTGTGCAACTCAGGAAGGCATAATAAAGTCCATCATTACAAGGACAGGAACACCGCAGGTAAGCATAGGAGAAAGTGTAAAGAAAGGAGATATTCTGGTGGAGGGCAGTGTCCTGATATTGGACCAGAATGAAATGCCTTCCTATGAAGAACAGGTTATTGCCGATGCGGATATCATGATACAAACCTGTCTTCATAAATCTATAAAAATACCTTTATATCAAAATACAACTCTCAAAACAGGAAAGGTAAAATCCTATCCCTATCTTATGATAAATGATAAGGTATTCCGGTTTAAAATCTTAAATATACCCTTTGAAGAATATGAAACAGAGCCCATACAGAAAAATAAGAGTATATCCATATTTGGAACTGTTTTTTGCTGTGGAATTCAGAATGTTTATGAAACCAAAACAGAAAAGAACGAAAAAACAGAAGAGGAAATCAAAAAAGAATTAAAGGATTCTCTGTCGGAATATCTGATAAGTTTACAGGAAAAGGTATACAAATTATATCAAAAAATGTTAATATAAAAAAGAATATGGATAACGCTACGTTAGATACAAGGATCATGGTAAATGGTCCATTTTATCAAAATGTAATACGTGATGTATCTCAGGAAAAAATGGAGCTTTTAGAGGCAGACTCTGAATGAAGAAAAGGAATGGATATCGTTACAATTGAAATGGAAATACCGGCAGAAGAACAAAGAAATCTGTTTGGTATGCAGGATCATTATATAAAAAATATAGAATCGGAATATCAGGTTGATATCATCAATCGTGGTGGAACAGTTAAAATCAAAGGGGAAGAAAGCAAAGTCCACAGGGTTGAGAATATTATAAATCAACTGCTTTCGCTGGCTCAAAACGGTACGGAGATTGAAGAACAAAATGTAAATTATGCCATTTCTCTTGGGGCGGAAGAAAAAGAAGGGCTCCTCAGTGAAATTGACAGTGACTGCATCTGCCATACGATAAACGGAAAACCTGTGAAACCGAAAACTCTTGGACAGAAGAAATATGTGGATGCCATCCGGAACAATATGATTGTATTCGGGCTGGGACCTGCCGGTACAGGAAAAACATATCTTGCCATGGCAATGGCAATCACAGCGTTTAAACGGGAGGAAGTCGGCAGAATTATTTTAACCAGACCAGCTATTGAAGCAGGTGAAAAGCTTGGCTTTTTACCGGGAGATCTTCAAAGCAAAGTAGATCCCTATTTACGTCCGTTATATGACGCATTGTATCAGATTATGGGGGCAGAAGCTTTTACGAAGAATATGGAGAAAGGGCTTATTGAGGTCGCACCACTTGCTTATATGCGTGGACGGACGCTGGATAATGCCTATATTATATTAGATGAAGCACAAAATACAACGCCTGCCCAGATGAAGATGTTTTTGACCCGAATCGGTTTTGGATCAAAAGTAGTGGTGACCGGTGATGCGTCTCAAAAGGATCTCGCTCCGGATACAAAATCCGGTCTGGATGTGGCGGGAAAAGTATTAAAGGATATTGATGATATCGCCTTTTGTGAGCTTACAAGCAAAGACGTTGTTCGACATCCTCTGGTACAAAAAATTGTAAAGGCTTACGAAGTATATGAAGCAAAAGAAGAAAGAAACAAACAATATAATGGCAACCGAAGCAGTAGAAACAGGAAAAATATTTCAAAAAGGAATTAATTTTTTCTGCTTGTTCAGTCTGGTGGTTTTAACCGGATTGACCGCTTTTGGAGCTTCCTATTATCTGGAAACCGGTTTCTATGAAATGTTTCGCAATATTTTAGTAACAACAGGTCTTTCTTTACTGATTGTTTTCTGTTTTGTTTCAGGAGCACAGAAAGGTACATTTTGTTTTGATAATGCAGACCATCCCTTCCGGTTTTTAGTTGTTTATGTGACCGGTCTTGTATGCACTGTTATTTTTGCCAAACTGCCAGTGACCGGATGGCTTTTTCTTGTTTTTTATGTTTGTCTGACGCAGGTAAGTGATACTGTAACCGGAATGGTATCTGCAACAACGCTTTTGATTTTGACTGTATTTTTATGTCCTGCAGATGGAACGATAGGACTATACTTATATTTATTAAGTGGCCTCAGCGGTATTGCTTTTTTCAGTAGAATTGGAAAAGATTTTAAAATTGGATTTCCATTGGCATTCTCTCTGGTTACTCAGTTGATTTTTCTGATGTCCGGTGTTTTACTTGTCCAGAACAAGAGACTTGGCCCGGAAGATACTGTTATTCCCATGGTAAATATTGTTGTCAGCGGTATTGTGATTTGTATTTATATGCAGTTTTATAATACAAAAGTCGCAAATAAAGAAAGTATTCTATACCAGACAATCAATGATCCGGAATATGAAAAAATGCTGTCATTGAAAGAAAAATCCAGGGTATCTTATTACCGGAGTCTACATACCGCTTATTTAACGGAACGTATTTGTACAAAGCTGATGCTTGATGTTCAGGCAGCAAAATGTGCAGCATATTATCATCATTTTAGCATGGACGAGTTAAACGAAATGGATATTCCGGTGCATGGCAGGCGATTGATTGAGCAGCTGAAGAAAAAAGTGCCTTATCCTATGGAGAAAGAAGCTGTTGTAGTGAGTATCTGTGATGCGCTTATCACAACGATACAATATCTGTCCGGACAGGCAAAAGATCAGAAAATTCAGTACGAATTAGTCATTCACAAGTTGTTTCAAAAACGTTTATCACCGGAAACCTTTTTGGAATCGGAGATAACCCTTCGTGACATGCGTTTTATTGAACAAAAGCTAATTGAGGAGAAAATGTATTATGACTTCGTATGTTGAGAATGAAGTGGATGTAACATATGATTTTCCCATAAAAGAAATCGTGGATCAATTGATGGAACAGATTTTACAGACGGAAAACTGTCCCTATGAAGCTTCTGTAAATGTGCTTTTAACGGATAATACCGGTATTCAGGAATTTAATTCCACTTACAGAGGAATAGACAGGCCTACAGATGTTTTATCTTTTCCTAATCTGGATTTTGAAGTGCCCGGTGATTTTGGGAAGGTGGAAGAATCGGAACTGGATTATTTTGATCCGGACACAGGAGAACTTTTATTAGGTGATATTATTATCAGTACCGATAAAGTACAGGAACAGGCAGATGCATATGGACACAGCCTGAAGAGAGAATTTGCCTTTCTGGTTGCTCATAGCATGTTACATTTATGCGGATATGATCACATGACAGAAGCAGAAAGCAGCATCATGGAACGGAAACAGGAAGAAGCGCTGAGACAGCTTGGTATTACAAGGGAATAAAAAGAAATCTTATAAATAATAGTAGGTTTACAAGTGAGAAGACAAACAAACACAATAGGAATTGATAAATTAAAATACTATCTTATTATCCTTGGAATGATTAATGTTCTTACGATAACGTATTCTTTAGGAACATATGGGGCCGGTTATTTTATGCTTACTCTTTTTCTGGTAGGCAGTGTTTTGGCATTGGTTTCCATTTGGATTTCTGATTTCATTGCAAAGTATGTAAAAGGAAGAGCGGCTAGAAAGCAGTATATTAACGCCAAACACTTTTATAAAGGTGCACTGATTTCTGTGGGGATTCCGGCCTTTGTCCTGACAGTTTTGATTCTTGTTTTCGGAAACATGATTGGCAAATTTCTTTTTAAAGACACGTTCATTGGTGTCTGTATCATAGTCGCTGCTCCTATCATTTTTTTGTGGACCATATCGGAAATTATTTCCGGATATTATCGTGGAATGGGTATGTTAAAGACAGCAAAAATCTTTATGCTGGTGAGACAGGTTTCCATATTTTTCTTTAGTCTGGTGGCTATGGAAAGATTTATGAAATATGGAGAAAAGATAGCATCCCTGCTTCATAATCAGGGATTAACATCTGTTTATGGTGCAATCGGTTCTTTGGCAGGAATCGGATTTGGATGCTTTTTAGGACTACTTGTTTTGTTTGTATTCTGGATTCTTTTACATGGTGAATTTAACCGGTTATACGATCAGGATACTACCAAATATCCGGAATCCGTTCTGGATTGCTCTAAGATTATTCTGGTCTCCGGTATGTTTGGGGGGATAAAGTTATTCTTCCTGTCTGCTCCTTTATTGGTGGATTTTGTTTTATACATTCATATTTGTATGAAGAATGTATCCTCTCCGGAATATATGAAGATTGCCGGGAATTATTTTGGAATCATTCTTCCGGTTTTCGTGATCATAATATATGTTTTTTTATTGTGGAATAACCGGAATTTCAAAGGATTAGGCGGGCTGTTTCGAAACGAAGACTATATGCAGATACGGGAAAGGCGCATGGGAATCCTGCTTAATCTATTGGTCTATGTGTTACCGATTTCTGCTGCAATGGCTGTGCTTGCCCAGCCCTTGTGTAAGATTTTGAGATGTGATGTAAATGAGGATACTACTCGGCTTTTCATGCTAAGTGCAATGACCGTTTTTACCTTTGTTTTCAGCTCTATGGAGCAGAGATGGTATTCGGTTTTAAATGAAGTCCTGCTTCCGTTTATTGCAATCAGTGCCGGATTTGTTGTCCAGACGATACTTGCTTTTACATGTTTCAAGATAGATAGGGCAATGCTGGGGATTACTATTCCATATATCATTGAGCATGTTATCATTGCCTTGATTCTGTTCCTATTTGTGATTCGGAAAATAAGACTTTCATCCGTTTTCTTTAAGAAGATGATTATGATCATCATTGTTGCCCTTGCTTCCGTTTTGACTATGCTCTTGATTTATCAGATCGGCTGTTCCAAACTTTTGCCGGAAGTGGCGATACTGATCTGTGTGATTCCGGGTGTTATCATTTATATTGTTGCACTTACTGCTTTGCGATTAATCTCTTCTTCGGAAGCAGAACGCATGCCGGGAGGATTACTTTTTCTGATTGTAAACAGGTTTATCCGTCAAGAATAATTTTCATAAAAAAAGCTGATACTTATAGCAAGAATGCCTACGTTTCCGGAGGTGGATATGAAGCTTGTAAGGGGTATCAGCCTATTTATTGTTTGTATTGGATTGTTTATCATTGGTTGTTTTTTGGGAATGAAGTATCAGATGTTCTTTTATCCGGGCAGCTCCGGATATGAAGAAATGTCTGTATCAGATACCGGACAAGGGTGTGTCTGTGCGGACACGATCTGGGAAATTCATGAAATTTATCTGGATAGTGAGAACGAGGTACTGCCATCTCTCGGCGTGGTCAGGAGCGAAACTGTTCCGGCAAAATACCTGGGTATGGGGCTTGGAGAATTGACAGAAGAGATTAACCAGCTCAATACATCGCCACCACTAAAGGAACTGAAAAATGGCTTGGAAAATATATCCTTAAATGCTTTTTCAGATAAGAAAGTGGAACTATATAAATATTATCGTGCAAAAAATGAACCCCAGAAAAGCGATTGTTTCTATTTAGCTATTTTTCAAGATCGTGTTATTGTATATGAGTGGGATGGCGAAACAGTCTTTATGAATACCAATATTCAGGCGGATGAATTGCCGGAACAGGTAAGAAACGAGCTCCTTCAAAAAAAGGAAGTTAGCAGCCAGAAGGAATTGTATGCTTTTTTGGAATCCTATTCCAGCTAAAGGGATGTAATAAGATGATTTATGATTTGATTGTGGTAGGTGGTGGTGCCTCCGGATTGATGGCTGCCATTTCTGCATTGGAAAAAAATTTAAAGGTTTTGATTCTGGAAGAAGAAAGCAGAGTAGGTAAGAAAATATTAGCTACCGGAAACGGACGCTGTAATTTTACCCATGAAAAGGTTTCTTTGGATGATTACTATACAGATGCCAGTGATATTTTGCAGGCAATTCTTTCCAGATACACGGTACAGGATGTTCTGATGTATTTCGAGAAACTGGGAATGTATGCCAGAAATAAGAACGGATATCTTTATCCTCTTAGTGAAAATGCTTCTACCGTGCTGGATGTTCTTAGGCTCAGAATACAGGAACTGCATGGTCATGTCCGGACAGACAGCCGGGTTATTCGGATTAGAAAAAAGAATGAGTTGTTTGAGGTGTTGGGAGAAAACTTTCGTATGCAGGGAAAAGCAGTGATCCTGGCCATGGGCAGTAAAGCTGGTGGATTCTGTAAAGATCCCGGAAATATGCCCTACGAACTTGGGGAAGCTTTTCGTATCAAAACATCAAAGCTATATCCTTCTCTGACCAGGATGCATTGCAGGGAGAAGTTTTTTAAAACACTTGCCGGAGTACGGATACAGGCAGAGGTTTCTTTATATGAAATCCCTTTATACGAAAAATCTTCCTATAAAAAGTCTTCGTATGAAAATGGAAAACTTTGTATGGTGGAAAACGGAGAAGTTCAGTTTACCAAAACAGGTATTTCAGGAATTGCTGTTTTTCAGCTTTCCGGCTTTGCAGCACAGTCTCTGGACAAAGGTAATGAGATTGAAGTGCACATGAACTTTGTAAAAGAACTGGGCATTACAGATCCCGGAAGCTGGATCTTGGACAGAATGAAAAATCAGAAAGATAGAACCGTGGATGATTTTTTCCTTGGAATATTACCCCGGAAGATTTCTCAACAATGTATAAGAAATGCAGGGTTGCAGGAAGATATTTTGGTGAAAAATCTGGTGGTGGATGATCTGCTCAAGGTGTATCATCAGATGGGAGATTTTTGTGTACATATCACAGAGGTTGATTCCATGGAAAATGCCCAGGTATGTCGCGGTGGGTTTTATCTGGATCAGTTTGATGAAAATCTGCAGTATAAGAAATGTCCCGGCTTATTTGCCTGCGGAGAAGTATTAAATGTGGATGGTATCTGCGGTGGGTTTAATCTGCATTTTGCATGGATATCCGGACGGACAGCCGGTCATTCAGCATGCAGTTATGTTGAAAAAATGAATGAAAAGGGGAAACAATAGTTCAAACCCTTTATCATGTTCGTTTTAAAGAAAACAGTGAGCAATAAGAAAACAGAAAGGAGTTTACTGTGTTACAGGTCAATCAGATCAAATGTCCTATCAATCATAGTAAGCCACAGCTTCTTCGTGCAATTTCCAGAAAACTGGATTGCGGGGAAGAACAGATTCTTGACTATAAAGTATTAAGAAGATCTGTTGATGCCCGGAAAAAACCGGATCTTTTCTTTCAATATACATTAGCAGTTTCTTTAAAGAATGAAAATAGAATTCTTTCAAGAAAGAAAAAGGACAGAGATATATCTTTATATGAACCGCTGGAATATAGGTTTCCACAGCCGGGAACAGTTCCTTTGCACCATCGTCCGGTTATCATAGGAATGGGACCGGCAGGATTATTCTGCGGACTGGAACTGGCAAGACAGGGATACCGACCGCTTCTTCTGGAACGGGGACAGGATGTGGATCAAAGAACCAAAGATGTGCTGAATTTTTGGAATGGTGAAAAGCTGAATCCGGATTCTAATGTACAGTTTGGAGAAGGAGGCGCCGGAACATTTTCCGATGGAAAATTGAATACTCTGGTAAAAGATTCTTCCGGTAGAAACCGTAAAGTGCTGGAAACCTTTGTAGAGTTTGGTGCGGATGAATCTATTTTATATGACCATAAGCCCCATATTGGAACCGATAAATTGAGGGAAATTGTGAAAAGGATGAGAAAGGCAATTCTGGATGCTGGTGGTGAGGTCAGATTTTCCAGTCACGTCACCGATTTTTGTATTCAGGATGGAAAAATTACCGGAGTCTGTATCAATGACTCGGAATGGATGGATTGTGAAGTGGTGATTCTGGCCATCGGTCATAGCGCCCGTGATACCTTCGAAAGGCTGCTGGGTCGAAATCTTTCCATGGAACCTAAAGCTTTTGCAATCGGTTATCGTGTGATTCATCCCCAATCCTTTATCAACCAGTCGCAATATGGAAAAAGTGATGTTCCTGAGCTGGGTGCAGCACCCTATAAAGTAACTGCCATGGCATCGGATGGGCGTGGGGTGTATTCTTTTTGTATGTGCCCAGGTGGCTATGTTGTAAATGCTTCCTCGGAAATGGGAAGACTGGCAGTTAATGGAATGAGTTACAGTGGCAGAAACAGTAGTTGTGCAAACAGTGCAATCATTGTTTCCGTTACACCGGATGATTTTCATTATGACGGACCCCTTGCCGGAGTATATTTTCAAAGAGATCTGGAAGAAAAGGCTTATCGGGCAGGAAAGGGTAGCATACCGGTTCAAACCTATGGTGATTTCAGGTCCAAAATAGTTGAAAAAAATAATATGAAGTTGTCTGGCACTGAGACGGAAGCCTTTTGCTTTGAACCCAAAATCAAAGGTAAGTATGAAATGGCTGACCTGACAGAAGTGATGCCGGATGAATGTAACAAAGCTTTTGTTGAAGGAATGGAACAGATCGATAAAAAAATTCATGGTTTTGCCAATCCTGGAGTTTATTTGTGCGGTCTGGAAAGCAGAACCTCTTCACCGGTACGGATACTGCGGGATGATAATCTGGAAAGCAATATCAAGGGCATTTATCCATGTGGTGAGGGGGCCGGATATGCCGGCGGAATCACATCTGCTGCAATGGATGGATTAAAAATTGCACAGCAAATAGGTGCAGTTTATCAACCGTAGATAGTTGCAGTTCATCAATAGCAAATATATGCAGTATATCATAATCATATAAGACGGGAGAAATAAAATGGAAACAGTAGAAAACAGCTTTGACAGAGCTTTCTTGAAAGACAAACAGCGTATCGTCATTAAAGTCGGTTCCTCTTCCCTGCAGCATGGAGAGACAGGGGATCTGGATTATACCAAATTGGATGTGCTGGTAAGAGAGTTATGTAATTTAAGAAATATGGGGAAAGATGTGGTACTGGTTACTTCGGGAGCTATTGCAGTGGGAAAAAAGGCAGTACACATAAAAAAAGTGGAAGATGATAACGAAGATCATTCCATAGCATTGAAACAGGCCTGTGCCGCTGTCGGTCAGGCACGACTTATGATGATCTATCAAAAGATCTTTGCAGAATATAATCAGGTTGCAGCCCAGATTTTAATGACCAAGAATACTATTGTGGACAGCTTAAACCGCTATAATGCCAAAAACACATTTCGTGAATTGCTGCAGCTGGGTGTAATTCCCATTGTCAACGAAAACGATACAGTTGCTACATATGAAATTGAAATCGGTGATAATGATACCTTATCAGCTATTGTTGCAGCACTGGTGGATGCGGATCTTCTGATTCTTTTGTCCGATATTGATGGATTATATTCCGATGATCCAAGAAGTAATCCGGATGCCAGATTTATCAGTGATGTACCGAAACTGGATGAAGCAACCATGAGCATGGGCAAAGCATCTACCGGAAGTGATGTGGGTACCGGTGGAATGAATACAAAATTGATTGCAGCCAATATTGCAACAAAATCCGGTATTGATATGCTGATTGCAAACAGCAAAGATATTAAGGTGATCCATAGGCTTTTAGATGGGCAGAATATAGGTACATTATTCCATTCCAATAAAGATGACAGGTTTGATCTGCCTTTGTTTATCGCGAAGCTGCATAAATAGAAGTTGTTCTGATTCGAACAGCAAAATTCATTCTAAGAAACACTATTCTATAAATGTATTAGTATAGTTTGGAAAGGAATTTCAATTATGAATATGGAGCAAAAGATACAAAGAATCAATGAATTGTATCATAAATCCAAGGCAGAGGGGCTTACAGAGGCGGAGAAGGAAGAGCAGAAGTCTCTGCGTCAGGATTATCTGGCATCTATCAGAGCAAATTTAAAGAGTCAGTTAGACAATATTTCTATCCTGAACCCGGATGGAACCATTGTAAAACCTGAGAGGAAGCATAAAGAATCATAACATGATGGATAAGAAAAAAGAATTCCGCAAAGAAAGCCTTAAGAAACGTAATGAAATGGATGCTTTGTTAAGAGATGAAGAGGATTTGGCTATTTTTGAGCAATTAAAGACATTTCAGGAAAGAAACCATTTTCAACATTATCTATGCTACATCAATTATAAAAGTGAAGTAGATACCAAACGGTTTATTACCTGGTTGCAGAAAGCTTCTGTTTCCGTATATGCACCTAAAGTTACAGGTGATGAGATGGATTTTTATAAAATCACATGCCTGGATGAATTGGAAAAGGGATATCAGGGGATTTTAGAGCCGAAACAAAGCGAAAATATGCTTTTTCAAAAGCTGGTTGCGGAAAAGGAAAGAGTTTGTATGATTTTGCCGGGATGTGCCTTTGATTATTCCGGAAATCGAATGGGATATGGTGGCGGATATTATGACCGCTATTTGAGTAAATGGAGTAAAACATACTCCATCCATAAAACAGCAGTAGCTTATGAATTACAGATGATGAATAGGATTCCCCACGAACCCTATGATCAAAAAGTGGATTGTATTATCAGTAAGAAAGGATGTATAACATGTTCGATATAAACAAGATGACGAATTTGTGTCAAAATGCAGCCGAAGTTAAATATAAATTGCAGACTTTGGAGTCATCTGTGAAAAATGAGTTATTAATAGCCTGTGCTGATGCCCTGATACAAAATCAGGATGCCATATTAAAGGCCAATGAGTCGGATCTGATAAATGGACAGCAGAAAGGGATGTCCCAAGGGCTGCTTGACCGGCTTAGACTGGATGAGAAGCGTATTTCTGCCATGGCAGAAGGAATCAGACAGATTGCAGACCTGCAGGATCCAATCGGGGAGGTTATGGACTCTTTCGAAAGACCGAATGGGCTCAAAATCTGTAAAGTCCGGGTTCCCATTGGGGTGATTGGAATCATATATGAAGCAAGACCAAATGTGACAGCGGATGCCTTTGGATTATGCTTTAAAACAGGCAATGTTGTGATCTTAAAAGGCGGAAGTGATGCCATATATTCTAACAAAGCGATTGTTTCAGTGTTGCAGAATGTTTTAGAAGAGCATGATCTTCCGGAACATTTTATAAACCTGATTACCGATACCGACCGGGAGGCAACCACAGCTTTTATGAAAATGAATGATTATGTGGATCTTCTTATTCCCCGCGGCGGAGCAGGACTGATTAAAAGTGTGGTAGAAAACAGTACGATTCCGGTCATTGAAACCGGTACCGGAAACTGTCACATTTATGTGGACGAGGATGCAGACCTTGATATGGCTGTTTCCATCATTTATAATGCAAAGACACAAAGAATCAGTGTTTGTAATGCCTGTGAATCTTTGGTAATACATGAAAAAGTTAAGGATGCCCTGCTGCCCAGACTGGCAGAAAAGCTTTCCGAAAAACAGGTGGAAATCAGAGGAGACAAAGCAGTTTTAGAAGCTCTTGACAGTCATGACAATGTGGTGGAAGCAACAGAAGAAGATTTTGGGAAAGAATATCTGGATTATATCCTTTCCATTAAGACAGTTTCGTCTATCGAGGAAGCAATTTCCCATATTAACCGATACAATACCGGTCATTCGGAAGCGATCATTACCCAAAATGAGGAACATGCCCAAAAATTCCTGCAGGAAGTCGATGCGGCCTGTGTCTATGTCAATGCATCCACACGTTTTACAGACGGATTTGAATTTGGCTTTGGTGCAGAAATTGGAATCAGTACACAGATGCTTCATGCAAGAGGACCTATGGGTCTTAAGGAACTGACTTCCTATAAATATTATATTCGAGGAAATGGGCAGATAAGGTCATGAGTAATGTCCCCGGAGGAAAAGAATTGGAAGAACAAAAACTATTTGAAAAGAATATAAAAAATGATTTTTACAGCATAGATACATCCGGAATGAGCGAGTCTGAAAAGCAGAGTTTTTATTGTGAAAAACTGAAAAAGCTGATTCGGAACATGGAACAGGAAAAAGGAAGAAAACTAACCTGTAATGTAACTACCTTTGGGTGTCAGATGAATGCAAGAGATTCGGAAAAACTGATGGGTATTTTAAAAGAAGCAGGTTTTGAAGAAACCGAATCAGAAAATGCGGATTTTGTCATTTATAACACCTGTACCGTAAGAGACAATGCCAATCAGCGAGTATATGGACGACTTGGCGTATTAAACGGGTTTAAGAAAAAGAACCCTTCCATGAAGATTGCTTTGTGTGGCTGTATGATGCAGGAACAGGTGGTTTTGGATAAAATCCAGAAAAGTTATTCTTTTGTGGATCTGATTTTCGGAACCCATAATATTTATAAATTTGCAGAACTTCTGCTTAGATGTTATGAATCCAAAGGGATGATCATCGATATCTGGAAGGATACCGACCAGATTGTGGAAGATCTTCCGGTTTCCCGGAAATATCCTTTTAAATCCGGCATTAATATCATGTTTGGATGCAATAATTTCTGTAGTTACTGCATTGTTCCATATGTACGGGGACGGGAACGCTCCAGAGAGCCGAAAGAGATTCTGCTGGAGATTGAAAGGCTGGCAGCCGATGGAGTAAAGGAAGTAATGCTGCTTGGCCAGAATGTGAATTCCTATGGGAAGAACCTGAAAGAGCCCATATCTTTTGCAAAACTCCTTCAGGAAGTAGAAAAGATAGATGGTATTGAGAGAATCCGTTTTATGACCTCTCACCCCAAGGATTTATCGGATGAACTGATTGATGTCATGAAACATTCCGAAAAAATCTGTAAACATTTACACCTGCCGTTACAATCCGGTTCCACAGAGATTCTGAGAAAAATGAATCGGAGATATACCAAAGAAAGCTATCTGGATCTGGCTTTGAAAATCAGAAAAGAAATTCCGGATATCGCCATTACAACAGACATTATTGTAGGATTTCCGGGAGAAACTCTTGCGGATGTGGAAGAAACCATTGATGTGGTAAAGCAGGTGGAATTTGACAATGCTTTTACGTTTATCTATTCCAAACGTACCGGCACGCCGGCTGCTGCCATGGAAAATCAGGTCCCTGAAGAAGTAGTAAAAGAAGGCTTTGATAAGCTTCTGAAAGTAGTACAGGATACTGCAAGAAAGCGGGTAAAACGTCTGGAAGGACAGGTTATGACAGCTCTGGTGGAAGAGGTAAATGAACAGGACAGCTCTCTTGTGACCGGAAGACTTTCCAATAATACCATTGTGCATTTCAAAGGAGATGCATCCCTGATCGGTCAGATTGTTCCTGTTTCTTTAGATAAATGTGAGGGTTTTTACTATATTGGTTCTCTGGTGGAAAAGGGTTCTCAGGTAGAAAAATAACAAAGGAAGGTTCCTGAAAAATGGAAGATATAATGGCAGAAGTTACGCCGATGATGCAGCATTATCTGAAAACAAAGGAAGAATATCCGGGCTGTATTCTGTTTTACCGGCTTGGAGATTTCTATGAAATGTTTTTTGATGATGCGGTAACGGTATCCCGTGAACTGGAAATCACGTTAACCGGAAAAGCATGCGGATTGGAAGAACGTGCTCCCATGTGCGGCGTTCCATATCATGCAGTAGATACGTATTTGAATAAATTAATTGATAAAGGCTATAAGGTCGCCATCTGTGAACAGGTTGAGGATCCCAAGCTTGCAAAAGGGATGGTCCGCAGGGAAGTAACCCGTATTGTAACACCCGGTACCAACCTGAATATGCAGTCACTGGAGGAAAGCAGAAACAATTACCTGATGAGCATTGCCTATTTTCCTAACCGGATTGGTCTTTCCATTGCAGATATTTCTACCGGGGATTATTATCTGACGGAGCTGGAAGATAATCAGAAATTAATGGATGAGATCACCAAATATGGACCGGTGGAAATCATCTGTAACGATGCTTTTATGGTTTCCGGGCTACAGATAGAAGATCTCAGGAACCGCCTGAAAATTGCAGTGAATACCTTAGAGGCACATTATTTTGATGAAGATGCTACCAGAAAGATTCTGATGAAGCATTTTCATGTGGCTGTTCTTACAGGGCTTGGTATAGAAGATTTTCCGGTTGGTATTTTAGCTGCAGGAGCGCTGCTGAAATATCTGTATGAGACACAGAAATCATCCCTTACCAATATTACGCATATTTATCCTTATCTGACCAGTAAATATATGCTACTGGATGCTTCTACCAGAAGAAATCTGGAACTGGTGGAAACCCTACGTGAGAAGCAGAAGAGAGGTTCTCTTTTGTGGGTTCTGGATAAAACCAAAACCGCTATGGGTGCCCGTACCTTAAGAAGTTATCTGGAACAGCCCCTGATTGACAAACAGCAGATTGAAGATCGTCTGGACGCTGTTTCCGCACTTTCTCAGGATGGAATCAGCAGGGATGAGATCCGGGAATATTTAAATCCGGTCTATGATCTGGAAAGATTGCTTGGAAAAATCAGTTATCTGTCTGCTAATCCAAGAGATCTGATTGCCTTTCGCAATTCCATCGCTATGATGAAACCCATACGTACTGTTCTGGAAGGGTTTGACGCGCCGGAACTGGTGAAGATCAGAGAAGAAATTGATCCCCTGGAGGATTTGTATCATCTGATCGAGAGTTCCATTATGGAAGAACCGCCCCTTCTGGTGCGGGAAGGCGGTATCATCAAAGATGGTTTCGATGATACCATTGACTCGTTAAGGAAAGCCAAGACCGAAGGAAAAAGCTGGCTTGCCGGTCTGGAAGAAGAAGACAGGGAAAGAACCGGAATAAAGAACTTAAAGATAAAATATAATAAAGTTTTCGGATATTATTTTGAAGTAACCAATTCTTTCAAGAATCTGGTTCCGGAGGATTACGTCAGAAAACAGACTCTTGCCAATGCAGAACGCTATACCACGCCTCGTTTAAAAGAGCTGGAAGATATGATATTAAATGCGGAAGATAAACTATCCACATTGGAATATGATCTTTTCTGTAAGATCCGTGATGCCATTGGTGCAGAAATGGAACGAATCCAGAAAACTGCAAAGGCCATTGCAAGACTGGATGTATTTGCTTCCTTATCGGTAGTTGCAGAACGAAATCATTATGTAAGACCCCAGTTAAATGAAAAAGGTATCATACAGATCAAGGATGGCCGTCATCCGGTGGTGGAGCAGATGATCGATCATGATATGTTTATCACCAATGATACCTATCTGGATAATGGGGCCCATTTGATCTCTGTGATTACAGGTCCTAATATGGCAGGAAAATCTACCTATATGAGACAGACAGCTTTGATTGTACTAATGGCTCAAATCGGTTCTTTTGTGCCTGCTTCCTCTGCGAAAATCGGATTGGTTGACCGGATTTTTACCCGTGTTGGTGCTTCCGATGACCTGGCCAGCGGACAAAGTACTTTTATGGTGGAAATGAATGAAGTAGCCAATATTTTAAGAAATGCCACTTCAAAATCACTGCTTATTCTGGATGAGATTGGAAGGGGAACCTCTACCTTTGACGGACTTTCCATTGCCTGGGCAGTGATTGAACATATCAGCAATAAGAAACTGCTTGGGGCAAAAACCTTATTTGCCACACATTATCATGAACTTACCGAATTGGAAGGCAAGATTTCCAATGTCAATAATTATTGTATCGCTGTCAAAGAAAAAGGCGATGATATTGTCTTTCTTCGTAAGATTATCAAAGGCGGAGCGGATAAAAGCTACGGTATTCAGGTGGCAAAGCTTGCCGGCGTACCGGATATGATCATAGACCGTGCAAAAGAGATTGTAAAAGAACTGACAGACAATGATATCACGGAGAAAGTACAGCATATCTCGGTGGATGTCAAATCAGATAGCAAAAAAGTAAAACAATATGACGAAGTAGATCTTCAACAGTTTTCTTTATTTGATACGGTGAAGGATGAAGATGTTTTGAAAGAACTGGAAGAAGTGGATGTATCGAATATGACACCACTTGATGCACTGAATACTTTATATCGGTTACAGAACAAGCTGAAAAATCGTTGGAAATAGGAATGGAGATATCCATGGCTGTTATTCATATTTTAGACCACAATACCATAGATCAGATCGCTGCCGGAGAGGTGATAGAACGTCCTTCCAGTATCGTAAAAGAACTGGTGGAGAATTCCATTGATGCAGGCGCTACATCCATAACCGTAGAAATCAGAGATGGAGGAATCTCTTTTATCCGGGTCAGCGATAATGGCTGTGGCATTGAAAAATCGGAGATCCGTAAGGCGTTCATGAGACATGCCACCTCGAAAATAGAAAGTGCGGATGATCTGATGCATCTAAGTTCCTTAGGCTTCCGGGGAGAAGCACTGAGCAGTATCGCTGCGGTTTCCAGAGTAGAGCTGATCACAAAAACAAAGCATGATATGTCCGGAATCCGGGTTCAGATGGAAGGTCCGGATGAAACAGATTTTGAGGAGATCGGAGCTCCGGATGGCACCACGATCATTGTGCGGAATCTGTTCTTTAATGTACCGGTTCGTAAAAAGTTTTTAAGACAGCCCGCAACAGAAGGCGGTTATATTTCGGATCTGATGGAACATATGACGCTTTCCAATCCGGATATTTCCTTTCAGTTTATTGTGAATAAACAGGTGAAATTTTCCACACCGGGAAATGGCAATTTAAAACAGGTTATTTATAGTATATACGGCAAGGAAATGTCAGAATCTTTATTGGAAATCAGGGCAGAAAACGCTTTTATGAAGCTTCACGGTTATCTGGGTAAACCTTCTGTAAATCGTGCCACAAGAAATTATGAAATTTATTTTCTGAATCATCGGTTTATTAAATCCAATATTATTTCCAGGGCATTGGAAGAAGGATATCAGGGATATGTGATGCAGCATAAATATCCAACCTGTTTCCTGTTTCTGGAACTTATGCCGGAACTGGTGGATGTTAATGTTCATCCCACTAAAATGGATGTTCGCTTTTCCGATGCGCCTGCTGTTTATGATTTTATGGTGAAAAGTGTGCAGGAATGTCTGCGCGGAAAAGAATTGATTCCGGAGATCACTTTGGTAGAAGAGGAAAAAGTCCCGGAAGAAAAAGAACCGATTTTATTACCGATGCAGCATGCCCCTGCTTTTGTAAAATCGGAAACGATAAATAAACCTTTTACTTCAAAAGATTTTTCCATTTGTTTTGATGAGGAAGATTCTAATGTGATACATGAAAGTTCCCCCATATCGGAATATGGAACTTCTTCGGAAAAGGATCCGTCATGCAGAACAGATTATCCGGACAGAACAGTTCAGATAGACAGACAGGAGCAGGCAGAGAAAAACGATCAGACTGATCATAAGAATCATGCAGATTTGCAGGTATCCCAGATGGATTTCTTTGAAGAGAAAATGATTCAGAAATCCAACCGAGATAAGGTACAGATCATCGGGCAGATATTTGATACGTACTGGCTGATGATTTATGAAGATAAATTTTTTATGGTAGACCAGCATGCGGCTCATGAGAAAGTGAAGTATGAACGTATCATGAAAGCAGTCCGGTCCAATGAGCTTACGACGCAGAATATTTTTCCACCGGTGATACTTTCTCTTTCCGGTAAAGAAATGGAACTGATGAAGCAGTATTCGGATGCCTTTGCTTCTCTTGGATTCATCTGGGAAAGCTTTGGAGGAAATGAAATAGCACTTCGGACAACACCGGTAGAGCTTTTTGGCAATTCTATTAAGGATATGTTTCTGGAAATCCTGGATGAGCTTTCCGGTACCGGAATCACCAGAGCACAAAGTGTAAATGATCGTATTGCCTCAATGGCCTGTAAAGCAGCTGTAAAAGGAAATATGAAATTAGATGCCCGGGAAATGGAAGCACTTCTGGATGAATTGATGACGCTGGACAATCCTTATTTTTGTCCTCACGGGCGACCGACCATGATATATTTTACAAAACAGGAAATTGAAAAGAAATTTAAACGAATTGTATAAGATATGAATTCTTCTTTTTTATATGACAAAAACAAAATATTGAAAAACAGACCCCTTGTTGTGCTGACAGGCCCTACTGCAGTGGGAAAAACAAAGGCCTCTATTGGATTTGCAAAAGTCATCGGCGGAGAGATCATTTCGGCTGATTCTATGCAGGTATACAGAGGTATGGATATTGGTTCTGCCAAGATCAAAAAAGAAGAAATGGAAGGGGTTCCTCATCATCTGATCGATGTGCTGAATCCGGATGAAGAATGTAATGTGATGATATTTCAGAAAATGGCGAAAGCGGCCATAGAAGAAATATATGACAGGGGACATATTCCAATCATTACCGGAGGAACCGGTTTTTATATTCAGTCTGTTTTATATGATATCAGTTTTGCCGAAGAGGCAGACAACAGTATTCGGAAAGAACTGGAAGAGATGGCAGAGAAAGAGGGACCACAGGCGCTTTATGATATTCTTGTAAGCGTTGATCCGGAATATGCGGCTTCGTTACATGCGAATAATGTGAAAAGGGTCATTCGAGCCATTGAATTTTACAAGGTAAACGGATATCCGCTGTCCAAACATAATGAGACAGAGCATGAGAAAGAATCACCCTATATGTTCCGGTATTATGTGCTTGATCTGCCAAGAGAGATTCTATATGAAAGAATCGAAAAACGTATTGACAACATGCTGGTTGATGGTCTGGTGGAAGAGGTGTCAACACTGAAAAAGCAGGGCTTTGACCGTTCCTTTGTATCCATGCAGGGATTGGGATATAAGGAAATTCTGGACGTACTGGATCAGAAATGTACGCTGGAAGAAGCTGTTTCCATCATGAAAAGAGATACCAGACATTTTGCGAAACGTCAGCTGACATGGTTTCGTAGGGAAAAAGAAGTCACCTGGGTTAAGAAGGGTGATTATACGGATGAAGATGCATTATGTCAGTGGCTGGTGCAGGATTATTACAAGCATATCGGTTCCAGACTGGAGTAATGCTTTGGGAAATTCGCTTTTATAGAAAACAGATAGGAAAGGAACTTTCTAAATGACAGAAACAAAAGCAATGTATAAAACATTAGGAGTAGACGAAAAAGTATATACGTTTTGTGAAACAATATGGGAGACCCTGTCAGACAGATTTCACCAGATTGATTTGATTTCAGAAGAAAATCAGCTGAAGGTGCTGTCTGCCATGCAGTCCAATCATGTGTCGGAAGCCTGTATGCTGGGTACCACAGGTTATGGATATAATGATCTTGGCCGTGATACTCTGGAAAAAGTGTATGCTTCCATTTTTCATACAGAAGATGCGCTGGTTCGTCCACAGATCACCTGCGGAACCCATGCCCTTGCCCTGGCTCTTATGAGCAATTTAAGACCCGGTGATGAACTCTTATCGCCTGTTGGGAAACCATATGATACTCTGGAAGAAGTCATTGGAATACGTCCATCCATGGGGAGTCTGAAGGAGTATGGGATTACCTATGCCCAGGTAGATTTGCTGGAGGATGGCTCCTTTGACTGGGAAGGGATCAAAAGCGCAATCAACGATAGAACGAAACTGATCACCATACAACGCTCCAAAGGGTATGCAACCAGACCTACGCTTTCCGTAGAACGGATCGGCCAGCTGATCCAATTTGTAAAAGAAATCAAGCCGGATGTGATCTGCATGGTAGATAACTGTTATGGTGAGTTTGTGGAAACCATAGAGCCAACCGATGTGGGTGCAGATATGGTCGTTGGATCCCTGATTAAAAATCCCGGTGGCGGACTTGCGCCCATTGGTGGATATATTGCCGGAAAAAAAGAATGTGTGGAAAATGCTGCTTATCGCTTAACAAGCCCCGGGCTGGGGAAGGAAGTGGGAGCTTCTCTCGGTATTTTAAAAGATTTTTACCAGGGTATTTTCCTTGCACCAAGTGTCACGGCAAATGCTTTGAAAGGTGCTATTTTTGCTGCAAATATATATGAAAGACTTGGGTTTTCTGTGATACCAAACGGAAGTGAGCCAAGGTATGATATTATTCAGGCAGTTTCCTTTGGAAAGCCGGAGGGACTGATTGCTTTTTGCGAAGGAATTCAGTCTGCTGCGCCGGTAGACAGCTTTGTTACTCCGGAGCCCTGGGATATGCCGGGATATGATAGTCAGGTTATTATGGCTGCCGGTGCCTTTGTATCCGGTTCCTCCATTGAACTTAGTGCAGATGGGCCGCTAAAAGATCCATATGCAGTATATTTTCAGGGTGGTCTTACCTGGCAGCACGCAAAATTTGGCATCATGAAATCCGTTCAGGCACTTGTCGATAAAAATGTGATTAAAATACCTGTTGTCTGAATCTGAAAGTCGCAGTATGATTTTGCCGAAAAAATGTGGTGCTTTTGGTGTACATATACCATATTTTGTGGTACTATAATTTATCAGGGAAAGGTCTGTTTAAGGCAGAATAGCAGGAAGGGAAACGAAAGATGCGAAAAAATACATGGACATGTTTACTTTTGATTCTGGCCGGAATTGTAGTTGGCGGTTTTATTGGAACTGCTTTTCCGGATACATTTTTGAACTATGGACAAAGCTTTGGCCTGACAAACCCTTTTGTTCTCGATCTTGGTATTATTGCTATCACATTTGGCCTGACCATAAAGATTACCATAGCCAGCATAATCGGAATTGCAGTTGCTCTTGTGGTATATCGTCTGATTTAATGGGAAATAATATCTAAGATGGAATGTGTTCTTTCGCCCGGAGAGAGGAAAGGAAGAACATGCAGCCTTATGAAAAATTTAAAAAATTTGGTCCGGAGGCAATGTCAGAAGAAGAACTTCTGGCGATTATGATTCGAACCGGAACCAAAGAAAAAGATTCACTTGCTCTTGCAAAACAAATTCTGGAAATGATTCCGGAACATAATCTGCTGGGACTGTTTCATTGTAAGTGGCAGGATCTGTTACGCATTGATGGAATAGGTGAAGTAAAAGCCATAAAAATCATGTGCATTGCAGAACTGTCAAAAAGAATTTCCAAAACCCAGGCACAAAAACGCTTGAAGTTCAATCATCCGGCCACCGTGGCGGAGTATTATATGGAGTCCATGCGGCATCTGGAGCAGGAAAGAGTACTGCTTATTATATTGGACAAAAAGCTGGGATTCATGAATGATCTGGAACTTTCCAAAGGAACCATCAGTGCATCACTTCTTTCTCCGCGGGAGATCTTTATTTCTGCGCTGAAAGAAAATGCAGTACAGATCATGCTTCTTCATAACCATCCAAGCGGTGATCCGACTCCCAGTGAGGAAGATATTCTTGTTACCAGAAAAATATATAAATTATCCAAATTATTGGATTTACCTTTAATAGATCATATCATTATTGGTGATAACAGATATATAAGCCTTCATGAAGAAGGGGTTATTTAGAAAGGAGCCTTAACGTGGCAAACAATACTTTTGGGATAGACTTAGGTACAAATAATATTAAGATTTACAGCAGAAATGATGATTCCATTATGGTGGAGAAGAATATGATCGCCATAGAAAACAAAAAGAATTTATTTGCCTACGGTGATTCTGCTTATGAAATGTATGAGAAAGCGCCGGGAAATATTCATATTTCTTATCCATTATGTAATGGTGTTATTGCCGATATTCAGAATATGGAAACACTGATCAAATATTTTATAACAGATCTTTCCAAAGGAACGATCAAGCCGGCTGATTATTGTATTGCAGTGCCTACGGACGTCACAGAAGTGGAAAAGAGGGCATTTTTTGATCTGATCAGGGATGCCGGTGTAAAGGCAAAAAAGATTCTGGTTGTGGAAAAAGCAGTAGCAGATGGTCTTGGACTTGATATCGATGTAAAAAACTCCCAGGGTGTTCTGGTTGTCAATGTAGGCTATGATACCACGGAGATTTCCATTTTATCTCTGGGTGGCATTGTGCTCAGCAGACTGATCAAAGTGGGAGGTTTGAAATTTGATGATGCAATCCGTGCAGCAATAAGAAAAGAATTTAGTCTTCTGATCGGCGGTAAAACAGCAGAAAGTGTGAAGTTTGCACTTGCTGAGCTGGAAAAAGCCGGTAAAGGTGCACAGGTCTTTGGACGGGATATTGTGACCGGACTTCCGGTGGAAAGAGAAATCCCTACTTCCCTTGTGGACGAAGCATTAAAAGAGCATTTTGATACGATCATAGATAATATTAAGGTGATTCTGGAGCGTACACCACCGGAGCTCGCAGCAGATATTTACCGTCATGGTATTTATCTGACAGGTGGTGCATCCCAGGTAAATCATCTTGCTGAACTGGTCAGTGTTGGAACCGGTCTTAAGGTGAACATTGCATCGGAACCAATGAACAGCGTTGTACTCGGGCTTGAGAAAATTATCAAAGATGATAATTATAAATCGGTAGCCTATTCAATTGAAGGAATGAGCAAATGAGTCCAGTTGTAAAGAAAAAAGGAGAGAAATTTACCTTACCAAGTAAATATCTCCTTTTTATTTTAACAATTCTATGTGTGGGATTAATGATCCTGACTTTTACGACTTCAGCACTTAGCACGCCTTTGTCCTATGTAGCTGGTTTTATTGTTGTGCCCTTTGAAGAGGGTGTTTCAAAAATCGGGACATATCTGAATGATAAAGCAGAAATGCTTCAGGAAATCCAGAATCTAATTGTTGAAAATGAAAAACTGAAGCAGCAGGTAGTCGATCTGACCAATGAAAATATTTCGTTGCAGCAGGATCGATTTGAATTATCCAATTTAAGACAGCTATATGCTCTGGATGCGGAATATCAGGAATATGAAAAAATTGGTGCCCGGATCATATCAAAGGATAGTGGAAACTGGTATCATTCTTTTGTCATAAACAAAGGAACAGATGACGGTATTATGACCAATATGAATGTGATCGCAGGAGCCGGTCTGGTTGGCCGGGTTACGTCAGTTGGTAAGAACTGGGCAAAGGTTTCCACGATCATAAATGATAATGTCAGTGTAAGCGGTATGGTGTTATCCACATCGGATAATATCATTGTTACCGGGAATTTGGAAACCTATGCAGACGGACTGGTTGAATTCAGTAAGCTGGTAGATGATAAGAATCAGGTGGTAGAAGGAGATAAAATCGTCACTTCCAATATCAGTGATTATTACCTTCCCGGGATTCTGGTTGGTTACATATCTGAAATTGATACAGATTCCAATAATCTGACAAAATCCGGCTATGTGACACCGGCAGTGGATTTTGGACATTTAGAAGAAGTGCTTGTGATTCTGGAGTTAAAACAGACCATTATTGAATAACAGATCAGGTGAATTTGTGAAAAAGAAATTATTAAATGTTTTTTTTATTTTTATCATATTTTTTAGCTTTATTCTGCAGTGTACTCTTTTTAAAAAGCTCAGTTTCGGTGGTATCAGCCCTAATCTTTTGATGATAACCACCACATCCATCGGACTGATGAAAGGGGAAAAGGCAGGAGTATATGCCGGCTTTTTCAGCGGTATATTAATTGACATTTTTTTTGGTTCCGTAATCGGACTATATGCTTTGATTTATATGAATCTGGGATATATCGTAGGAAAGTTCAGTCGTATTTTTTATCCGGAAGATATCAAGCTTCCTCTGGCTCTTATTTTATTAAGTGACCTTTCCTATGGGATGATTTGTTATATTTTAATGTTTTTGTTACGAGGAAGATTTCACTTTGTTTATTTCTTCCTACATATTATTTTCCCGGAGACGGTATATACGATACTGATCAGTATTGTATTATATCCATTTATTTTATTCATTTACAAGAAACTGAATGTTGAAGAAAATAGGAGTGAAATAGATTTTGTTTGATCGAATCAAAGACAAGATTTTAAATATGGTTCTTTCACGCGAATTTGTATTGATTCTGGCATTGTTTTTCTGCGGTGGGTTATTAATCTACAGGATTTTTGATCTTCAGATCATAAATGGGGAATCTTATCTTGAAAATTTTCAGTTAAAGATCCGCAAAGAACGTTTTATTCCGGCTACAAGAGGAAATATATATGATCGTAACGGGAAACTTCTGGCCTATAATGAGCTGGCATATTCTGTTACCATTGAAGACGTATATGAATCCGGAAAAACCAAAAACAGGGATCTGAATGATACCATATATCGTGTGATACAAATGGTCGAATCAAGTGGGGATGAAGTAATCTGTGATTTTGATATTTATCTGGATCAATATGGTAATTATCAGTATCGGAATACCGATGCGGCGCAGCTTCGTTTTCTGGCAGATGTATATGGAAGAAGTGACGTGAAGGATCTGGAATATAAAGAAAAAACAGCATCCCCTGATGATGTGATTGAATTCTTGTGCAGCAGTTCCAAATACGGTATCGGACAGTATACAGAAAGTGAAGATGGTAAGCTGGAATTTACGCCTCAGGCCGGATATTCCAAATCGGATATCCTTAAGATTATCACAACAAGAACAGCGATGGCTTCTAACAGCTATCAGAAATATATTACCACCACCATTGCTACAGATGTGAATGAAAAGACAGTAGCAGTAATCAGCGAAAACAGCGAATATCTGGATGGTGTTGCGATTGCTGAAGATACCATCCGAAAATATGTGAACAGTGTCTATTTTAGTCAGATCATTGGGTACACAGGAAAAATACCATCCGAAAAATTATCGGATTATAAGGCATTGGATGAGTCCTATGCTTTAAATGATCAGGTGGGATTATCCGGTATCGAGTCATCCATGGAGGAACAGCTCAGAGGTAAGAAGGGTTCTGAGACCATTTATGTAGATAATACAGGTAAGGTCATTGAATCTACAGACTATGTGGAATCCATTGCCGGTAATGACATATATCTTACATTGGATGCGGATTATCAATCGGCGGCTTATAATATTCTGGAACAAAAAATTGCCGGTATTCTGGTTTCCAAGATTCAGAATATTAAGGAATACAAAGCAACTGAAAATTCCGGTAGTGCTGATATTAAGGTAGCCATTTATGATGTATATAATGCCTTAATTGAAAACAGTGTTATTGACATATCCCATTTTTCGAACGCAGTCGCAGGGGAAACCGAGCAAAAAGTACAGGAGAAATTTGATATCCAGGAAGAATTTGTACTGAACAAATTACAGAAAGAACTTTTGGAGGACAAGACTCCTTACGATAAATTAACCACCGAGTATCAGGTTTATATGTTGTATATCGTTTCTGTTCTTGGAGATAACAATGTGCTTTTAAGAAGTGAGATTGATCCCGATGATTCAGTATATCTTGCTTGGAAAGAGGATGAAAATATTTCTCTGGAAGAGTATTTAAAACATTGCATAGCAATGAGATGGATTGATGTTACAAAGCTTGACATGGATAATGAATATGCAGATTCCAATGAGGTTTATAACAGACTTGTGGAATATACCATCCAGCAGTTAAAGGATGATATGACCTTTAAGAAAAAAGTCTATAAATATATGATTAAGTCTGATCTGGTTTCCGGACGGGAAATCTGTCAGATTCTGGTAGAACAGCATATTATTGATATTGATTCTGAACTGGAGAAAAAGCTTTATAATGGGTCGATTTCTTCCTATCAGTTCATGATCGACCGGATTATGAATCTGGATATTACACCGGCACAGCTTGCGCTGGAACCTTGTTCCGGCTCTATGGTAGTAACCGATGTTACAACAGGGAATGTGCTTGCCTGCGTTTCTTATCCAAGCTATGACAATAATCGCCTGGCGAATACCATTGATTCCAGCTATTATGCAGCGCTTTTAAAGGACGAGTCCAGACCGATGTATAATCATGCCACACAGGAAGAAACAGCCCCTGGTTCTACTTTTAAGATGGTTTCTGCAACAGCCGGACTTCTGGAAGGCGTAATCGATACATCAACCCAGTTCAGGTGCAGTGGGCCTTTTGAAAAAATCACACCATCCCCCAGATGCTGGATTTATCCGGGAGCCCATGGTAATTTGAATGTTTCTGCCGGAATCCAGAATTCCTGTAATAACTTTTTCTATGAAGTGGGTTACCGGCTGGGATCTTCCGGTGATTCCTACGACAGTAATCTGGGTCTTGAGAAACTGGCATATTATGCGGACATGTATGGTCTGACCGAAACGTCAGGAATCGAAATCACAGAATCCGATCCACAGGTTTCTACAGAAGATGCTGTACGTTCTACCATCGGTCAGGGTAGCAATAACTTTACCACAGTTGGTCTGGCACGGTATGTTACCACAGTCGCAAACAGTGGTACATGCTATAGCCTTACCTTAATTGATAAAATTACTGACCATAATAATAATCTTCTGATTGATAATCAGGCTGAAATCCGTAACCATATCGAAATGGACAGTTCCTACTGGAAGGCAATTCATTCCGGTATGAGAGGTGTGGTAGAAAATAAGGCATATTTTAATATTGGTGTCGACGTTGCAGGAAAAACTGGTACTGCACAGCAGTCCTCCAGCCACCCGAACCATGCTTTATTTGTGAGTTATGCTCCTTATGAAAATCCGGAAATATCGGTTACTGTCCGTATCGTAAATGGATATTCTTCTGATTATGCTGCCCAGGCGGCAAAGGACTTTTATACTTATTTTTTCAAACTGGATGATGAAGAAAATATTATTACCGGTACTGCAACACCAAGTACAACTTATATCAGTAATAATACGGACTAATTATTTTGCTTGAAGGAAGGAATGCCATGGAACAATTTGTAACAATCAAAAGTTATCAGCATGGATTTGCACTATACATAAAAGAAAATGCATCTTTTGAAAAGGTTTTAGAAGAAGTTGAACAGAAATTTTCAAATTCCAGGCAATTTTTTGGGTCTGCAAAAGTTTCCTTTTCTTTGGAGGGAATGGAGCTTACTCCGGAGCAGGAATTTGAAATTGTAGATGCTATCCAGTCTTCATCGGATCTGCAGGTGATCGCTCTGGTTGGTAAAAACCAGAAATTGAAAGCTTTGTTTGATGAGACATATGAGCATTATGCTTCTGAGGATTCATTAGGATATTGTGATGAACCAAATGCCTTTATCTGGAGAGGAACAGTCCGAAAAGGAAATGATCTTGATTCTTCCTACTCCATTATCATACTAGGAGATGTAAATCCGGGTGCAAAAGTGACTTCTGATCAGGATATTATTGTTTTAGGTTCTCTGTTTGGAGAAGCTTATGCCGGGCTGGATGGCAATAGTGGGCATTTTATTGCTGCACTGGAAATGAACCCGGAGAGATTAAGGATAGGAGATATCAGATTAAAAAAGAAACTGTCCAAACATTTTTGGCCAGATTCCAATAAAAAAATGCCAAAGATAGCTGTGGCGCAGGATGATGAAATCAACCTGCAGCCGATTACCAAAGAATTACTGGGAAAAATTTTATCAGAATAAGATTTCCCGGTGGACGACAAATCACAAAATCATGAGGAAAGGTAAAAGGTGATTCGAATGAGTGAAGTAATTGTCGTCACATCAGGTAAAGGCGGTGTTGGAAAGACCACAACATGCGCAAACGTTGGCACAGGTCTTGCAGATCTTGGAAAGAAGGTTCTACTGATCGATACAGATATCGGACTTCGTAATCTGGATGTAGTTATGGGACTGGAAAACAGGATCGTTTACAATCTGGTGGATGTGGCAGAAGGAAAATGTCGTGCAAAACAGGCAATGATACGGGATAAAAGACATCCCAGCCTATATTTACTTCCATCTGCACAGACTCGTGATAAAACTGCAGTCAAACCGGAACAAATGATCAAAATCATTGATCAGTTAAAATCCGGATTTGATTATATTATTCTGGATTGCCCCGCAGGAATTGAACAAGGGTTTAAAAATGCAATAGCAGCGGCTGACAGAGCACTGGTTGTTACAACTCCGGAAGTATCAGCAATCCGCGATGCAGATCGTATTATCGGGCTATTGGAATCCAATAGTTTTGATAAAATCGACCTGGTTATTAACAGGCTTCGATTTGATATGATCAAACGTGGAGATATGATGTCATCTTCGGATGTGGTTGATATTCTTTCCATTCCGCTGATTGGTATCATACCGGATGATGAAAATGTTGTAATATCCACAAATCAGGGAGAACCGCTTGTAGGTGGATCTACACTGGCCGGTGCTGCTTATATGAATATTTGTCGAAGAGTGATAGGGGACGATGTACCTTTCATTGAATTTGAAAAAGGATTATCATTCTGGACAAAAGTAAGTGGCATTTTTAAAAGAAATTAGGAGGGGAAATCAATGATGAAGATTCGTAAGATATTTTATAAGAAAAAATCCAGTGATACTGCAAAAGACAGATTGAAGATTCTGCTGATTTCCGACCGTGTAAACTGTTCTCCAGAAATGATGAATATGATTAAGAATGATATAGCAAACGTATTATCCAAATATATGAAAATCGATTCGGATAGCATGGAGGTTCAAATAACCAAAAAAGGAAGTGCAAAACGTGGCAGGAAATCTCCGTTTTTGTATGTCAATATACCAATACTTGATTTAAACAGCTATTTATATAAGGAGTGATCCATGTATAAACAAAATGGGCTACGAAAGATTTTAAGATACTATGACTATAAATTGATTTTTTTTCTGACTGCATTGATCGTGCTGGGAGTATATGCCATTGGAAGTGCCAAACCTTCCCTGCAGTCCAGGCAGATTGCCGGTGCCCTTGCCGGAGCATTTTTGATGTTTGTCATATCATTTATAGACTATCATCTTATTTGTAAATTTTATATTCCAATCTATGTGATTAATATTATTTTATTAGCACTTGTCCTTAGTAATTTAGGGGATGACGCCGGTGGAGCACAAAGATGGCTCGATATAGGTATTCGATTTCAGCCATCTGAACTTGCTAAAATTTTATTGATTTTATTCTTTGCACAGTTTATTATGGTAAATAGAGAGAAACTTAATACTTTTAGGACGGTTTTATTGTCTATTATGCTGATAGCGGTGCCTATGGTTCTTGTGAAAAAGCAACCGGATCTGTCTACCACAATAATGATTGCTATTTTGTTTTGTGTTATGATGTACATCGGTGGAATAAGCCATAGGTTGATTTTAGGCGTTCTTGCGGTAACGATTCCGCTGGCGGTTATTTTCCTGACAATTGTCTTACAGCCGGAACAGAAAATCATAGAATCTTACCAACAGAAACGTATTCTGGCATGGCTTTACCCGGATGATTATGCCGACGCAGAAGCATATCAACAGACGAATTCAAAGATGGCAATCGGTTCAGGGCAGCTGTTAGGAAAAGGATATAATAGTAATGAAATCAGTTCGGTAAAAAATGGTAATTTTATTTCAGAACCTCAGACAGACTTTATTTTTGCAGTCATTGGTGAAGAATGGGGATTTGTAGGAGGATGTGCAATTATCATTTTGGAATTTCTGGTGGCGCTTGAGTGTGCGCTGATCGGTTGGAAAGCAAGAGACCTGGCCGGGCATGTGATTGCAGGTGGTATGGCCGGGCTGATATGTTTCCAGAGTTTTATTAATATTGGCGTCGCTACAGGGATATTGCCAAATACCGGTTTACCATTACCTTTTGTAAGTTATGGACTGACCTCTCTGCTTAGTTTATTTATCGGTGTGGGAGTTGTTTTGAATATTAATTTACAAAATCATTAAAAGTATTATTCTTATAACAAGGGGTACGTAAGGAGAAGGATTTTTATGAATATTGCTTTGATAGCACATGACTCAAAAAAGAAATTAATGCAGAATTTTTGTATAGCTTATCGTGGCATCTTAAGTAAAAATGATCTTTTTGCCACTGGTACAACAGGACGATTGATTGAAGAGGTCACTAATTTAAATGTTCATAAGTACTTAGCAGGGCATCTTGGTGGAGAGCAGCAGGTAGGTGCAGAAATTGAACATAATGCCATTGATCTTGTTATTTTTTTAAGAGACCCGCTCACATCCAAATCTCATGAGCCGGATGTAAATAATGTGGTTCGTTTATGTGACATTCATAATATTCCGTTAGCTACAAATCTTGCATCAGCAGAATTGTTGATCAAATCACTTGACAGAGGAGATCTTGAGTGGCGTGAAATGTATAAATAAGATGTATCGGCTATGGGCATGCATTTTGTCTGTGACGTTGGGAATGACTGCTTTGACCGGATGTGGAAATGCAAAGTATGAGATACCTTATGATGCCTATTCCGCCAACAGCAGTTTTACTTTACATAGCAGTGGAGAAGCCGGAAAAGCAGAAACATTTGCAGCGGATCTGTGTGTTGTAGATGAGAATTATAATGAGAGTGCAGCAGACATGTCGCAAAGCAGTGCAGCTGCACTTCTTTCATTAGATGACAATGAAACACTCTATGCAAAAAATGTCCATCAGCAATTAAAT
>CAMFGH010000022.1 GCA_945949875.1 uncultured bacterium
GTGATCGGTTCAATTCCGCTTTCCATTCCAATGGATACCACTGTGAAAAAGGTAGCAACGATAACCGTCACGGAACTGGCAAGACCATCCAGACCGTCGGTAAAATTAGTCCCATTCACAGTTCCAATTACAATGAAAAACAGAAGGGGTATATTGAAAATACCAAAATCAATCACATGACCTTCCCAGAACGGAATCTTCATGGCAAGTGAAATACCAGTGTGATGAACAATATAATACGCAAAAATACCGGTCACAATAAGCTGTCCAAGCATTTTCTGCCAAGCTCTAAGCCCCATGGACCGCTTCAGTACCACCTTTATATAATCATCCAGAAATCCAATCAGACCAAATCCCAAGGTCAAAAACAAAATAGGAATGATCTTGGGATAATCTTTTATATAAATAAGTGAAGTAAGTACCACTGCAATTAAAATCAGGATACCGCCCATGGTAGGTGTTCCATTCTTTTTTATATGAGACTGAGGTCCATCATCCCTTACCGTCTGTCCTGCTTTCAGTCTGCGGAGAAACGGAATAATGAACGGGCCTAATGCTGCACTGATCACAAAAGCTATAATTACAGGAAGTACAAATATATGTTTCATCTATTCTGCCTTTCTTATGTTCACGTATTCATTCATTAGAATTATATCCCTATTTCTGCAAATAAGGAAGAATATTTTCAAAAAGTTGTCTGATCGCAGGTGCTGCAATCTGTCCGCCATAATAGGTGCCCTGTGGACTGTGAATTACAATCAGTGCCAGAACCTGGGGATCATCAGCAGGCGAAAAACCCACAAAGGAAGCGATATATCTTCCGGTTCCTCTGGGCAGTGTCTGGCTTGTTGCGGTCTTTCCTCCGATATGAAATCCTTCAATATATGCCTTTTTCCCACCACCATTTTCCACAACCTGTTCCAGCATCATCTGGAGTGTTTCCGACGTTTCTTCCGACAGAATCCGCTTCGTATTATCCCAGGCAAACGTTTTGGAAGGACTGCTTTCCTCTTCCACCGCCACACCGATATGGGGCGTTATGCGGGTTCCTCCATTAACCAGGGAGGATACTGTAGCAGCCAGCTGTATGGGCGTGATCTGGAAGGACTGGCCAAAGGACATGGTTGCAAGCTCTACTTCCCCGATATTCTTTTTCTGGTGCATGATCGTTCCTGCCTCTCCGGGCAGATCCACACCGGTTTTTTCCAATAATCCGAACTGTTTCAGATAGGAATAATATCGATCTACACCGATTCGAAGTCCAACCGTAACGAACACCGGATTACAGGAGTTCATGGTTCCCTGCAGAAAGGTTTCCGATCCATGCCCTGCAATTTTATGGCATCGTATCCTTCTGTCTCCTGCTATCACATATCCGGGACAATAAAAATGATCTTCTATGGTTGCTGCACCGGACTCCAAGGCTGCAGCTGCAGTAACTACCTTAAATGCAGATCCCGGCTCATAGGTATCATTGATGCACCCGTTTCTCCACATTTCATTTAACAGTTCTGTCTGTTTTTCTTCCTCTGTTTTCTGTTCTTCTTCTGTTTTTTCTTCCTCTCCTGTCCGGTAGGCATTTTGTATTGCATTAAGGCGGGTTTGTTTCATTTCCCGCACAGTCAGAAATTCTTCTGTCAATGTATAAGGGTCATTGAGCTGAAACTCCGGCACATCCACCATCGCCATGATTTCTCCGTTTTTCGGATTCATGACAATCAGCGAAACATGCTCCGCTGCCTTGGACTTCATGACCTGTTTTGCCAGCTGATAGGCATAGCTTTGTATATTATAGTCCAGACTGGTTCTTAAGTTTTTCCCTGCAACAGGTTCTTCCCTGCGCTCACCGGCATCTTCGATATCGACTCCTCTGGCATCTGTGACTGCCAGAATTTTTCCCGGAGTACCGCTCATATACTCATCATATTTTACTTCCAGACCGATGATTCCCTGATTATCGCCTCCGGTAAATCCCAGCACCTTGGAAGCCAGATCGTCATACGGATAATACCTTTTATAATCTTCGTCAACTTTTACTCCTGCAAGATCAGCTTCTCTAATAGCATCCCCAATTTCTTTGCTTACATTACTTTTTATCCGCTCCATGGAAGATATTTTTTCGACTCTTTTTCTTACATATTCTTCCGAAAGTTCCAGCTCCCGGCTCAGAAAAGAGATCACCGTTTCCGGTTCTGTCACCTGAGCGTGAATCACGGAAATGGTGCATACTTTCATGTTGTCTGCCAGAACAACACCGTTTCTGTCCAGTATTTTCCCCCGTGCGGCCTTAATAGGTCTTTCACGTTCATGAAGTTCTCTTGCTTTTTCTGTATAATAGTCAGACTTGCCTATCATCAAAAAGACTAATCTTCCGGTTAATATGAAAAAAGTTGCTGTGCACACAAAGAATGTCACAACAATCTTTTTTCTGTTATATGCCTTATTTCTAATCAATTGTTATCCCGGGGAATCTCATTTTACTATACTCTATGAAGTATTCCTTTTTTTTATTCCCAGTGGGTAAATATCCTATTGCCCGGGCGGTTTGCTTTGCTGTCCCACCAGTGAGGAACCGGTCAAGTCAAATCCGGTTTCCGGATCGATCTGATGTCCTGTTTCCGGATCGATATAATTGCCGGTTGCCGGATCTTTTTCAAAGGTTTTCCAGATTTCCGGAACGAAATCAGAATTTCCGGTTGTCTCCGTAGATTCCGGGTCCTCCGGATTATCTTCTCCGGTTTCTCCATTCCCTCCAGATTCTCCGTTTCCGCCACTTTCACCGCTTTCTCCGTTCTCCGGTACTGTTCCGTCTTCCGGTATATTCTCCGGATCATTACCGGAAACCTGCTGTTTATAGGCATTGGTGATTTCCAGATGAAGTGCATCCAGTTCTGCCTGTTCTTCCTCTGTTACTTCTTCTGTCATGAAAATATTCATGTAAGGAAGCACTTCTGTCAAAATACTTCTTACAATTCGTGTAGCATACTTTGCATCATCCTGTGCTGTTACATTGGGACGGTCAACTACCACATAAATGGCAATCTGAGGATCCTCTGCCGGTGCATATCCTATAAAGGAAACCACATACTCATGATTACCACGAGGCAGTGTTTCGGCTGTTCCTGTTTTACCACCAATGGCATAACCCGCCGGTCTTGCTGTTTTACCGGTACCTTCTGTTACTACACCGTTACAAAAGTCTATAATGGTATCACTTACAGATGGTGAAACCGTTTGTCTCAAAATTCGTGGTTCTATTGTTTTTACAGTAGATCCATCCGAACCAACGATCTTGCTTACCATATGAGGTTCATAATAATTTCCCCCATTGATCAAAGAACAGAATCCGGTGATCATCTGAATCATAGTTACGTTAAAGGACTGTCCAAAAGAGTTTGTGGCCAATTCCGTAGGTCCCATATTATCTTTTGTGTAAAGCAGACTGTCTGTTCTGGCTTCTCCTGCCAGATCCACATTGGTTTTTAAACCAAAGTTAAAATTATGCTGATATTTTGTAAAACCTGTAACTCCCAGTGCTTCCGCGATATACATAAGTCCCACGTTACAGGATTTTTCAATCGATTCTTTTACGGAAATCGGGCCATCACCATAGGTGTTATGGCAGTAAATCGGCCATCCGCCGATTTCCCGGTACCCATTACACTGATACACTTCATTCCCGGTGATTGCTCCGGCATCCAGTGCTGCTGCAACGGTAAATGGCTTCATGGTAGATCCCGGTTCATAACTGTCGGAAACACAGAAGTTTCTCCACAGATTATTATACGTATCATACAGGGTATCTTCCGCTTCCATGGTGTCAATCTGTTCCTGGGTATAATAAGCACTGATATCCTTGGGATCATTTAGATCAAAATCCGGATAACTTGCCATAGCAAGAACATTTCCTGTATTTACTTCCATAATGATGCATCCCAGATTGTTGGCGCCAAATCCTTCTCTGGCGTTATTCTGATAAGTATCATTGAAATTTTTCAGATGTTTCTCCACGATACTCTGAATATTGGCATCCATGGTGGAAACAATAGAATTTCCGTCTACTGCCGGTTTTACCGTACGTTCCAGAGTAGAATCATCATTGAGATAGCCATATTCACGACCGTTTATTCCGTTCAACGTATCATTGTAATATTCTTCCAGTCCATAGGTACCCACATTATCTGCACTGGTAAATCCGATAGCATCGCAGGCAAGGGAACCGTTGGGGTAGATTCTTTTGTATTCTTCTTCGAACCAGACTCCCTGTATATTTCCTTCCTCATCTTCCATCTCCATGGTAAGAAAAGGCGAAATCTCATCATAGGTTAGTTTTTTTAGGAAAACATGATACCTGGATGTTTCATGGGCACTGATATAGTTTCGTACTTCTGTTTCATCAATGGAGAAACAGCTTTTCAGTGCTGCCATGGTGGGTTCCATATATTTTTCATCTGCCAGAATGGCTTTGGAATCCACAACCAGATTATAAACTTTCTCACTGGTTGCTAAAATGGTACCGTTTTTATCCAGAATATCCCCTCTTTTGAAAGGGAGAGTGGTGCTGTCGTACTGTTGCTGCGACAGCACCTGTTTTTTATATTCTTCCTCATTATCCCTGGTAATCTGAAATAACTTTACACTTAATCCCAGGAAAGCCAGCAATACAAATAAAAATAGTATTACCAGCTTTTTCTGCATTTTCGATGTGAATTTACGTTCTGTCGGGCGAACCGGTCTTCGCGCCCGTTGTTGCCTGCGATCGTTTGCCAATTTTTTTACCAGCCTTTCCGCTGCGTTTCAAAGGTACTCCGCCGCTTTACTTTAAATCAGCGGTCTGATGTACATAGTCTGTCTCTGTATTTTCTATCTGTATGATCTGCCCATCCTGAGCATATACCATACCCAGTTCACCTATAGCAATAGCTCTGATTTTTTCCAGATCCACACTGCTGGTGATTCGGTTATATTCTTCATCGTTTGCCATTTTCAAGCTGTTATATTCTGCTTCCATTTCGGAAATCTGTTTTACATGGTTTGTAATTCCCGACTGAAGTTCAATATAACCACATAAGGTAAATGTTGCCAGAGCCAGGGCAATCACAAGAAAAGCCACATACCCCAGATTCATATGGAACATTTTTTCCCTGTTTTTTCTGGTAGTATTGCTGACTTTTTTTCTGACAGGAAGCTTCTCCGCTTCAAAACCTCTTTCCAGCTGTTTTGCTGCGGTGCCTTCTAAGTATGCAGTTCTTCTGTAATTTCTTGTTGCCATATCCTGCACCTCGACTCTTGGTTACTAAAAAGCATTTTCCCCTTGTACTACTTTTCTTCCGCTCTCTCGAACACTCTGAGTTTCGCACTTTTGGATCTGCTGTTTTCTTCCAGTTCCTTTGCGGATGGAAGAATCGGTTTTCTGGAAATCACTTTTCCCTTCGACTTTTTCCCGCATGTACAAACCGGGAATTCCGGCGGACAGATACATGGGTTTTCATTCCTGCGAAATGCCGCTTTTACAATCCGGTCTTCCAGAGAATGAAATGTAATTATACAAAATCTGCCACCCGGCGATAACATATCGATCATTTCGTCCAGAGAATCCTTTAATACCTCCAGTTCTTTGTTGCACTCAATCCGGATCGCCTGAAAGGTTCTCTTGGATGGATGTCCACCGGCTGCTCTCATCTTTGCCGGTATCGCCGCTTTGATGATCTCGTTCAATTCAAATGTAGTTTCCAGCTTTTTCTTTTCTCTTGCTTTTACAATATGTTTTGCAATGTTCTTTGCGAATTGATCTTCTCCGTAGTCTTTTATAATATGAAACAGTTCCATCTCGGAATATTCATTTACTATATCTTTTGCAGTCAGAGACTGGCGTCTGTCCATTCTCATATCCAGATCGGTATCGTATCGGTAGGAAAAACCTCTTTCTTCGTTATCCAGTTGATAGGAGGAAACGCCCAGATCCAGAACAATGCCATCCACTTTGGTTATGCCAATCTGTTCCAGTGCTGTCCTGGCATTTCGATAATTGTTACGAAGAATGGTGACCCGGTCGCCAAAAACGGATAACCTTTCAGAAGCTGCAGCAATCGCCGCGTCATCCTGATCGATTCCAATCAGTCTTCCCTTGGGTGAGAGTCTTTTTAAGATTGCCTCGGAATGACCGCCCCCACCCAGGGTTCCATCCAGATATATCCCATCCGGTTTGATATTCAGATTTTCAATCGTTTCATCCAGTAAAACGGAATAATGCTTAAATATCATAAACGAATACCCATCTCTGAAAGTCTTTCCATGATTTCATCCATTGCATCGGAAGGTGTTTCCAGACCTTCGTATCTGTCTTTACTCCAGATTTCCAATTTATTATCTGCTCCAACAGAAACCACATCTTTTGTAATTCCTGCAAATTCACGAAGTTTTTCCGGAATCAAAATTCTTCCCTGCTTGTCCATTTCGATTTCTGCTGCTCCGGCAAAGAAGAATCGAATAAACTGTCTTCCGTTCTTATTGACAAGTGAAAGTTCCCGAAGTCCGGTAGTGACTCTGTCCCACTCCGGTTTAGCATAAGCAAGAAGACAGCCATCCAGTCCCTTTGTAACAACGAATGTGTCTCCTAATTCCTCTCGGAATTTGGAAGGGACAATGAGCCTGCCTTTTGGATCGGTCGTATGGTCGAATTCACCCATGAACATAAGGCTTTCACTCCCTTTCCATCCACTTGTACTCCACTTCACTCCACTTTTATGATAATTTTATATTATTTTAATAAATAATGCAACCCTTTCTTCCATCCAATTCCATCCAAATTTCCCTAATTTTCTGTATTTTATGGTGAAAAAGGCAAAAAAATAGCGAGACAGCCGAAACTGTCCCGCAAAAATGGCGATAGAACTAACTTTTTTCTTTGTTATTCTTTTTTAGCATATAAATAGTTATAACCAGAGAAAATACAAATAAAACAAAGGCCAGCATCTGGGAAACCGGAATCCCTGTTCCCGGTATATGAAGCTGGTCGGTACGAAGACCTTCTATCCAGAATCTTCCCAGACCGTACCCTCCCAAGTAAGCCAGGGTGATCTGTCCCTCAAACTTTTTGTATCTCCACAGAAGAATAAGCAGCACCACTAACAGTGCATTCCAAATGCTTTCATACAGGAAGGTGGGATGAACCTGAATATAATTCACTCCTTCCCCAATATGTTCGGCGATTTTCTCTGTAATCTCTCCCTGTCGAACTGCTTCTATCGGAAGTCTCATGGCAAATAAGCTATCGGTATATTCCCCGAATGCTTCTCTGTTACAGAAATTGCCCCAGCGTCCTATGGCCTGTCCCAGTGCCAGTCCCGGTACGCAGATATCTGCCATGGTAAGATATGCCATATTTTTCTTTTTGCAAAAAACAGCCAGGGTGATAAATGCAGCGATCACACTGCCATAAATCGCCATGCCGCCATTTCTGGTATTAAAGATGCTTAATAAATCATCTTTATACATATCCCAGGAAAAAATAACGTAATATACCCGGGCACCAATGACACCAAAAATCACACCATAAATAGCAAAATCCCAAATATCATTGGAATCATATCCATATTTTTTTGCAATCCAGGCTGCCAGACAGATTCCGGCAACAATACCAAGCGCAATGATAACACCGTAATAAGCAATGGTAAAACCAAATACGGTAAAGTTCTTCGGAACGTTTTCTAAATAAATTCCCAAATGAGGGAACGCAATATCAGATGCTCCCATATCAAATTTCTCCTTACCATTTCCACTCGGGAATGCCTCTGCATTCCCGCTTCGAAATCTTTATACATTAAAGCGGAACAGAATCACATCGCCATCTTTTACCACATAATCTTTTCCTTCGATTCCAACCAGACCTTTTTCTCTGGCTGCTGCCAGCGAACCAAGCTCTAACAGATCTTTATAGTTAACTACTTCCGCTTTGATAAATCCTCTTTCAAAATCCGTATGAATCTTTCCGGCTGCCTGCGGTGCTTTGGTTCCAATTTTAATGGTCCATGCACGACACTCATCTTCACCGGCTGTTAAGAAACTCATTAAGCCAAGTAATTTATAGCTGGCTGCAATCAGTTTATCCAAACCGGACTGGGATAATCCAAGGTCTGCCAGGAATTCTGCTTTTTCATCATCATCCAGTTCAGCAATTTCCTGCTCAATCTGTGCACAGATCACAAATACTTCACTGCCTTCTGCTTTCGCAAGGGCACGTACATTTGCTACATGGGCATTGCTTTCCCCATCATCCATTAAATCATCTTCTGCAACATTTGCTGCATAGATGGTAGGTTTTGCTGTTAATAAATTGTAGGATGCAAAGATAGCCTTTACATCTTCATCGTCAGGAAGTTCAAATGTTTTTGCCATCTGTCCTGCCTCTAAATGTGCCTTTAATTCTTCAATCAACGTCACTTCCTTGGCAAGACTCTTATCCATTTTGGCCTGTTTTGCAACTTTTGCATATCGACGCTCTAAAATCTCAAGATCGGAGAATATCAGCTCCAAGTTAATCGTCTCAATATCCCTGGCTGGATCAATGCTTCCGTCTACATGCACAATATTGCTATCTTCAAAGCAGCGTACTACATGTACAATGGCATCTACTTCACGTATATTTGCCAGAAACTGGTTTCCTAAACCTTCCCCCTTGGATGCACCTTTTACCAGACCTGCAATATCTACGAATTCAATCGTTGCCGGAGTGATTTTTTTGGTATGATACAATTCACCTAATTTTACGATTCTTTCATCCGGTACAGAAACAATACCAACGTTTGGATCAATGGTTGCAAATGGATAGTTTGCTGCCAATGCACCTGCTTTTGTCAATGAATTAAATAAAGTACTTTTACCAACGTTAGGTAAGCCAACGATTCCCAGCTTCATAATTTATATTCTCCTTTTCTTGGGGACGTTTCTTTTGTCTACAGGATAGCCCTTTTGTCCACAGGATAGCCCTTTTGTCCACGGAATGACCCCTTGCCCACAGGATGGCTCTTGGTCCACAGGATAGCCCTTTTGTTTACACTTCCCCGCCACTTTTCTTTCATAACATATCACACTGTGTGATCATGATAAATTACAACGTGTAAATGCTATCACAAAAAACAAAAAAACTCAACAAGATACTATTTACTTTTCCTGCAAAAAATTATATAAATGATAATATATATCTACTTAAAAACATTTCTCTTTCATTCGTACTATTCTTTTTCGTCACTGTTCCTTTTTGTTATAACAAATCCCGAACTTGTTCTCACCTTATTTCAAATAGCTCCATGTTGTTTTCTTCCCGATTTTCTTCTTAATTCTCTTTCTCTCTTGTCCCACTTTTCTTTTGATAAAGTCAGTTGCCCCAAATCACCTTTTTACCAATTTATCATTATTTTTAAAGAGGTTTTTATGTCTAGAAATGCACGACAACTCTCTTCCACCGATACCTATCATGTAGTCATCCGAGGAGCAGATCATCAACTATTGTTTGAGGAGAAAAAAGATTATCAGAAATATTTAGAAATTCTGCAATTATATGAAGCAGAATGTCAATTTGAACTCTATGCCTACTGTCTGATGCCAAACCATATTCATTTATTAATTCACTCTCCTGTCACATCTTTAGGCTCTGTATTCCGTCATGTTAGTACTACTTATTCCAGCTGGTTTAACGCAAAATACAATCGTACCGGATATCTTCAGGAGGGGAGATATTTCAGCGAGCCGGTAGAAACCGAGAAATACCTGTTTACGGTTCTTCGATACATTCATCAAAATCCGATAAAAGCCGGTTTGGAAACAGTTCCCGGAGAGACCTATCCATGGAATAGTTTTTGCGACTATATTTCTGGCATAAATGATATCGTAAATATTGAGTATATTCTCCAGTTCCTTGGTGGTCTGGAGTCGTTTCGCTCCTTACACCAAATTATCGTTGAGGAAGAATGTCTGGATATCAATACCCTTCGAAAAAGACTTCCTGATGATGTTGCACGGGATATCATCCGTACAGAATGCAACTGTGAAACAGTGTCCGATTTTCAAAAGCTCACATTACTTGAAAGAAATAACAATATCATATTATTGCGCAAAAAAGGGCTTTCTATCAGACAAATTAATCGTCTGACAGGAACCCCCAAAGGTGTTATCGAAAAGATCATTTCAAAAAAGATTTCTTCTTAATGCCAGCCCTTTTCTTCCCAATAAGCGTAATCCGATTCCATTGCGCCGAATTGTTTATGTGCAAGCTTCATGAGAGAAAACCACATTTTCCCACGAAGATTCATTCTGCCTTTTCCTTCTGAACTGCAAATCTGATTCGCCAGCCTATCTGTCTTTTTATGAATCTTTTTCATGATCCATTCCGGAATTTCATCCGGGCGTGACGCCTGAACACCAACTCCGTATCTATAAACCTTTGATATTCCCCACATTTCCAGGCTGTCTGCCATATCCTTCAGGGTACTCTTCATGCCGCCACCGGCTGCTGTGGTGAGAACCACTGCACGTTTTTTAAACATACTCTCTTCCGGTCTGTGAATCACCCACCAGGTGCCAAAATGATCCAGAAGACTCATCATCTGTCCTGTGGCATGATATACATATACCGGGCTTTCCAGAATCAGAAGGTCCGCATCCAGAATCGCATTTTTTATAGGCTCCAGTTTCTGATAGTGAGGGCAGTTTGACAAATCCGTTTGGAAGCAGGTATAACATCCTGTACAATATTCATCAAAATCTGCCGGCAGGAAAAACTCCTTTTTCTCCACCACATCTCTTTTCCTATCACTGATCTTATCAACCAGCTCCTGAGCGATCATATAAGTACTACCCTTATGATTTTGTCCGTGTATCGTCACTATTTTCATGTTTTACTTTCCTCTTTTTGCTGTGATAATGGTGTGGGAAAAGGAGTTCACAGTAATCTATCTATATGAGCAAGGAACTCCTCAGCATTATTTTTTCTTATGTAGATGTGTTTTTCTGTTTCCATCCTCATAATCTCCTATCATATCTTCCTTAAGGCAAAATGTCACTTATTTTTTAATTCGGAATATTGCTGACAAAGCTGCAAACAATACGCCTGCTACCGGCCAGACAATCCAGGTAGCCGACCAATTCATTGTCCAAAAACTCCAACCCAGATAAATAGCTGTCACCAAACACCAGTAAGCACCTGCAAAAGGTTCGGATTTCTTTTTGGCAAGCTTTTCTTCTGCAGAGAACTCACCCTCCTGCAGCAGAGTGTCATAGCTGGATTTTATCATGCCGACACGAATCATCATATTTACACCTGATGCAACCATAAGCAAAAGAAGTCCAACCAGACTGCAGCATACAAAATCAGAAGCGCCCATAGTTCCTGCGATAATCAGAGGCAGTGCAGCCAGGATGCAGAATACTACACCAAAGGAAATTCCCCGTGCAAAAGTACCTTCATAATCCCGGCGTTTTTCCTTTACCATTCCGGTTACGCCATATGCTGTTTCAAAGTTTTCCTTTTCAAAATGCTCCATACGGCTTTCCCGTATTCCGTATGTAATAAAGGTAAATACAGCCAACGCAACCATAACAAACAGAAATATCATCCCCACTCCTGCTGCCATGCCTTCCGTCATCTTTGCGACACCGGACTCTGCCATTCCAGATAAAAAGATCAAAAGTGCCGGACTGATAATACACACGGATACTGCATTAGCAATAGAAGGTGCACCTTTCCTTTTCATATCTAAAAATTCATTGGCTTCTTCCATGGAAACTTTTCTAAGCGTCATATCCTCATTTATTCCTTTCATCATATCAGATGACGCCTCCACTTCCATTTCATCTTTTAATAAGTAATCTGTGCTCACAGAAAATAATTCTGACAGCTGTATAATTCTCTGCAGATCCGGAACTGCTCCGGCACTTTCCCATTTGGAAACAGCCTGCCTGGAAACCCCAAGCTTATCTGCCAGTTCTTCCTGTGACCAACCATTCTTTTTTCTTTCTTCTGTAATCTTGTCTGCTAATATCATTTTCTTTTCCTCCATATGATTTTTCTGTGTTTTCGACAGTCACATCATAGGTCTTACAGTGGTTGCGAACCACCAATTTGAGCTTTCAATTTGTCAACCGGCAGTTGCATTTTCAAAAAATAGTCATTTTACGGGCAAAAAAGCCATTCAAAAGGCAAAGAGCTATTCTATGGACAAAAGGGCTATCCTATAGACAAAAGGGCTATCCTATAGACAATGGGCTATTCTATGGACAAAAGGAACGTCCCCAAGTGCTTTTCTATCCGCTCCATAACCTCTTTTTCCCGTTCCGGCTGCCTGTCATATATATGAATCAATAAAGAGACCGGTGCGATCAGCTCCAGTGCCAGCACTTCGGCATCCCCCTGTTTTATGACCTTTTTCTCCATCATTCCCTCTAATATCTTTTGAAACGTTTCCTGCAATCCATCGATATGATGCTTGCTTGTTAATTCTGCAATCCGGGGACTTCGGAACTGTTCCATTGCCAACATTCTTCTGACCTTCTTGATCATCGGGTTATGCATGGTAAAGTCAATTTTTTCAAGGCAGACTGTTTTCAGTTCTTCCACCGAATCAGGTATCCTTCCATATAGCAGTTCAGAAGAAAACTGAGTCTCATAATATTGCTCCGCCTTATCAATCAATGCATTCAGAATGTCTTCCTTTCCTTTAAAGTGCTTATAGAGGGAGGGTCCTTTCATACCTGCAGTCTCTGCAATGAAATCTACCCCCACTCCGTCATATCCTTTTTCTGAAAACACAGTAAGTGCTGCCTCTAATATTCTGTCCTTGGTTGATATATCCATCATGCCCTATTCCTTTCCGGTAATATCATTCTGCCTTCGAAATCCATAGAATCCGCTATTCTGCTTCTCCTGCTGCATAATATGCATTTTTGGCATCATACATCTTTTGCTTTCTTCATCTTTTTTGAATATATTCTTCGGTTTCTCCCAGTATTATGACCGTAAACTCATCTCCGCCTATTCGATATACATTCTCTTTTCCAAAGCAGGATGTTAATACTTCGGCAGAATCACAGATATATTTATCCCCGGCTTCATGACCATAGGAATCATTTACCTTTTTCAATCCGTTTAAGTCACACATGATCACACTGATCGTCTGGGACGTATCGTAACTTCCGCGGTAAGCCCACTCCAGGGCCATGCGGTTTTTGCATTTGGTAAGGGGATCGGTAACAGCCAGTTCTTCCATTTCTTTCGAATAATCTCGAAGACGCAGCATCATGGAAATCACAAATTCCATCATATCGATTAACAGAGAAATATTCTCGATGATATCTGCCGGTGGATTATCCACCCCATAAAAGCCCACATATTTTCCACCGATTTCGATTGGTCCGGTAACCAGACTTGTTACTCCCTGAGGTTTTAGTATTTGATAAACGGCCTCACTTACTTTACGGTATTCTTCCACATCGTAAATGATGATATTGTGGAATTTTTCGTATTCTGTAAACCACACATCCAACAGCCCCTCATAGGGAACCCCTTTCAAATTATCAATCTCTGCAGAGACACCTTCACTGCAAAACTCGTAAGTATTATCAAAGGTACCATCATGATTATCTTCAAATATGTACGCCCGGTCTGAATTCAGATTTTCGCAGATATACTGCAATATCTGGTGAATGATCTTCTCCGGCGATCCGGCAGAAGAAGCAAAACGAATCATATCTGCAATGAATTTGTTGTGATTCAGTTTCTTCATAACTTATGCTCCTGGTAAAATTTTTTTAAATCCGCCTTCACTTCATCCGGCAGCATGGTTTTCTTAACGCCATGAATGGCACCTTCCAAAGCCATCAGCCGGTGAATACATGCTGATTCATCGATTTCCTGTATTTTCAGCCATGCATTTTTCGCTCCCACCGCTTTCAGTTCTTCCAAAGAAGTAATGCCGACCTGACTTAGTTGTTCTTCCACACTTTTACCTATGTTAGGTAATTTTGATAATTCTCCCACTTTCGTAATTCCTTTTTTACTTCCTACTCTTTCGTTATTCCTGCAACCTTTTTCTCAAATCCGACACATATTGGAATCAGTTTTCGTCTATTTCTTTCTAACGCCCTCTTCTGTAAAGGTTTCTTTTAATGCCTTTTCTGTTGGTAAAATGGATACAATCAGAATCGTACATTCTACAACGCAGATCACCAGACCAATGATTCCAACTCCATCTTCTCCCTTCCCATAAAATGGAATCTGTATCAGAATGGTTGGAATCAGCATGATCCAGCCTATTATCCACCACCGTTTGCCACAGTTTTCATGGGCAAATTGCCAGGTGTCCACATTTATCATAGAGCGTTTCGTTCTATAACCAACTACAGAATTGATCTTTTTAGGACAATGTTTCCACATAAACCATCCTGCCACAATCATCAAAATAGAATACATCATATTACACACAAACATGAACCACCAAAACCACATCTTACCCTACATTTCCTCCGTACTACTTACCTCTTGAAAGGATCTATTATTTCTCTTTTTCCTCTAATGCACATAAATCTGCTTTTTCATATCGATTATGTCCCGGCAAAGACCTCTTATATTTCCAACAAAGGATGGCATCTTCCAGAGATTTTCCTTTGTTGTCTTCAAAGAAATCTCTGATATAGGTGTTATATTCAAATTGCTTATCAATCTTTGTCTTTGACAGTTTCTTTTCTGCGACAATCTGTTTATATGCTGCGATAGCATCCTCATATGTTTTTCCACTATTTTCCTTTAACCATTTTTGGAAAGGGACACAGAAGGAAAAGGATTTTCCAAGATGCCCTTTAAAAAATGCCCTGTGTTTTTCCGAACATACAAAATCCTGCTCAATCAGAGAGTCCGGTTCTATACTTCCAATGCGTTTGCCTGCTGCCACAGTTTCTACTAACCTTTTCCTTTTTTCCCCAGATGCTTTACCTTTTTCTACTCTCACAGTTTTACTTTCACCGGTATCTAAATAATGGGCGATCCGCTCCGTAAGTTCTATTTTTCCACCGGATACCGGTAACCCATTATCTCTGCAAAACTGTACCAGTTCTTCTTTCAAATAATAATACTCTTGAAAGGTTTCACTCTTCAAGCTTTTATCTAAAATCGGTCTTTCTGGCATAACCCTTTCCTCTGATTCCTATTCTTTATAGATTACTGCAGATGGTCTCTACTGAACCTTATATCTCTTTCTCCGCCTAAACCATTTGAAGATTTATCACCTCTTCTATGTCTTTTTCAATTAACGGACGCATACTGTCTTTATATTTTGATAAATCAGCATGTTCCAAAGCTTCCAGAATAGCAGGAATATACTTTGGCTTATCCCTGCCAATCTGTTCCAATGATTTGATGCATTGTCTTGCAGAAATAGGCTTCTCATCTGTAACGTGGGAAAGGTATTCTGAAACATAGTTATCAAATCGGTCTTCATCATCCCACTGTACATTCGCCGCCAGAATAGAAAAGGCCCGATTTCTCACCAGGGATTTGGGATATGAAAGCAGCGTGGCAAAACTATCAAAATATTCATACCACTCATCTGTTTCCTGACTTTCTGATACTATTTTATCTGCCAATGCACAGGCATATTTATCATTTTGGGAGGTTAATTCTGCTATAACATTTTCCTGAGACATTTTCATTTTCTTTCTCTACCTTTTCCTTCTGCAGAGGCGAGATACACTTTGCGTATCTCGCTCTGATTAGCAGTCATCAAATGCTCGTCGCCATAGCGAAAGCTAACGCACGTTAACTACAATAATACTATAGTTAAAGTGCGCTAGCCTGTCAATACTCAGCTATTATTCATAATCATTTTAATGTATTGATTCCAACCGGATTGTGTTTGTATTTCCGGATTTTCCATTGATCTGTCCCCCGGTAAGTACAACATTATCTCCCGGTTTTAATGAAAAAATCTTTTTAGCACTTTGCGTCGCATGATAAAACATGACATCTACCGATTCAAATTCATCGCTTAAAACAGGGGTTACTCCCCAACTCAGATTCAGTTTTCTCCAAACCTTTTCCGATGTAGTCATACCTATGATATTCATTGGCGGCCTGAAACGACTGACCATACGTGCTGTTATACCGGAAATGGAATTGATGACAATGCCCTTTGCTTTTGTATCAATTGCCATGGCACAGGTGGCATGGGATACCGCATCGATATTACTCTTAATCTCATATTCTGTAGAAGAAAAGCGCTTTTTATAATCAATATTTTTCTCCGTATACTCTGCTATCTCTGCCATATTTTTTACTGCCAAAACAGGATACTTCCCAGCCGCTGTTTCCCCGGACAGCATCACAGCAGAGGACCCATCATAAACCGCATTGGCCACGTCGGATATTTCTGCCCTAGTGGGACGCGGATTCTGAATCATGGACTCCAGCATCTCCGTTGCGGTAATCACTCTTTTCCCAAGCAGTCTGCATTTTTTTATTAAATATTTCTGTATCGCCGGTACTTCAACAAAGGGAATTTCAACGCCCAGATCACCTCTTGCCACCATAATTCCATCGGCAATTTCACATATAGACTCAATATTGTCCACGCCTGCACGATTTTCTATTTTGGCAATAATGTCGATATTCTTTCCTCCATTTTCGTCCAGGAAATCTCTTACTTTTTTTATATCGTCCTTGTTAGAAACAAAAGATGCCGCAATAAAGTCAACATCATTCTTGATTCCCAGCAAAATATCCTCCTTATCCTGCTTACTAAGGTAATCTCCTTTCATTACATGGTTTGGGAAATTCATGCTTTTCCGATCGGACATTTCTCCGCCAATGACCACCTTACAGACAACATCATTCCCCCGGATTTCTTTCACTTCAAAAATAAGAAGCCCGTTATTTACCAAAATTTTGTCGGATACATTTACTTCATGAATCAAGTTTTTATAATTTACAGATACTCTTTCCTGGGTCCCCTCACATTCATCTACGGTAAAAGAAAAAATATCTCCATCCTTCAGCATAATCTTATGTTTCTGGAAAGTCTTAATCCGATATTCCGGACCCTTTGTATCCAGCATCATTGCAATGGGAAGTTTTAAATCTTTTCTCACTTTTTTTACTAAATCCATTCTTTTTTGCTGCTCCGCACTTGTACCATGGGAAAAGTTTAATCTGACCACATCCATTCCTGCCAGACACATCTGCTTTAAGACTTCTTCTGATTCACAAGCCGGGCCAATCGTACAAACCACTTTAGTTTTCCTCATTTTCATTTTCTCCTGTTTCCAATACATTTTCCAGTCCATCCTCAAAAAAGGCGGTTTTCTTCTCTGCATTCTTAAATTCCATAGCTTCTTTTTTATCTTTCTTATCAGGACCGTTTTCTGTCCACCAGCCCCAAACACAACCGCCAAGAACAATAGTGACAGCCATCACTTTAAAAATAATATCCTGCATTTCTTAATCCTCCATTTCTATTTTTTGCACGAAAACAAGACCTATGCATAAACATAGGCACAATCAGAAAAAAGAATTAAGCTTTTTGTCCATCCTTTTTATGAATGAATTGAATAATGGATTTTTGGCTGCGAGTTGTAGCCTTTTCCGACACCCAAACAATCCTGAATTGCACAAACGCAAACAAGCATGTCTGCAGACATGCTATCAGGATCATTCTCAGGTTTTTTAAAGATATTACATGTTTAGAAACATATTTCAAAGAACGATCGGAAAACAAGTTCTGGGCTTTGGTGCCCAGACTCTCCTGATTATAAACAACTTCAGAAAATGTGCTGTTCTCTGCACATAAACTCATCTGTCCGTGTTCACCCACACCGGTGTAAACTTCATACCCATTTAAATCAGAGAAGTTGGCAAGAAAAGCAAAAAGTATCACTATTACTGCTACGAAAGATAATATACGCTTCGCTTTCATTTCGCCAACTCCTTTCTCATACCTCATGGTGGCATGCTCTCGCCACTCAAATCTACTATGTACTCATTTTACTTTTTCCTGACGTTGCATGGCAAGCCCCAGTAACAACAAAATCGGGAAAATAATCGCACACAGAATTCCAATATGAAGATCATTGTCAAACGCACTGGATATCATTCCCACATAGGTGGGTCCTCCGGAGCATCCTACATCTCCACCCAGAGCCAGAAGTGCAAACAGTGCGGTTCCCCCTCTGGGCATGGAAGCAGATGCCAGGGAAAAGCATCCGGGCCACATGATACCAACTGAAAAACCGCAAATTCCGCATCCAACCAGCCCCAGTGCAGGATAAGGTGACAGGGAAATGATAAAATAAGAAACAAGGCAAAGGAATCCACAGGCGATCATACATTTTTTCAGCGGTATCCGATCTCCAAACTTTCCATAAAGGGCTCTTGCAATACCCATCATAATAGCAAACAGCATAGGGCCTGTCAGATCACCAATCGCTTTGCTGACTCCCAGTCCCTGTTCTGCAAAAGTAGATGCCCACTGACTTACTGCCTGCTCACAGGCACCGGCACAGATCATCAAAAGCATAAAGATCCAGAACATCTTAAGTTTACATAACTGTCCGATAGACATCCCTTTTTCCCCTTCTTCAATCAGGCTGGCAATGGGGACTCTGGTAAATGCAATCATATTGATGATTGGAACAATTGCCCAGAAAAAGGCAAGTATTTTCCAGTTGGAAATGCCAAATACAGCAAAAAATATAGTAGAAATCAGTACCACACTTACATGGCCCCAGCAATAAAAGGAGTGAAGCAGACTCATTGCAGTTTCTTTATTTGGTGTAGGACATGCTTCCATAACCGGACTCACCAGGACTTCCAGCAAACCTCCCCCTATAGCATATAAAACAACAGCAAGCAATATTCCATAATATGGATCCGATAAAATACCCGGCATAACAGCCAGTGCAATCAGCCCCAGTGCTGATGTGGCATGCGCCAGTACCATGGATGCACGATATCCGATCCTGTCGATGAAAGAAACAGATATAATATCCACGCATAACTGTACACCGAAATTAATCGTTACCAGCAGTGTAATTTTAGAAAGCGGGATACCATAGCTGTCATGAAACATAACAAATAATAATGGTACAAAGTTGTTCACAATTGCCTGCACAACATATCCCACAAAGCAGGCAATCACTGTCTTTTGATACTTTTGATTCATTTTTCTCCCCCCGTCTTCTTTTCCCATGAAAAAAAGCCTTCCACTGTCAGCCTGATTTCAGGCTGACAGCTTCGGACTTAAGTTTTTCAGTTATATATTATATATAACACACCTTTATGATAACTCAAAGTTTTTTTTAATTTTTCTATCCGGTCTCTTAACCGATACATTCTTTGATTACTCTATGGAAATTACCAAAAGCGATCTTGTCCATTTCTTCCCGGCTCATTCCCATCTTTTCAAAACAGGCAAACAGGTTTCCTATTTTGGTACAGTCCTCCAGACCAATACAACCGGAATCATCTCCTGAGAATACATCCGGATTATCAGGATCACCCAGAAATTCATAGAAATCAAATCCACAGCCTACATGATCAATTCCCATAAGATTGATCATACGGTCTGCATGCTGGGCAAATCTTTCCACAGTAGATTTTGAAATATCATCATCGATGAAATTTCGATAGGAATTCAATCCTACAACACCATTCAAATCACGAATTGCCCGAAGCTGATCATCGGTCAGATTACGCGGTGCACCGCAGATTGCCTTGCAATTGGAATGAGAAGCGATAATAGGTTTTGTGGATATTTTAGCAATATCCCAGAATCCCGCCTCATTCAAATGAGAGGTGTCCACAATCATTCCCTTTTTCTGCATTTCTCGAACGACCTGTTTTCCCAGATCAGAAAGACCCTCTGTACTGCCTGTCACTGCACCATGTCCCAGACTGTTGGATTCATTCCATGTCAGCATACCGTGACGTGCACCGGCTTCATAATAATCATCCAGTCTTGTAATATCATTCTGGATATAAGCCATGCCTTCGATACCGGTAAGCACATAGAACTCTCCGTCCTTTCTCGCCTGCATGATCTCTTCATAATTTTTTACACTTCGTATTGCTTTGGTTTCTGCGAGTTCATCCTTCACACAGCGGAAAATGTCTCTGGTACGTGCCATATAATCTCTATCGTAGGGTGGATCTACCCACATTACAAAAATAGCACCCTCCACATTTCCTTTTTTCAATCGATCGATATGAAATTTCTGTATAACATCTGTTTCTCCGGCCAGACGTTTATTTGTTACATCTGCCCATATATCTGAATGTGCATCAAAATACATTTTTATGCCTTCCTTATAGTCCAAGTGCTATTGCTACGATGGTACCCATATAGTTACCGATTACATAACCTAATGTACCAATCAGCATGGCTGGTCCAACCAGAGCTGTCCATCCCTGAGAAATAGCCATACCGGCAGCAGTTGTAGGACCACCGATATTTGCATTGGATGCAATAATCGCATCTTCCAGGTTGAATTTAAACAGTTTTGCTGCAACAAAGCAGAACAGCATATTAACAATAACCATAATAGCTGTAAGAACCAGTAATAATGGGCTCTTTGTGATAACCGTATAAATATTTGCCGGAACACCGATTACAAACAGGAATAAATAAATCAAATATGTACCAACTTCCTGAGAACCATGCAGAGCTTCTACCTTTTCTGTTGCAAAGGTTGCTACGATAACAGAAAGTGTAGTAATCCATACATACTGGCTGCCAAGGAATCTTACTACGAAATTCATAAGCACGCCTGTGATTTCAAATCCGCTGAACAGACCTGCAATCAGTCTTGCGATAAATACAATTGCAACTGCATAAGCAACGTTCAGGGAAATATCTTTCAAAGAAATATCTTTTCTGCTCCAGAATGCTGCTGCCTGTGTCTGTGCTGCTTCTTTGGATGCACCGGATTCTACTTCATCAATCAACGGATGGCTGAATTTTGCACGGAAGAACTTGGAACCTGCAAAAGCAATCAGTACAAAGAAATATGCAGCCATTAAAAGGTTATCTGCTACTGTAGCTGCTGCTGTAATATCTTCACCTGCTGCATACTGGGATGCCATTGCTGCAAAGTTTACACCACCACCAATGTAAGAGCCTGTCATCATGGATGCTACTCTTGCCAGGTTTGTTGCATCTCCAAAAGGTCCTTTCAACAGGAAATATGCCAGGAATGCACCAACCGTTGTACCTGCTGCACCAATCAGGAAAATAGCAAGCATACGACCTGTCTCATTCCAGATTTTCTTTAAGTTACACTGTAATAACAACATAGGAATTGCCATCGGAACCACAACGCCCCAGACAATATCGTCATAAAGAACACAACTTGTAGGAATAATACCCACATTTGCCATTACCATAGCCAGAATCAGCGCAATGATGGCACCTGAAATCTTGGAAGCCCACTGATACTTCTGCTCCAGCCATATTGCTGCAAAAACACTGAGGCACATAATCGCTAAAAGTCCCCAGGTATCATCTGCTGCAATTAATGATTCCCGTCCTACTAAACTCATCCAAAAATTACTAAACATCTCTTTTCCTCCCTCGATCCTAGATTTTAGTTTGCCTTGTAATATACAGGATGTATATATGAAAAAAGGTGCTTCGCCCAATGGCGAAACACCTTTGTTCCTAATGCGTATCATATCATTTTCTACTATAATTTGTCAATCACTTTGTTCACATGTATACAAAAGTACACATTATGTAATTTGCCTTGATTCTATGATCTGGATTTTTCGTATTCATCCAGCACTTCTTCCAGAATATCACAGGCTGTTTCTACGGTTTTCAGGCAGCGGTATTCCGGTTTGAAGGACTGTGCTTTGATATCCTTGCAAAGGGTGGAACCATATCTCATATTAAATTTTCGAATCAGATTTGTTCCAACTGCTTTAATGTCCGCACTTTCATGAGCTTTTGCTTCTACATATTTCATGGATAAAATGCCGGCTGCTGCCAAAACTGCCCCACAGGTATTTCCACACTGAATACCGGCACCGTATGCTGCCACCAGGATCATATCCCTGTCATGCAGCCCTAATCCATAGTACTCATTTCCTGCTCTTAAAATGGTTTCCGCGCAATTATAATTCTGCTCAAAATAATATTTTCCGATCATATCCTTTAACATTTGTATTTTCCTCTCCATTTCTGTTTGGGCAGAATATCACTGCTTCTGTCCAAAGAGAATATCACTGCTGTATTTTAAGATACATTCTCTCATAAGGCCAAGTGCACTGGCTACCGATGATTCTCTGATCTTGGTACGGTTTCCTTTAAAATGATATTCTTTCACCGTCATGGTACCGCATACCTGACAGGCAATATAAACAAGGCCCACCGGTTTTTCCTCCGTTCCTCCATCCGGACCGGCAATACCGGTAATCGCCACTGTCACATCTGCTTTCGAAAATAAAGCAGCACCTTTGGCCATTTCTTTGGCAACCACTTCACTTACTGCGCCATATTTATCCAGAGAAGATTTCTTTACCCCTACCAGCTTTTTCTTGGCTTTATTGGAATAGGTTACATATCCGGATTTAAAGATCTCTGATGCTCCCGGTACATCCACCAGCCTGGAAGACAGCATACCGCCGGTACAGGATTCTACCGTCGTCACCGTCAGATGATTGGCGGCCAGCAGATCCACCACTGCCTTTTCTAAGGTAATATTTTCGTCTGTGGTATAGATATTGCTGCCAAAACGATTCTTCAGCTCCTTCACCATAGGTTTTACAAGCTTTTTCGCTTCCTTTTCATTTTCTGCTTTTGCTGTTACACGGAGATGCACTTCATTGGTTTTTGCATAGGTAGCAATGGTCGGATTGGTCTGCTCATCGATCATATCCCGGATCATGGTCTCTGCAATACTCTCCCCTACTCCACATACCTTTACGGTTTTGGAATAGATGATTCCGGGCTCCAGAGCATTCAGATACGGATAAACATCCTTTTCAAACATAGGTTTTAATTCATTGGGCGGTCCAGGCAGAAGAATCACGTGTTTCCCATCTTTTTCAATAATCAGTCCCGGTGCAGTACCATTATCATTATCCATAATAATGGCTCCTTCCGGTGCCAGTGCCTGTTTCCAGTTATTTTCTGTAACCGTATATCCTCTGGAAGTGAGATAGTCATTTATCCGCTCTTTTGTATGCGCATCTTCCACCAACGGACATCCCAGTACTTTTGCTGTTACTTCTTTTGTCAGGTCATCCTGAGTAGGTCCAAGTCCGCCGCCCAGAATCACGATATCGGCACGCCCAAGTGCTGTTCTTAAGGTGTCTGTCAGTCTTTCTTCATTGTCTCCCACAACGGTCTGAAAATAGCATGACAGCCCCAGATTTGCACATTTTTCAGATAAATATGCAGCATTCGTATTTACAATGTTTCCCAGTAATATTTCTGTTCCCACGCTGATCAGTTCTACTACCATCTTTTTTCCTTCCTGCATTCTGTGCATAAAATATTTTTTCTTCTATCCTGTTCTTTACTTTGTGTCCTTCATGACATCTTTATTCTTTATCAGATAATCTACCAGGGAAATCACAGTAAGTGCCAGAGCGATCCACATAACCGCCTGGGTTACGATCCATAACTGAGGGATATCTGCGATCATCAGGACCACCATGATCATCTGGAATGTTGTTTTGAATTTTCCCCAATAGCTTGCAGCAATCACTACACCATTATCCGAAGCGATCAGCCTGAATCCGCTGATGATGAATTCTCTGGCAATGATGATCAGTACCACCCATGATGGAATCTTTCCCAGTTCAATCAGACAGATCATAGCGGAACATACCAGAAGCTTATCGGCAAGGGGATCCATAAACTTTCCGAAATTGGTTACCAGATTGTATTTTCTGGCTATTTTCCCGTCCAGAAGGTCTGTCAGGCTGGCAATGATAAAAATCGCCAGTGCCACCCACTTGAACCAGCCATAATACCCCTGTGTCAAAAGCAGTACCACAAAAAACGGAATCAAAATCACACGAAACATCGTTAATTTGTTTGGCAAATTCATATTATACTTCCTTTCCGATCAAATCATATTCTCTTGAATCAATCACTTCCACATCAATATAGTCACCGGACAAAAGCTGTCTGTCTGCATATACAAAAATATAACCATCTACTCCCGGTGCATCCATATAGGATCTTGCCACGTATACGTCATCTTCCGGCAGATAACCTTCCACTACCGTTTCCAACCTCTTTCCTACCATTTTTTCAGCCTTTTCAAAAGCGATAGCCTGCTGCAGCTCCATCAGTTCGTCCCGGCGCTGCTCTTTGATATCTTCTTCAATCTGATCCGGCATGGAAGCTGCCGGTGTATTTTCTTCCGGAGAATAGGTAAATACGCCCAGTCTGTCAAATTCCATTTCATTGACAAAACGATACAGGGTCTCATGATCCTCCTGGCTTTCTCCCGGGAATCCGGTGATCAAAGTGGTTCGCAAACAGATATCCGGTATTTCTCTGCGGAGTTTTTCCACGATGTTTCTTAAATCCTCTTCCGAAGTACGTCTTCCCATTCGTTTCAGAATAGAATCGGATGCATGCTGAATCGGAATATCCAGATAATGACAGATCTTTGGCTGCTTCTTGATCATGTCAATCAGCTCATCCGTAATCTCTTCCGGATAGCAATATAATAATCTGATCCACTTAAGTTCTTCGATTTCACAAAGCTTTTCCAGAAGCGTGGGCAGTGTTTTCTTCCCATACAGATCCACACCATACAAGGTAGTTTCCTGGGCTACCAGAATCAGTTCCCTTACACCGTCTTCTGCCAGAGTCCTTGCCTCCTGCAAAAGACTTTCCATAGGAATACTTCGGAAATTTCCACGTACCTTTGGAATGATGCAGTATGTGCAGTGTTTATCGCAGCCTTCTGCAATCTTCATATAGGCATAATGGCCACCGGTCGTAACGATTCTCTTTTTTCCATAGACCGGTGCACTGTTACAGTCACTGATATGATTTTTCTTTTCATTTTTTAGGATTTCATCGATTGCCTGCACAATCCGGTCGATATCTGATATTCCCAGTATTGCATCCACTTCCGGGATTTCCTTTTGTATTTCTTCCTGATATCTTTGAGCCAGACATCCGGTTACAATAAGTGCTTTGATATCTCCGTTTTTACGAAGCTGTGCCATTTCCAGAATCGTTTCAATACTTTCTTCCTTGGCATCTTTAATAAAACAGCATGTATTTACCACCACAATATCTGCCTGGGTTTCATCATCCGTAAAGGAATATCCTTTCTCAGAAAGCTGTCCCAGCATCATCTCCGAATCCACCAGGTTCTTATCACAGCCAAGAGACGTAAATAATATCTTCATAACCATCTCCATCCTAATATTGCGTATAATCATCAAAAAGATTCCCGGATGGGAATCTTTTTCACGTTTACAACATTTGCATTTTATACTTCTTCATCACTTAAAATGTGAATTTTTCCCTGTTCCAGTTCTTCTACTGCAACGGATAACGGTTTCTTTCCTGTGGCATTATCAATCAGCGGTTCATCCCCTGCAATGATCTGACGTGCTCTTTTGGAAGTTGCCATTACAATCGAATAACGGCTGTTTACTACAGGTGCCTCACCTTCTTCAACCTCACTGTTTACTACTTTCATTAAATCTGCATAAGATGGATGTAACATTAATTTTCTCCTTTCCACATCTGGGATAATTCTTCTCTGATTTCTTTTATAAATTCCAGATTATATTCCGGTTTCTCGTGTGTTGCCTGCACAATACCGTGTAGTCTTTTTACGCAGGCATCAATTTCATCATTTACCAGAATATAATCGTATTTCTCTATACCTTCTGATTCTTCCACCGCGCGGCGCATTCTTTTTTCGATTACGTCCATGGTTTCTGTACCGCGGCCCACAAGCCTCCTTTTCAATTCTTCCGCACTTGGCGGCATTACGAATACAAGCAGGCTGTCAGGATATCTCTCCTTTACCTTTAAAGCTCCCTGAATCTCGATTTCCAGAATCACATCTTTTCCTTCGCTGAGCTGCTTTTCCACATAGGCTCTGGGGGTGCCATAATAATTTCCAACATAACAGGCATATTCGATCAGACCGTCCTGCCTGATTTTATCCTCAAACTCTTCCTTCGTCACAAAGAAATATTCTACTCCGTTTTGTTCACTGCCTCTGGGATTTCTGGTAGTCATGGAAATGGATAACGCATAATTATCATAATCCCTGATCAGCCGATTCACTAAAGTTCCTTTACCAGTTCCCGCAAACCCGGAAACAACGATCAGAATCCCTTTTCTACTCATGAATCTTCCTCCTTAGAAACCTCTCCTTGATGACTATCCATATATTTCAATTGTTTCTCTGACATTGCCCGGCCTGCAATGGTTTCCGGCATCAATGCCGAAAGTACGACGCTGCCATTTTCCATGACCATAACTGCTTTGGTTTTACGTCCCTGAGTCGCATCGATCACAGTACCATTTTCCTTTGCCCCCTGAACCATTCTTTTAATGGGCGCAGAATCCGGACTGACAATGGCTACAATCTTTTCCGCATTAATGATATTTCCAAATCCGATATGAATCAATTTGTCCATGATGCCATGCCTTCTTATTCGATGTTCTGAATCTGCTCTCTTACTTTTTCAATTTCATTTTTTAATTCGATTGCCCGGCTTGAAATCTCCAGATCGTTGGCCTTGGAAAGTGTGGTATTGGCTTCTCTGTTCATTTCCTGTGCAATGAAATCAAGTTTGCGCCCAATGCTACCGCCGGCAAGAAGAGTGTTCTTCATGGTTTCGATATGGCTGCGCAGTCTGACAAGTTCTTCATCCACACATACTTTATCCGCAAAAATCGTTACCTCTGTCAAAAGTCTGTTTTCATCCACCTGAGCATCCCCAAGCAGTTCTTTTACTTTCTGTTCCAGCTTTTCACGATACTCTTTTACAAGCTTCGGTGATCTTTCCGTGATAAAATCAACATGCTCCAGCATGCCATCCAGCTTTTCCGTTAAATCAGACAAAAGATGTTCTCCCTCTACGATTCTGGTCTGAACAAAGCCTTCTGCTGCACCACGGATTGCTTTCTGCAAATCTTTCCATAACTCTTCTTCATCGATATTCTGTTCTTCCATTACCAGTACTTCCGGATATCTGGAAAGCGTGGAAACCCGGATATCATCATCCAGTCCGAAATCCGATGCCATCTGTCTCAAATACTTTAAGTATTCCGCCGCCAATGCGCTGTTATACTTTAAGCTTCCACTTTCTTCACTAAAATCCTCGTAAGATATGAAAACATCTACCTTACCTCTTGAGATATAGTTTTTCAGTTCTGTTCTGATCGCACTTTCAAAAAAATTCAGTTTTTTAGGCATCTTGATATTGATATCAAGATATCTGTGGTTGACAGACTTCATCTCTACCGTAAATTTACGATTGCCTTCCGCTACTTCACATCTGCCAAAACCGGTCATACTTTTTATCATGTTGTCTTCCTAACCTTTATCCGAAAACGTGCTTTTGCACAATAGCAATAATCCTATCTATTATAGAATAAGCCAATCTTTGCGTCAAGGATTTCCAGTCAAAGATTGGCTTATTATGCAACATAGTTTATATTGGCACCCGCATATTTTAATGCATCCTGGGCTTTTCGCTCCTGCTGGTAAGGATTGCTTTCATTTGGATACTCAATCCTGGTATGGGTAGTACCGCCGGATACATATACTCTTCCGCATTCCGGGCAGGTAGCGGTATGAATAGTTACCGATGCATTTACTACTTTTCCGCCATCTTTTGCCGCTTTGCTGTAGGCATTTGCCACGTGCTCTGCCTCATGGGCACGCACTCTGGATGCGGCACTCTCCGGAGAAATGTGCTGTGCGGATTTAAAAGAGACATTTTCATCTGATCCATCCTGATATTTCCGTTCTTTACAGGTCTCACATTCTTCCGGTGTAGACCTTCTTCCCGGTTTTTTTACTTTGTCCGGATCTGCCGGCATCTGAGTACCCTTGGCTGCTTCCGGATCCGTCATGGAAAAAGCCCTGTTTCCGAATCTGGGATCTGCATAGGTTGCACTTCCCTGATACTGTACCGGACGATAATATGCATATGCATCATAATTGCCACCGATCACCATAGGCTTCTCCTTTCTGAAAACGTATTAGATCATATATACTCACCACTGCCAGCACTACGTTTTGATTATATTATACAAAAGAATCTATTTATTCACAACACATTTCCCCTATAATATAGAGTTTTATATTGAAATCTCCCATTTTTGAAAGTGTTTCAAGAATGGATTTTGCTTTTTTCAAACTACAGTGTTATGATTGGTACGAATTAGAAAAGTATTATTTCAGGGAGAATTTTTATGGCATTTGATGGTGTTACCGTTGCCGGCATTGTAAAAGAATGTAATGACCTTCTCACAGGCAGCCGAATCAGTAAAATCGCACAACCGGAGGCAGATGAACTGCTGCTTACCTTAAAAGCACCCACCGGACAGTATCGGCTGCTTTTATCCGCAGGAGCATCTCTTCCTCTTATCTATTTGACAGAACAAAATAAACCCAGCCCGATGACAGCACCGAATTTCTGTATGCTGCTCAGAAAGCATATCCAAAATGGCCGGATTGTCTCCATCACCCAGCCCGGGTTAGAACGAATCATGCAGATCCATATTGAACATCTGAATGAACTGGGCGATTTATGTCAAAAAACATTAATCATTGAGGTCATGGGAAAGCATAGTAATATCATCTTTTGCGATGATTCCGGTATGATCATAGACAGTATCAAGCATATATCCGGCATGGTCAGTTCCGTCCGGGAAGTCCTTCCCGGAAGAGAATACTTTATTCCGAAAACCACAGAGAAATCCGATCCCATGGAATTTATGATTTCTCCTGATCCGACCATCTTCGGAAATGCTGTTTTTTGTAAGGCCATGCCCTTATACAAGGCTGTTTATTCAGCTTTTACCGGTATATCTCCCCTGCTGGCACAGGAGCTCTGCTTCCGCAGCGGTCTGGACAGTGACCGCTCAGCCCTTAGTTATAAAGAGGAATCACCAGAGGCGGTAACCAAATTGTATCAGGTCTTCTGCAGTCTCTTTTCCGAAGTAAAAGAAGGGATTTTTTCTCCTGCTATCGTTTATGAAAACGAAGTACCTGTTGATTTTGCTGCAGTAAGGCTCACCATGTATGAGGAAAAATCCAGCAAAACTTTTCCCTCCGTTTCTACCCTTCTGGAAACCTATTATGCTGAGAAAAACGCTTATACCAGAATCCGGCAGAAATCCGCGGATCTGCGTAAAATCGTCCAGACCACACTGGAACGTACCGTAAAAAAATATGATCTCCAGTGTCAGCAGATCAAGGACACAGAAAAACGGGAAAAATATAAAGTTTACGGAGAGCTGCTCCACACCTATGGTTATCAGGCGGCTCCCGGAGCAAAATCCATCGAAGTCGAAAACTATTACACCGGTCAGATGCTTACCATTCCACTTGATCCAACCATGACAGCATCTGAAAATGCAAAGCGGTACTTTGACAAATACAGCAAACTGAAAAGAACTTATGAGACCTTATCCACTCTTACGGTAGAAGTCAAAGAAGAAATCGATCACCTGGAGTCCATCATGAATGCTCTGGATATCGCAGAAGCAGAGTCTGATCTGACTGAAATCAAGGAAGAACTTATCGCCTCCGGTTATGTAAAACGAAAAGGCGGGGGAAAACGTGAAAAAATCACCAGTAAACCGTTCCACTATATCAGCCAGGATGGATTCCATATTTACGTGGGAAAAAACAATTACCAGAATGATGCTCTGACCTTCAAGTTTGCTACCGGAAATGACTGGTGGTTCCATGCCAAAGGCATCCCCGGTTCACATGTCGTTGTCCGTACCAATGGTGAAGAACTCCCGGATACTACCTTTGAGGATGCTGCCAGATTAGCTGCCTATTATTCCAAAGGCAGGGAGCAGGAAAAGGTGGAAATCGATTATATCCAGAAAAAGCACGTAAAAAAACCCGGTGGGGCAAAACCGGGCTTTGTGGTATACTATACCAATTATTCTATGATGATAGATTCCAATATATCAAAGATTAAGCAGGTTCACGATTGATATGAAAACACAAGTTTCAAAAGTTCATTCCATTGATATGACAAGCGGAAGTATTTTAACTAAACTGCTATTATTCACCCTTCCGCTGATGTTTTCCGGTATTCTACAGCTTTTATTCAATGCTGCAGATATTGTTGTGGTTGGAAGATTTTGCGGAGAAGAATCTCTGGCTGCTGTAGGCTCTACTTCTTCTCTGATCAATCTGCTTACCAACCTTTTCATTGGGCTATCTGTCGGAACCAACGTACTGACTGCCCATTTTTTCGGTTCCAAAGAAAATGACAAGCTGCATGACGCTATCCATACCTCTATCGCCATCAGCCTGATCAGCGGGATTCTCCTTACCATCGTAGGAGTTTGCTTTACAGGAACCATTCTGGAATGGATGTCCACTCCGCCGGAAGTGCTTCCTCTTGCCACCCTGTATCTTCGTATATATTTTCTGGGAATGGTTGCCACCATGCTGTATAACTTCTGCAGTGCCATTCTCCGGGCAGTTGGCGATACCCAAAGGCCCTTATACTATCTGCTTTTTTCCGGTTGCATTAATGTCCTGTTAAATCTGATTTTTGTGATTTACTTTCATATGAATGTGGCCGGTGTTGGGATGGCAACTGTTTTGTCCCAATGTATTTCCGCCTTTTTAGTACTTCGATGCCTGATGCTGGAACAGGAAGACTACCGAATCACTCTTTCTCACATCTGCGTCAAAAAAGAATATGTGAAAAGGATTCTGAGAATCGGTCTTCCAGCCGGTTTGCAGGGCACTGTTTTTTCCCTGTCCAACGTAGTCATCCAGTCCTCCATCAACTCTTTTGGTTCCGTGGTTATGGCCGGAAGTGCTGCCTCCGGAAACATTGAAGGATTTGTCTACGTATCCATGAATGCTTTTCACCAGGCTGCCATCTCCTTTGTCAGCCAGAATATGGGGGCCGGCAAATGGAAGCGAATGACCAGAATCGCCATCTGGTGTCTGATCTGCGTCACCATAACCGGACTCGTTCTCGGACTCTCCACAGTCTTTTTCGGTCTCATGCTTCTTGGCATATACTCTTCCAAAGCAAATGTCATAGAAGCCGGTATGGTTCGTCTTACCATTGTGTGCGGAACATATTTTCTCTGTGGCATCATGGATGTCATGGCTGGTGTTATGCGTGGCTACGGTTATTCGGTAATGCCTATGCTCGTATCACTGATCGGTGCCTGTGGGCTGAGGCTTTTCTGGATCTTTACCTTTTTCAAACTGCCGGTATTCCATACGCCCCAAATGCTGTATATGACCTATCCGGTATCCTGGATCCTTACAGGATTCGTGCACATCATCTGTTACTTATGTATCCGAAAGAGATTTCCGAAGGAGTAGAAGTCACTTTTTGTCCTATAACTCTTCTCCGCGTTGGTGAGCAAAAAAGAGCCCACATGCCCTTCTACTCCACTTAAATCTTTGGTTTACATCAGGTGCAGTTTCTTTGCTGCACGAATCAGTTTGGTTCCGCTTGGAACTGCTTTCATTTCCGTTTCTGTGACAGCTCCGAATTTTATAATAAAGATAAAATATACAATAATCGCAATAGCTAATGTCGGAATCAAAGCGATACGGCTGTCCATCAGCAGATCACAGCCCATAAATACAAACCAGGCTACCAACCCCATAAAGGCGGCTGCTAAAAATGGCTTGATAAATATCTGCTTCATATCTTCCTGATAATCTAAATATTTTCTTACTGCTCTTGCATTTAATACACACATCAGCAAACTATAGGTAGCACTGGCAAATACAAGGGCATACAAATTGATGTTTGTCCCTATTAGTAAAACTACCAATACAATAACCTGCGCTACCAATGCAATCGCTGCATGATATACAGGAACGCTTACTTTTCCGATACCTTGTAAAACTGCATTTGTCAGAGTAGAAAGACTGTAAAATACAACTGTAATAGCCAAGGCTCTAAGCAGTGCTGCTGCCATATCCAAAGATGCTTTTTGTGGAAACAGAAGCTGCATAATAGGTCTTGCCAGAACAAACAATCCAACCGAAGATGGTATGGCAATCATCATGGTTACCTTCTCTGCCAAATCCACTTTCTTTTTTGTCAAATCAATATTTCCCTTGGCAAAGGCTGCAGAAATGCCGGGAATCAGTGCTGCCGCCATGGCAGAGCTGAAAGCAATCGGTATATTGGTGATCACCACCGATTTCCCGGAAAAGATACCATACATGGTAGCCGCTTCATCCTGGGCAAAATGTTTGATCTGCATGCATATTTTACTGTATATTGTCTGATTCATGGAAGTACTGAGATTATAAATGAAGGTACTCAAAATAAAGGGAGTTACCACCAGCAGAAGCACTTTAAAAAGCTGTCCGTAGCTGTCCTCTTTTCCGCTTTCATCTGCCTCCACTTCAGCAAGAATATTCTTTCTTTTTCTCAGATATATCGCCAGCATAAAAATCAGAGCGATCAGTACCCCGCTACCAGTACCCAGCGCACTTCCGGACGCTCCACGAACCGCCTTTAATGTCTTATCACCATCTCCCAGATTCCGCACCAGAAGCCAAGCGGCTCCTATACTGACACAGGCATTTAAGATCTGTTCCAGTACCTGGGAGGCAGAGGTGGGCACCATGGTCCTGTGCGCCTGAAAATACCCTCTCAGAACTCCCAGAAGACCTGATAAAAAAATCGTTGGGGCAAAGATTCGAAGCACCGGCACTGCATTTTCCACTACCAGATAAGGTGCTGCAAAATAGGCAAACAGGCTGGCTGCTCCACCCACTACTACCACATATAAAATAGCACACTTAAAAATCCTGTGTGCGTTCCTATATTCTCCAAATGCAATTCGCTGTGCCATGACTTTTGCAATGGCAGATGGGATACTATAGGATGAGATCAATAAGATAATGGTATAGATATTATAGGCAAAGCTGTAATATCCATTCCCCTCATCGCCGATAATGCTGGTCAGTGGGCTTCGATATAATAAGCCGATGATTCGGACTACGATGCCCGCCATTGCCAGGATTCCCGCCTGTGCAACAAAATTGTCTTTCTTTTTTTGAACCTGTGACATATCATTTCCTAATCATTATTATTTTGAAAAAATTTCATTACCAGCCAGTGCTTTGCACTGTCCATTTTAACATATATTATATACTATCATGCCTGTTTGATTATAAAGAACTGCATTTTAATTGTCAATTCTGCCCCAGGGAGTTATCGCTTTCACCAATGAGAGTCTCTGAGATGGCAGCTTTCTTTTTGGTAGGGATGAGTCTATGTCCGGACCAAGGATTTTTTTCGCAGCAAAATATGTTATATCCCGGGAGCTTCTTTCTGTGTGATAAAGTATATTTTTCCAAAGCTGTACACCGGGAGAAGGCGTGTCCTTTTTATACAGACACTGTTGGCAAAAATCCGTATAAA
>CAMFGH010000023.1 GCA_945949875.1 uncultured bacterium
GTAACTGGTTTGGAGATAATTTTGGATATCGATATCAAAAGGAGTGGCTGGTAAAAACACCGGGAGTTGTTTTTGCACTTTCCATGGCAGTCCGTGCATTTACGGAGCCGGGAGATGCTGTTATAATCCAGCGGCCGGTATATCATCCTTTTTCCAGATCGATTAAGAATAATGGACGCAAACTGATAGACAGTCCCCTTGTATATGATAAAGAGAAAACTGCTTATTCTATTGATTTTGAGGACTTTGAAGACAAAATTGTGAAAAATGATGTAAAGATGTTTATTCTATGCAGTCCTCACAATCCGGTAGGACGTGTCTGGACGAGAGAAGAACTGGTACAGATAGATGAAATCTGCCGCAGACATCATGTATTTGTGGTATCTGATGAGATTCACTGTGACTTTACCTATGGGGATCATAAGCATACGATTTTTGCATCTGTTTCAAAGGAAGCAGAGAAGAACTGTATGGTTTGTACTGCGCCAAGCAAAACATTTAATCTGGCCGGATTACAATTCTCCTCTATTTTCATCCCCGATAAAGAAAAAAGAAGAAAATTTATCCATGAAATAGAAATGACAGGTTATAATGAGACCAATTTGTTTGGATCAACTGCTGCATATGCCGCATACACACAGGGAAAAACATGGCTTACTGAACTGCGTAAGTATCTGGCAGAGAATATTCGTTTTATGAATGAATTTCTTGCAGATCAGATGCCGATGCTGAAGATGACAGAGACACAGGGAACCTATTTGACCTGGGTGGACTGCTCTGAACTGGGATATACGGAAGAAGAACTGAATCACAGGATTCTGTATGATGCTGGATTGTGGCTGGATGAAGGAAGCATGTTCGGCCCATCCGGAAAGCAGTTTCAACGTATTAATATAGCATGTCCAAAGTCTGTTCTGGAACAGGCTCTGACACAATTGAAGAAGATTGTTCCGTAGGGGGCAGGGGAGTGCAGTGGGGAGTGCAGTGGGAACGTTCCCACTGCATCCCACTGCGCTATCTCTCCGATAAATATTGTATGATTTCTCCGGGTGTACAATCCAGAACATAGCATATTCTGGCAAGTACGTCAGCGTCTATTTTTTCTACATGACCATGGTACCATTTATCAATCACCTCAAATCTGGTATTGATTGCCTTTGCTAAAGCATTTCTTGTCATACCTCTTGTGTCCATTAATGTTTTTATGTTGATTTTGACAGCCCCGTAATTATTTATAGTATAGATCTCTTTTTTCATAAGACCACCCCAAGATATACTGAATGAAGTATTACACAAAATATACTAAATGAAGTGTTACATAAATGCGATTTACATATACGTAGTTACTATACAAATAGTATGAAAATAGAGACTAGCATATTGTGTTTCCAAGGTGGATTGTATATAATAGACATGTTTTATTTGTGTTGGAAAAATGTCTTTTTTGTCGTATTTTAAAAGGGACGGATGAGACATATTTTATATATTTGTAGAAGGACGGAAAACGATTATGAAGAAAAAGAACATTGTAATAATACTTACTGTTATCCTGTTAGCTGTTGTTATAGCATTAATTGCTTTTTGGTGTGTGAAAAAGAAAAATCACGGACTTAGTCCGAAAGATCCACAGAGTGTTAAAATCTGGCATTATTATAATGGTGCCCAGGGGATAGAGTTTGAGCAGCTGGTTGCAGAGTTTAATGATACGGTTGGCCGGGAGAAGGGCATTGTGGTATATGCAGAGAGTAAAAGTAGTATCAATGATTTAAATAGCGTTCTTCTTGCTTCTGCCAACAAAGAAGTAGGTGCCGAGGAGATGCCTAATTTGTTCCAGTGTTATCAGGCTACTGCCATGGAACTGGACCAGCTTGGTATTTTAGGTTCCTTTGATCCATATTTATCTAAGACGGAAAAAGAGGAATATATCGATTCCTATATGGAAGAAGGGAAATTGGGTTCGAATGAAGAAATGAAACTGTTCCCATTTGCAAAGTCCACTGAAGTTTTGATGATTAATAAGACAGATTGGGAACCATTTGCTACAGCAACCGGTGTAACTGTGGATGATATGAAGACCTGGGAAGGATTATGTCAGGTCGCAGAAAAATATTACGATTGGAGCGGTGGAAAAGCATTTTTCGGAAGAGATGCCTTTGCTAATTATATGGTTATCGGGGCAAAACAGCTTGGGAAGGAATTTTTCCCGGTAGAAAATGGACAGGTTTCCCTTCAGGTTGATAAAGATATTTGCAGAAAATTGTGGGATAATTATTATGTACCTTTTGTAAAGGGGCACTATGCCAGTGTGGGACGTTTCCGGAGTGATGATATCAAATTAGGTATCATTATTGCTCAGGTTTGTTCCACTGCCAGTTCTACTTATTTCCCGGAAGTAGTATCAAAAGAAGATGGAACAAGTTATCCGATTGATTATCTGGTTCTTCCGGTTCCGAATTTTGAGGGCTGTGATCCGCTTATTGTGCAGCAGGGAGCGGATATGGCCATGGCAAAAGCCACGGAAAGAGAAGAGTATGCATGTACTGTTTTTTTAAAATGGTTTACAGAGAAAGAACAGAATGTGCGATATGATCTGAATTCAGGCTATTTGCCGGTAAAGAAGGATGCAATTGAGCAGGAAGAAATAGATCGTTTTATGTCTCTGGATGGCGAAAATATGTCCGGCATAGAACGGGATACGATGAATGTTGCACTTCAACAGATCGAAACATCCGATTCCTATGCTTCGAGAGGATTTGTGAATGGGGATGTAGCCCGGGAGGTTTTAAATACCTCGATGGCAAACTGGGCAATTGCAGATTATGCTGAAATTGCTTCCAGGATAGAAGCCGGGGAAGATCGGGAAGAAGTACTTCAGGAATATTTATCAGATGAGCATTTTGAATCTTGGTATGTGGAACAAAGAGATCAATTAGAAACTGCAATAGCACAGTAGAATTCTTCTATTGCAGTTGAATAGGTGCATGAAATTCGAATGCACAAAAAATGGGAAGGATACAGCAAAATGCTGAAGAGACAAAAGAGAGAAATTAAATTACGATCATGGATTTCTTTTGGTGTTATTTTCATTATCTGTATTCAGGCAATTGTGAGTGTAGGTGCCATTATCCTGACAGGTACTCCAAAACATTTGGATATGAGCGCTGTAAACAGCTTTAATAACATGGTTATGACTCGTGGATCACTTTTTGAAAGTCAGATGACTTCACTGGGAGACATAGAGGAGTTTGACTCACGGATTAAAACGACTCTGCGAGTTTTTGCAGGAAGCAAAGGACTTTCTGTAGAAGATTTTCTGAAAGTAGAAGAAAACAGAAAAGCTTTTCTGGATAGAATGACAGTGCTTGTTCTGGATAGATTACGTAATAGTGAAGCTACTTCCTGTTTCATTATTTTAGACCGTGAAGATTCGGAAAACATAAAAGATGCCTTGATTTTAAGGGATTTAAATCCCAATGATGCTTCTGCAGATAATTCAGATATTTTAGTGGAAGCGGGCTCCAGTAGCCTGATGTTTGAACAGGGCTTTACACTGGATTCCTTTTGGAATGAACATTTTACTGTCACGGAAGATATGGACTTTTTCCATGAACCTCATCGTGCCGGAAATGAATATCAGGATATTGATTCCCTGAATCTGGGATATTATAGTGAGACCACTACTTTTTTTGAGGACGATATTAAGCAGATTTGTTACTCGATACCGATATTGGATGAGAATCATCACTCAGTAGGTGTGATTGGCTACGGGGTCTCTCTGGATTATTTAAAAAAGAGTCTTCCAAGTAAGGAACTTGGTGAAGATTCCAGCTTTACCTATTGTCTGGGAATATATGATGCGGAAAGCAATGATCTGAAGGTTATGATGACAGAGAATGCCGCCTTTCAGGCCCCGTTGCCGATCAAAGGCTCTTTTCATTTAAAAAAGTCAGAGATGGATCAGTTGTATACGGTGGAAAACATATGGAATGATGGCAGCCTTTATGCAAATTTGGCATTCATGAAATTGTACAACACAAATACGCCTTTTGAAAAAGACAGGTGGGTAGTTGTGGGTGTAGCAAATGGAAATTCTTTATTTGAAGCGTCTAACAGACTCCTGGTTTGGATTGGTATTTCTGTCCTTATATCATTGGTGATATCCCTTGCCATAGCTATGGCGGCTTTGTATCCGCTTATTTTCCCAATTAAAGCATTAATGAGGGGGATTGAAAGTTCGGATAATAAGATGATAGAGAGTCTGCCAAAGACAAATATTAAAGAATTTGATGAATTAGCAGACCGTATCATAATGAATAACCAGATGGTTTATAAGATGGGTGGTAAAGTGGCGGATATCATTGACCTGGCTGATCTTGCCCTTGGGGTTATTGAGTATGATGATTCAGATCTGGCCTTTTGCAACAGGCAGCTCCTTGAAATGCTGGACATCAAACTGGAATCCTGGAAGGACAATTATGTCAATAAAGATGAGCTAAAATCTGTTCTTGCGGAAACAAATAGTCAGTATACCAGGATTGAACCATATATTTTCCGAAGAGACTGTGAAAATGGAGATGTAAGATATTACCGTATTACCCATGCGGAAACAGAGGATTCTCATATCACGATCATAATGGATGCCACAGAAGCCATGGAAGAGCAGATGCAGATCCGGCATGACAGAGACTATGATGTGCTTACCAATCTGTATAATAGGCGTGCATTTGAAAAGAAAGTAAAAGAGCTGGTGGATGGCGGCAAATGTGCCTGTGGTGTTCTTGCCATGTGGGATTTAGACCGTTTGAAATATGTAAATGATACATATGGCCATGATGTTGGGGATAAGTACATTAAGGCAATGGGAAATATTCTTCGTTCTGTTCCATTGGAGAATCATGTTTCTGCCCGGCTTTCCGGGGATGAGTTTGTTCTCTTTTTGTATGACAGACCCGAGGAAGAACTGGTACAGCTGGCCAAAGAGCTTCATAAAAAGATTGGGGAAGTGTATCTGACTTTGCCGGATGGAAGTAAACTGCAGCTGGGAGCTTCCGGAGGTTTATCCAGATACAGTGCTGATGGAGCCAGTTATACAGAACTCATGCGATATGCTGACTTTGCAATGTATGAGATGAAAAAGAGGACAAAAGGAAAGCAGAAGCTGTTTGAAAAAGATACCTATATCAGAGACTATCTGCTGATCTACGGTTTTGGTGAACTTACCAACATTATAGAAAAAGAAAGAGTACAATATGCTTTTCAGCCAATTGTATCTCTGAAGGATAATCATATTTTTGCATATGAAGCGCTTATCCGCCCGGTATCAGACGTGTTGAGAACGCCTGATAATCTGCTGAGAGTTGCAAAAGAACATGCAATGAACGGGCAGATTGAAAGACTTACCTGGTATAAAGCTCTGGAAGTATTTTTTGATCAGGTCGGAGATAGAGACTGTTGTATCTTTATCAATTCCATTGCAGATCAGCTGCTCCCGGAAGAGGATGCCATTGCCCTGCACAATCTTTATGGGGATAAAGTTTCCCGAATTGTTATGGAAACTACAGAGCAGATGAAAATCTATCCGGAAATAGAGCGGAAAAAGCGTGAGTGGTGTAATAAGTGGGGCATGAAGATGGCCCTGGATGATTTCGGTACCGGCTACAGCAACAGCGATATACTGGTATTCGGAAGTTATAACTTTATCAAAATAGATCAATTTTTGATCAGAAATATCCATCTTTCCAGAGCTGCCAGAACCCTGGTAGAAAGTATGGTAGGATATGCTCATGAAAATGGCATAAAGGTCATAGCAGAAGGTGTTGAAGTAGCAGAAGAATTAGAGGTTCTGAAACAGATCAACGTAGATTATGTGCAGGGCTTTTACATTGCCAGACCGGATTTTAAGATGCTGGAAGGTGATTTTTGGAAGAAATTAATATAATAGGAAAACCTGCTGTGTATTTTGTGAATCTTTCTATATATACAGTAGGTTTTTTGAATATGGGGGAAAAGAAAATGGCTAAAAAAATGAAAATATTTTTGGTAAAGCATCCGCTTGCAGGCTCCATTGGGATGGCTGCACTGGGTGGAATCACAATATCATTTATTTACTATATTTTGGTATATGTGAGGGAAGAGTGGCATGATACTGCATCGGTTTTAAAGGAACTGGTTATGCTGCCCATTTTCGGAAGCATGATTGGAATGTTCCTGATATTTCCGATACTGGTAACCATATATCAGGTGTTTTATCTGCTCCGAATCGTGAGAGGTACGGGGAAGAATAAAGAAACAGATATGGAAACAGTTGTGGGGAAAAATATGAAAAAACGCCCGTGTCTGATAGTATTTGATCTTGTCATACTGGCTATCGGGATTTTATATAGTCTGATTTACCTGTCACTGCTTCAGGAAGCGGTATTTCAGGCAGACTGGACGGAAACCTTATACAATACGGAGAAACACACGCCGATCAACACCCAATGCAGCATAACGATACTGGTGTTCATTGGGATTGGATTATTGGGCTATCTGGTGGTGAACCTGGTGAAACTGGAGAAAATGCCACCGCTCCTGCTGGTTCTGGGTATGTCGGCAATGTATCTGGCAACCGGACTGAGTATTGCCTGGGGTATACAGGTATATGATACAGAAACTTTGATGGATCTGTATCTGCTACTGCTTCCGTGTAACTGTGTGCTGATCACAGCCCGCGTGGTATCTGAAAAGGTACAGGAATGGAAAGAGATTCCTTATGAAGAAAATGAGAAAATACAGGAAGGTATATTGGGCCAATGCAGAAAACTGTTGGAAAAGTCAACACTTTGGCCTGTGCTGGCTTTTCTGTTTATGATACCACTTTTAGGGATTCTAATTGCCATATTAGTATTATTTGGTCAGGCTCCGGATGCAGTGATCCGTGCCTTCACCCAGACCAGTGACTGGAATCTGTCGCAAAGAGTGGCACCTCAGAATGTAATGTATGACGAGCATTACCTCTGTACTGTGGCTGCAGGTGGACATGAGAAAGTGGTAAAGCCGATACGTCTGGGAAAACGTCATGGACATGAAGTGATTGTAAATCGGCAGTTATGTATCGCCAATGCTTTTGAACAGATTCTGGAAGAGAGAACTCCCCGTTTTCATAAGGTAGTACGACATTTTTATGATACCTGTGGATTTCCGGTAGCTAAACTCATTCGCAGCAGGTATGTAGCGGATTTGGTTTATTTTCTGATGAAGCCGCTGGAATGGTTCTTTTTGATCGTACTATATCTTACCGATGCAAAGCCGGAAAACCGGATTGCAGTACAATATCTGGGAGATGCATGCCTCTGATAATACTTGTTTCTGAAAATGTTTGTTTTTGAAAATACTGGTTCCCGAATTCGCAGATTTCTGAATGGATAGATTTCTGAACTTACAAGTTCCTGAACCTGTTAGCAGGCATCCCAACTTCCTTTTTGAAAACCCGGCAGAAATAATTGTAATCATTGAAACCGACTTTGTCTGATATTTCGCGTACAGACAGGTCGGTTTCTTTTAACAGTTTTTTGGCCTCTGTAATACGAAGATTCTTAATATGCTCTGCAATTCCCACATTCAGATACCGGCTGCAGGAATCATATAATTTGTTTTTGCTCAGATGGAATTCCTGCATCAGGCGTTCTACAGACAAATCTTCCGATAAATGGGAAAGTAAAAATTGATTCAGATTCTGAATGAAGTTTTCCCGCTGCAGACGGATCATATCTTTCAATAATACATAAAAGGTACATGCTTCCAGAATTTTTGTTGCAGCAAAAATCTGTTCACTGCTCTTGGAAGTAATCTGGTAAATGGCAGCATCATGTCCGAACTGATCCAGATGAAATCTGGCAATCACATCCTGCAGCATGTCTTTGACATCCTGGGGTTCATTTATATCGGTGATCTGGCCGAACATGATATATCCAATCACCGAATCATTATCAATAAGTGGGGCAGTGACCTCTAAAAGTCCCGCATGACAATGGTATATGACCAGTTCCCTGGTTTTTTCACAATGGACAAAAGACTTTTGATTGCTTTCATTGCATTTTTTTATCCCTTCCGGACAGGAACGGATCAGAGCGCAGAAGGCACAATGCTTTTCCGGATAAGATAATATTTCATTCCCGGAGGCATCAAAAAGCGCGATTTTAAATCCGGTTAATAGAAAAAAATCTTTCATCAGACTGAACAGGGATTCCCGGTTCAGGCTTAGAGTCATTGCATTCATCTTTATCTCCCTTTCTGCTTAAATCAATAAATAGAAAACGACATATCTATTCTTCATATCATCAAGTATGGATATAGTATGTTAAAACTTCAGATTATCGATCATGAATATAGCATATTTGCAAAACAAATTTACAGTTTTGTAAACAAAATATACTATATTGCAAAAAGAATCAAGAGTATTCTGTAAATATGAAGTTTTTTATCTGAAGTGGAAAGACATTTCGATAAAGCGTTATTACCCTGGATAAAAAAGGAGGAATTATCATGTTAGTAACATTAAAAGAAATTCTGGCAATCGCAGAAGAAAGAAATATTGCAATCGGTGCTTTTAATGCATCGGGTCTGGAGGCGATCGAAGCGGAAATCGCAGCAGCTGAGCAGCTGGATTTGCCTGTGATCATCCAGTTTGCCCAGTGTCATGAGACTTTGGTGCCGCTCAGTACCATTGGTCCGATTATGGTAGATATGGCAAAAAAGGCCAGTGTTCCGATCTGCGTTCATCTGGATCATGGTGAAACGCTGGAATATCTGGAAGAGGCTATGAAGATTGGATTTACCGGAATCATGTATGATGGTTCTGTACTTCCCTATGAAGAGAATGTTGCAAACTCCAAAAAAGCAGTGGAGATGGCAAAAAAATATGGTGCATCCGTAGAAGCTGAGCTGGGCAGCATGGGAAAAAGAGAAAGTGGAACCGGTGATGGGTCAGAACAGGATGATACCAAAATCTATACAGATCCGGATCTGGCAGCGAAATTCGTGGAAGAAACCGGTATAGATGCTCTTGCCTGCTCTTTTGGAACCACACATGGAATTTATCTGACCAAACCAAAGCTGGATTTTGATATTGTGAAAATGGTTCGTGAAAAAACAGGTAACATTCCGGTGGTTATGCATGGAGGCTCCGGTGTCAGCAAAGAAGATTATTGCAAAGCAGTAGAAGCGGGAGTGCGTAAAATCAACTATTTTACCTATATGGATAAGGCAGGCGGAAATGCAGTTGTAAAATATCTGAATGAATTAGAGGAAGGTGCTCCGGCTTTCTTCTCCTCTATCTTTACTGCAGCGCGGGAAGCAATGAAAGAAGATGTGAAAGCAGCAATGAAAGTATTCGCCCGAGTGGAAGACTGATAATAAAGACGTTTGAAAAGTGAAAATTATAGGAAGAAGAGTATTTCATTTACAGGGGATAGGAAATAGAATACACAAGACAGAAAGGAAAATGAAAAATGGCAAGAAAAATGACATTTGCACTGGCATTTTGTAACAGAGGATTTATGCCCGGAGAACTAATTTACGAGGCAAGAGAAGATATGATAAAGGCAGTTACCGATGCCGGATATGATTATATCGCCATGAATCCGGAGCTTACCAGATATGGTGGTATTGAAACCAGAGATGAAGGACTTTTATATGCGAAGTGGTTGAAGGAACATGAAGGCCAGTATGATGGCGTTATCTTTTCCATGCCGATTTTTGCAGATGAAAACGGAGCAATCACTGCTCTTCAGGATGCTGGTGTGCCGATTCTGATGCAGGCATATCCGGATGAAATCGGAAAAATGGATTTTGCACACAGAAGGGATGCTTTTTGCGGAAAGTTCTCTGTAACGGATGTATTTACCCAGTATCAGGTACCCTTTACTGTTTTGAAACCTCATGTGGTGCACCCTCTTTCTACAAAATTCCAGGAGAACCTGCGTGACTTTGCAGCAATCTGTCGTGTGGTAAACGGAATGAAGCGATTCACCATCGGATGTATCGGCGCAAGAACCACTGCATTTAAAACCACTCGGTTTGATGAGATTGGATTACAGAAAAATGGTATTACGGTGGAGTCCTTTGATTTATCGGAACTGGTTTATAAGGTTGGTCTGAAAAAAGACGACGATCCGGAAGTGACAGCAAAAAAGGAAGTACTGGAAAACTACACTGATTTTTCCAAGGTACCGGAAGATAAAAAGAATACGCTGGCCAAAATATCCGTTGTCATCGATGAGTATGTGAAAGAATATCATCTGGATGCCCTGGCTATCCGATGCTGGAACGAAATGGAACAGATCCTCAGAGTCTGCCCCTGCGTTCTGTTGTCTGAACTAAATGACAGAGGTATTGTAACCAGTTGCGAAATCGACCTGACTTCTGCCATTTCCATGAGAGCAATGGCCCTTGCCAGTGAACGGCCTACAGCAGTGCTGGACTGGAATAATAACTATGGTGAAGAAGAAAATAAAGTGATCCTGTTCCACTGTGGTTCTACTGCTCAGGGATTGATGGTCGGAAAGGGCACGGTTACTGCACATAAGATGTTTGAAAAGACTGATGCAGGAAGTGGATGGGGAACCAATGAAGGCCGGATCCGTCCGATGAAAACGACGATTTCCAACTGCCTTACCGTAGATGGAAAAATCAAAATCTACGCATCCGAAGCAGAGTTTACAGATGACCCTATTGAGGAATCATACTTTGGCTGTGCCGGTGTATGCGAAATCGCGGATATGGAAGAAAAAATGTTGAAACTGGCAAAAGGCGGATTTAAACATCATACCTGCGTCGGTGTGGGACATATGAAATCTATTTTAAAAGAAGCCATGACCAATTACCTGGGATATGACTGGGTTGAAATCGATTAGGAGATGAAGAATGAAAATCGCAGGATTAGATATCGGAACCACCGGGTGTAAGTGTACTGTTTTTGATGAAAATGGAAAAGAACTGGACAAAGTATACAGAGATTATCCTGTAAAGCGAGGCATTTCGGGACATGAAATAGATGTACCGAATCTGATGGAAGGTGTATATGCGGTTATCCGGGAAATGACAAAAAGATTCCCGGATATCGCAGGAATGGGTGTGACCAGTTTTGGAGAAACTTTTGTTATGACAGACGAGGAAGGAACGTCCCTGGCACCGGCTATGCTGTATACGGATCCCAGAGGCGGGGAAGAGTGCGAAGAATTATGTAAACTCTTTGGCCGGGAGAACATCGCGAAAATCACCGGTGTGGTACCCCATGAAATGTACAGTCTTCCCAAAATCATGTGGCGGAAAAAACACACGCCGGAAGTCTATGAAAAGTGCCGGTATATCTTTTTAATGGAAGATTATGTGGTATTTATGTTAACCGGAAACCGACAGATTGATTATTCTCTTGCGACCAGAAGCATGGCTTTTGATATTGAAAAACTGGAATGGAGAAAAGAATTTTTTGATGCAATCGGTGTACCGGTGGAACGGATGTCCAGGCCGGTTCCCACCGGTACAGATGCAGGATGTGTGACCGAAAAAGCATCGGAACTTACCGGTTTGTCCACACAGACCCATATTGTAAGCATCAGTCATGATCAGGTAGCGGCAGCAGTAGGTGCAGGAGCCTTTGACGGAGAAGTGGGAGTGGATGGAGCCGGAACGGTAGAGTGTCTTACTCCGATTTATGATCAGATGCCGGACATCCGTGACATGATGGATGGAAAATATGTGATCGTACCTTATGTGTTTCCGGGAAAGTATGTGACCTATGCATTTTCCTATACAGGTGGCGCACTGATACAGTGGTGTACTGATCAGATCACAAAAAAGGAAAAGGAACTGGCCGGACAGCAGGGAATATCGGTGAACTCCTATCTGGAAGAGACCTATCGAAAAGAACGAATGGCGGAAGGACTTGATCCGGAGGGACCATCAGGCATGCTTCTGCTTCCTCATTTTGCAGGTGCTGCGACCCCTTATATGGATACCGGTTCCAAAGGTGCAATCCTGGGTATGACAACATCCACAACAGCTGCTGACATTTACCGGGCCTGCATGGAAGGTGTTACCTATGAAATGTATCTGAATTATAAAAATGTTGCTTCTTCCGGGGCAAGTCCCAAGAAACTTCATGCCACAGGTGGTGGGGCACATTCCAAAATCTGGATGCAGATGAAAGCAGATGTACTGGGAATTCCGATTGTAGCGCTGAAAACCGTTGATGCAGGTACCGTTGGCTCTGCCATGCTGACCGGAATCGCCATCGGAATATTCCGGAATCTGGAAGACGCAGCAGAACATATGGTGGAGAAAACCATCACTTATGAGCCCCGAATGGAATATCACAGAAAATATATGGAAATGTTTGAAAAGTATGAAAAAATATATGCTGCAGTAAGGTGTCTGATGTAGGTACTTTTTCTTGATAAAAGAAGCCCATTGGTATAAAATATTCTATGAGGTTTTGAAACAGAACATCATTTTGAATATGGAGGAAGACAATGGATTTTTTAAATAAACTCAGCGATACCATTACAGAGGCAGGAGCTGCAGCATCTGAGAAAGCAAAAGAAGTTTCAGAAGTAACCAAATTAAAATTAAAAATCAGAAAAAGTGAAGCAGCTGCACAGGAAGTTTATGCAAAAATCGGCCAGTCCGTATACAAAAGCATAAAGGCAGAAAAAGAGTTTGAAGATTTTACAGAAGAGGTGCAAAAAATCGATGACGCAAAAGCAGATATTAAGCTTTGCAAAGAGTACATTCGCAGTATAAAAGGTGTGGATGTATGCCCTTCCTGTGGAGAAGATGTGGAAGAAGACTCTGCTTTCTGCAGACATTGCGGTGCAAAAATGGAGGCCAATGAATAAGATGCTTTTACGGTGCAAAAATGGAGGCCGATGAATAAGAAGCTTTAACAGATACCGATGAATAAAAAGCCCTTAAAAGGTACAGATTAGAGAAGATATATAAGTGAGGCGGGAAGAAAATGGAGTCAAAGTTTTCCAGAGTAAAAGTAAATAACGAAATGGAGCTATGCAGAGTTTCTGATATGAAGGTAAAAGAAGCTGTGGAAAGAGCGTTATTGGGAGCGAGAATTTCCTATTTTATCAAATGGGAAAAAGGTGGAATTTTTTCCGGCAACAAAAAGCCAGGCTGTGTGTTCTGTATCAATGAATGGCAGGTAGAGGCAGCAGAAGCCGCTATAAGTGATTTGGGTGATGAGGCTGAGAGCAAGATCAAATATATTATGAAAAGAATAGATAAAACACTTTTTTAGGGAGAGAGTATGAATTATTTAGCACCTTCTATTTTATCAGCTGATTTTACAAAATTAGGAGAAGAGGTCGCTTTGTTAGAGCAAAGCGGCCTTAAAATGTTACATATAGACGTTATGGACGGTATGTTTGTTCCAAGCATTTCTTTTGGCATGCCGGTGATCAAATCTCTTCGTAAGAAAAGCAATATGTTTTTTGATGTGCATCTGATGATCGAACATCCGGAGAGATATATCGAAACTTTTGCGCAGATTGGTGCAGACGGTATCACCGTTCATGCTGAGGCTACCCCTCATCTGGACAGAATGGTCCATCAGATTAAGGATTTGGGTAAAAAATGTTGTGTAGCGCTGAATCCGGCCACACCGCTGAATGTGCTGGATTATGTTCTTCCGGAACTGGATATGGTTCTTATTATGACTGTGAATCCGGGATTTGGCGGACAGAAATACATCGAGGCCATGAGTGGAAAAATCCGTACCCTGAGAGATAAACTGGATGCTATGGGAAAAGACACAGATATTCAGGTAGATGGTGGTGTAAAGCTGGATAACTGTAAAAAGATCATGGATGCAGGCGCCAATGTCCTGGTGGCCGGTTCCAGCGTTTTTCTGGGAGATATTGCAAAGAATGTGGCTGATTTTAAGCAGATCATACAGTAAGAGATTATTGTATGAAGGATAATCATTGTGAATGATTATTGGGGAAATGATTATTATTGTGAATGATGATTGTTAAAATGATTATTACAGTACTTGAGAATATATGAGTCAGTTAATGGAAGAAAACAAACAACTGAATATCGTGGATGGATATTTGTTTCTGTCTGCTGATGATGCGGATCTGGCGGGGATCGAAGAAAAGAAGATCGCGTACCTGATGGAGCACCTGAAAAAAGGGAATGCCGAAACCATGAGGAATGTATATGATAAGGCGATTGAGACCAGAACCTTTCAGACACCGGTGGGGCTGAATTTTATGCACAGGATGCGTAAGCAACTGATCAATTCGGGCTATACCGAGGAAGAGATACAGCCGATTCCATTGTACGAATCCTACTCCAATAACATCCGGGAGGAGGCTCCGACCACAAAGCAGCGGATCAAACCTTCTGAGAAAAAGGAAAAGGTCGATAAAACGAAAATCTCTATTTTTTTAAACATACTTTTAGTACTTATGGTGATTGGAATGTTTTTCATTGCCAAAACAGGTGATAATCCCAATGTGATCAATTATGAAGTAGCCATTCAGGATAAGTATGCAGCATGGGAGCAGGACCTGACAGAGCGTGAAAGTGTAATTCGAGAAAAAGAATTAGAGCTTGGTGTGAGATGATCAGAACCTGATGTGAACGAATCAGAGTTTGATGAAAAAGAATTAGAGCCTGGTGTGAATAATGGATAAGATTAAAATTTTAGTGGTAGATGATGAAAGTCGAATGAGAAAACTGGTAAAAGACTTTCTGGTAAAAAATGAATACGAAGTGCTGGAAGCCGGTGATGGTGTGGAGGCACTGGATATTTTCTTTGAAAATCAGGATATCGCACTGATTATTCTGGATGTCATGATGCCTAAGATGGATGGATGGCATGTATGCAGGGAAATCCGAAGCTACTCGAAGGTCCCGATTATCATGCTGACTGCAAAGAGCAGTGAGCAGGATGAACTTCAGGGATTTGAACTGGGAGTGGATGAATATATCTCAAAGCCTTTCAGCCCTAAGATCCTGGTGGCAAGAGTAGAAGCTATCCTTCGGAGAACAACCCAGAATCAGGTAGACAATGTGATTTCAGTGGGTGGAATCGTATTGGATAAATCAGCACGTCTGGTTACGATTGATGGGAAAAACATAGATCTTAGTTATAAGGAATTTGAACTTCTGGCATATTTTATGGAGAATCAGGGGATTGCCCTGTCCAGAGAAAAAATTCTGAACCATGTATGGAACTATGATTATTTTGGTGATGCCAGAACCATTGATACCCATGTGAAGAAGCTCCGCAGCAAAATGGGTCAAAAAGGTGACCTCATTAAAACAATCTGGGGCATGGGGTACAAGTTAAGCGTAGACGATGAGTAAAGCAGAAGCGGCATGCAAAAACCTTCCCTCACTGACTAAAGTACAGGGAAGGTTTTTGATATGTTTCTGTCAAATCATTTCCATTCGAGACTGTAAAAAATTTTGTGATCTGCTATAGAATGTAAATATAAGGTTACAGCCTACAATTCATAATGAATGAATAAGCAGTAAATTCATGTTATATCCTTCCGATTTTTCACCTTTTTTGATTCTTTTACTTCTTGGAAGAATTATATTTTTTTCAGGCAGTAAAAAATGATTCATTCAAAAACCTTTTCAAAGTAAATGTGCAAGCCGAATGTATAATCCTACTGCCGGAAAAATTGTTTTTAGGATGCAGGTAGTAAATCAATACTATACATGGCAATTTCGGCTAAAAAAGTTACTGCCTGAAAATCGGAAAATAATAGGATAAGCAGTAACAGACTAAAGCTATGACGAAAGTACTCCATTTACTATCCAAAGTCATCGTTACAACAAATTACATCCGCCCTAAAACACCTTGTAATACTCTGCATTTTTGCTATAATGAAATAAGAAAAGCTAATCAACACAGAGAGATTAGTATGAAATAAAGAAAAAGCCTTCCCAGACAGGTCAAAAGACAGGGGAGGTTTTTGTTATGTTATTTCCAAACGAAATCGCACCTGTGTTTGACAAAAATACATTCCGATAAAGTACCGATTCCTTTTGGGAGGCAATATCATGTTAGAGAAAAAACAAATCTGTGATTTATTTGAGCAGGCAATTCAGGAAGGACAATATATTGCATTTTTTCAGCCACAATACAATCAGTCCACAGAAATGATGATAGGGGCAGAAGCACTGGTTCGCTGGAGACATCCGGAACTTGGCCTGATTCCCCCATCTGTCTTTATTCCGGTATTGGAAGAAAACAAAATGATCACCCGGCTTGATCTATATGTATTTGAATATACCTGCCGGTTCATTCGGAAATGCCTGGATGAAAATCTGCATATTATACCGATTTCTACGAATTTTTCAAGACACGATATTTTTATAGTAAACTTTGTAGAACAGCTGGAAGAAATCCGAAAAAAATACGACGTTCCGGTAAGATTTCTTCGTGTGGAGATTACCGAATCCGTGGCAGTAAAAGGAGAAGAGAACGTAAATAACGTTGTTGCAAAGCTGCATCAGTATGGTTACATTGTAGAAATGGATGATTTCGGAAGCGGATACTCTTCTCTGAACGTATTAAAAGATGTGGATTTTGATATTATTAAAATGGATATGAAATTTTTGTCTTCCCAGTCCAAACGAGGCGGGATTATCCTGAGTTCTATCGTTCGTATGGCACACTGGCTTTGTCTCCCCATTATCGCAGAGGGAGTAGAAACGACGGAGCAGCTGGATTTCCTGCGCAGCATCGGATGTGAATATATACAGGGTTATTTATATTCCAAGCCCCTTCCCGAAGAGCAGTTTTATGAACTGTTACAGGCAGGAAAGCTGGATAAGAATATAAAATCCATGCAGCTTCTGGATACGTTGGATGCATGTGATTTCTGGAATCCGGAATCTCTGGATACATTGATTTTTAATAATTATGTGGGTGCAGCAGTTATTTTTGATTACGCCGATGGAAAAATCAGCATTATGCGTGTGAATCAGAAATATATTAAAGAGTATGGAATGAACTTGACTGAAAAGGATGTCATTTCCTTCAATCCAATGAAACAGCTGGATGAGGCCAATATGAAAATCTATACAGATATGCTGGAGGAAGCTATTCGAACCGGAGAAGAGCAGGAATGTGAAACCTGGCGTACCATAAAATCCCCATGCTGTGGAGAGGAGCGTTTTTGTATTCGGTCTAATGTAAGGATGATTGGAAAAAGCAAAGGCCAGTATTTGTTCTATGGCATGATTCGTAATGTAACATCCGAGAAACAGCAGATCAAGGATTATAAAGATGTAGAAAGGCGGTTTAAAGCAGCAAGCGAGCAGGCGAACATTTATTTCTGGGAATATACCATTGCAACCAGAGAAATGCGTCCATGTTTTCGCTGTATGCGTGATCTGGGACTTCCTGCGCTTGTGCGGAACTATCCGGAACCGGCCATAGAAATGGGAATCATTCCACCGGAAGTGGCAGACCAGTACCGGGAGATGCATAAACGGTTGGAACAGGGAGCTGAATCTTTGGAGGCTGTTTTACCGCTTACCGTTGGCAGAGTACCGTTCCATGTAAGATATACAACCGAATTTGATGCAAGCGGTGTCCCGGTAAAGGCCTATGGCTCGGCAACCCTTGTTGTGGATGGAGCAGAACCTTAATGTGTGACAAAGCAAAGCTTTATGTGTATGCGGAAAACGAAAAATATCATAGTGATGCGCAGGCACTTGCAAAACGTCTGCAGGTAGAATGTATTTCAGATATGAGCCAGACAGGCTGCCAAGTAGATGGCGAAACAGGCAGTCAAACAGACAGCAAAACAGCCATCCAGGATTTGATTTTGTTATGGGGAAAAGAAGGACTTTCGCTGAAATGTGGGAAGCTATCGATGCGTGGAGATTTCACCACCATGATTCCCCGTGTAAGGGAGGGAAAATGGCAGCATGAAATGCTGGTCAAAGCGTCGAAACTGAAAAATGCACAGGGAAAATTGACAGCCATTGATGCAACAGCAGGAATGGGCGAGGATGCACTGCTTCTGGCAGCAGCCGGATATCATGTTACCATGTATGAATATGATCCGATTATAGCAGCTCTCTTGAAGGATGCGCTGAGGCGGGCGAAAAAGGTGCCCCAGCTGTCGGAAATCGTTGACAGAATGCAGCTGGTGGAAGATGACAGTATTACGGCCATGAGCAGAATGGATGAGACGGTAGATTTGATTTATCTGGATCCCATGTTTCCGACCAGACAAAAATCAGCGCTGATCAAGAAAAAATTTCAGCTGCTTCAGAAAATCGAAAGCCCCTGCATGGATGAAAAAGAGTTGTTGGAGGCAGCAGTCAAAGTAAGACCCAAACGTATTGTGGTCAAGCGCCCTGCTAAGGGACCCTATATAGCAGGCAAAAAACCGGATTTTTCTTTTCAGGGTAAGGCGATTCGGTACGATTGCTTTTCTTTTGCGTAAAAAAATCAAAAATATAAGAAAAAAGTATTAAGGAAAATGGATAATCTGCCGATGAAGATAGTAGATTCCTAAAATGGATTTTGGGTATATATAAGTCATGGATGACTTTCTGTTTTCGGATGCAGTTCTGTAATCCAATATTTCCCAAGTTATACTATTTATAGGAACACCTTTATTATGTGGGCTGTTGTACTACATAACATATTGGGGTGTTTTCAGTCATGGGAGCACCCCACCTAAAGGGTGAAGTGACAAGGCTCATAAAACAGGCATTGTTTTGAAAATGGAAGGGGTGTAAAAAATGGGACTTAGTATATCCTCCGGCTATCATGCCTATCAGTCCTATGTAAAAAAGGCAGATTCGACAGTAGAGCAGCAGACAAAGCTGGATTTGGAGAGAAAGACAACCAATAAAACTTCTCAGGTAAAGCTTTCAGAAAATGCACAGAAAGTTTTAGAACGTATTAAAGAAAAATACAGTGATATGGATATCATGGTGGCTGATTTTCAGGGAGATGATGAGGCAAAAGAAATCCTGTCACGGGGCACCAAAGAGTTTTCCGTATTGTTTTCCGGCGATGAGCTTGAAAAAATGGCGGAAAGTGAAGACTACGAAAAAGAGTGCATGGACCGAATCGACGGTGCGGTACAGATGTCAAAAAGAATCGCCGAAACCTATGGACAGGAGGCAGCTCTTGAAAAGGATGGAGATTCTACCATTGTCAGCCACATAGGAATTTCTTTTAACAGCGACGGAACTACATCCATTTTTGCCCAGCTGGAACAGCTTACCGCAAAGCAAAAAGAGCATATCAAAGCAGAACGCGCAAAACGAGCAGAAGAAAGAGTGGAATCTGAAAAAACAGATAAAACTGATAAAACAGATAAAAAAAATAATACAGGAAAAATCGCCGGCAATGTAAAACAGAAAAATCTACAAAAGGAAAAAGATGCCAGGAAGACGGAAATCATTGTTGATTCGGAAGAAGAGCTGATAGAACGCCTTCAGTCCATGGACTGGAATAAAATAAAAGAAAATGATCAGGAAAAAGTGGAAGGTAGTAAAATTGATTTTTCCATTTGACATGAATTTCAGACTGCTGTACATAATAGAGTGTACAGCAGTTTTTGTTATGGCGACGAGATTCGCAAGGCGGATTTCGTCTCTGTTATGACGACGAGGAAAAGTGGAGGAATTATTCTTATGAGCGAAAGATATGATGTAGCGATTATCGGGACAGGCCCGGCAGGGCTTTCAGCGGCAATCACCTTAAAAATACGAAATAAAAATATTTTACTGGTAGGGAGTAAACATGGCAGTGATAAAGTAGGAAAAGCCCATGAAATTCAGAATTATCTGGGAATGCCGGCAGTCAAAGGTGCAGATCTGGCGTCTGCTTTTGAAAATCATATAGAAAGCATGGGGATTGAAATCACCGAAGATAAGATTACATCTGTATATAATATGGGAGACTATTACAGTCTGCTTTCCAAAACAAATAAAACCTATGAAGCAGATGCAGTGATCCTGGCAACCGGTGTCAGCTTCGGCAAGCCATATCCGGGGGAAGAGGCCTTTCTTGGGAAAGGTGTCAGCTATTGTGCCACCTGTGATGCCCCTTTATATCGGAACAAAACAGTGGCAGTTATTGCATCTACGCCCCAGGAAGAGGCAGAAGCAGATTTCCTGCAGGAGATTGCCGGGAAAGTGTATTACATTCCAACTTACAAAGGGGAGGTACAGGTAAAGCCTGAAATCGAAGTAATTCATGAAAAACCGGTTTCCATAGAAGGAGAGCAAAAAGTACAATCCCTTGTACTGGCGGACCGCAGGCTGGACGTGGATGGTGTTTTTATTCTCCGGGAAAGTGTATCACCCGCTAATCTGATTCCAGGAATTGAAATGGATGGCAATCACATTGCAGTAAACCGCAGAATGGAAACCAATTTGAAGGGATGTTTTGCCTGCGGCGATATTGTAGGTGCGCCATATCAGTATATTAAATCTGCCGGAGAGGGAAATGTGGCAGCATTATCTGCTGCAGGATATTTGGATTTGCGGGAAAGGACACATCAGTATTGAAAAAGCGAGGTGTAGTGTCTTATAATATACCAGTATATGAATAAGACGGAAGATTTTATGCGTGAAGATTTAAAACAAAAGTTGATTGCAGAGGGTTTTAGGCCTTTTGAGCAAATGAGCTATCAGGAATATGAACCCTATCAAAATGTGATAGAGTGTTCGGAACTTACTTATATTATGTTATTTTCCTATGACGAGGAATACCCTTTCTATATCAGGAAAGTGAAAAATGCACTGGTCATTCTGGAAGAGGATTATATAAAGGATGTTTTTACAACAATCATTCCGCTGGAAGAAGAAAAACTGCCGGAGGTTCTCACAGAAGTGGTTGATACGATTCGTAGAATGGGACTTACCACAAGAATCGGATCCTTGAGTAAGCGGTATGCGGATTTACTGGAGCACCATCCATATGTAGCAGGAGTTTCCTATGACAGGGATTATAGTGATTATGTTTATGACATCTCCCAGTATCTGGACCTGAAAGGAAAAGAGAACAGTCACAAACGTCGTGACTTAAATCGTATCAGGGCAGAATTCCCAAATATCCGTGTGGAAAATTTTGTGCCGATTAAGGAAAACATAGAACTTCTGATAGGAATCATCCAGAAATGGTGTGACGGATACGAATGTGAAAAGTGTGTTTATGGCTGCGAAAGAGATATGATCCGACGTGTGATTTCTTCAGATCTGGTAGAGCATTTGTATGCATCCATTATGTATATCGATGACGTCCCGGAGATGATGGCCATTGCAGAAACCATAAAAGATACCTGTTATCTGTATTATAAAAAAAGTGCAAATCGGATTCAGGGCTCGTTTTACTATTTTGAATATGAATTTCTGAAAAGTCTGTCCGGTGTCCGGTATGTGAATTTTGAAGAAGATATGGGTCTGCCGGGGTTGCGGGAATATAAGATGCGAAGGCGTCCGGTTAAGATGATTCACAAATATACACTGGAAATAGTGGAAGAGTAGAAACAGGAAAAATCGAAATAGAAGAGTAAGAAATAAACGAGTAAGAAATGGAAGGCTAAGAAACAGAAGGAGTCAAATGGGAAAGCTGGTATCTGGCAGAGCGGAGGATAAAGAATATCTTTGCAGTTTATGGCAGCAGGTATTCGAAGACTCTGTGGATTATATTAAATGTTTTTTTGAATACTATTATCAGGATGAAAATGTGTATATCTGGAAAGAAAAGGATGAAATCACAACAGTCCTGTATGCTTTGCCGGCAGAGATACGGATTCCATCTGAGTTACGGATTCTGCCTGAAATGCAGAACCCGGCGAAAAAGGATAAGTGTTCCCGAACTCTGCAAGCCTATTATTTATATGCCATTGCAACCGTTCCAAAATACCGGGGAAACCACTATCTGGAACAGATGCTGCCGGCTTTGAAAGAGAAGCTGGGGGAAGACAGTATTTTATTTCTGGTTCCGGAAAAGGAAGTGATTCCTTATTATGAATCCCTGGGGTTCATGTGTAGGCGTGCTGCGTCAGGGCGCAAGTCGGAAAGCAGAAGAGAAAATAACGTAGAAAACAGAGCAGAAAACCAAACGGAAAACCAAACGGAAACCGGGATTGAAATTTTACCTCTTAGTGATCCGGTTCTTTATAAAAAACTGCGGAATCAGGCTTTTGCAGACGGTGCATATGTGGCATGGGATGAACATGAGATCGCATACGCCATGGAAGAAATCCGGGAAAGCGGAGGAGAAGTATACCTGATCCGAAGCAGGGAAAAAGAAGATTTGTCAGACGGATATATGGAAAAGGAATATCTGCTGGCCGGATATATAGAAAAGGAATGTCTATTTCATGTAGTGGAAACCACGCTGCCAATGAATCTGCAGGATAAGGTTCTGAAAAAACTTCATTGTAACAAATTTTACAGGGAAGAACTGATTTATATGTTGGACAGAGAACTGGATACCGATCTGTATCTTTCCTTTGCACTGAATTAAAACAGAAAGCAAAAATTAAGGTAAAAAGCAAAATATTAAGATAAAAGCAAAATATTAAGATAAAAAGCAAAACAGGCAGATAGTATCATAAAACAGAGGAGAAAAACAATGAGCAAAGATGTAACACTGGTACAGGTAGACGGATTTGAGTACATAGAAGGCGGTGTCTGTGCAGCACAGGGCTTTGTGGCAAACGGACTCAACTGCGGATTGAATCCGGACAAGGAGAAAAATGATCTGGGGATGCTTTACAGCGAGATTGCCTGCAGGGCAGCAGCAGTATATACCACAAACAAGGTAAAAGGCGCCCCGATTCTGGTTTGTAAAAAACACCTTGCCAGAACCGGAAATATGGCAAAGGCTGTTATTATGAACAGTAAAAATGCCAATACCTGTAATGCAGACGGAGAAGAAAAGGCAGAGAAAATGTGTGAGCTTACTGCTGGGCAGTTGGGGATTGAGACCGATCAGGTGCTGGTAGCATCAACCGGAGTGATCGGGCAGATTCTTCCATTGGAACCCATAGCAGAGCATGTGAAAGAGCTGGCAGAGGGATTGTCTGCGGAAAATCACGGAAAAGCTGCCAATGCAATCATGACCACGGATACCGTGAAAAAGGAAGTGGCAGTCAGCTTCATGCTGGATGGTAAGCCCTGCAAAATGGGTGGCATGGCAAAAGGAAGCGGTATGATTCATCCCAATATGGCAACCACGCTGAATTTCGTCACAACAGACTGTGCCATATCTTCGGATCTGCTTCAGAAGGCTTTAAGTGAAACTGTGAAAGTAACCTATAACTGTCTGAGTGTGGATGGGGATACCTCCACCAATGATATGGTGCTTGTTATGGCAAATGGACTTTCCGGAAATCCGGAGATTACCCGGGAGGATGAAAATTATCAGATTTTTAAACAGGCACTGTATCTGATCCTGATGAATATGACAAGAATGCTGGCAAAGGATGGAGAAGGTGCCACCAAACTTCTGGAATGCAGTGTGACCGGAGCACCGGATCAGGAAACAGCGATCATTGTGGCAAAGAGTGTCATTCGCTCTCCTTTGTTCAAATGCGCCATGTTTGGAGAGGATGCAAACTGGGGGCGTGTACTTTGTGCCATCGGTTATGCAGAAGCAGATTTTTCCATTGATACGGTATCGGTAGATCTGGCATCTGAAAAAGGCAAAGTTTCCGTATGCAGAAATGGTGCCGGAATTCCTTTCTCAGAGGAGGAAGCAAAAATGGTTCTGGGAGAAGATGAGATTCGGATTTTAGTGGATCTGGGGCAGGGCGAAGCATCTGCCAAAGCCTGGGGCTGTGATTTGACATATGATTATGTAAAGATTAACGGAGATTATCGTTCTTAAAAGAGATGCCAGCGATTTTGGCACTAAGCAGTATGAGAAAACTATATTTTATCTCCGCAGGGATTTGCGCTCTGCGGAGCATTTTTTGCAGGATGCTATACCTGTAGGGTATGGATGGAGGTATTATGGAATTAAGACACATTCGATATTTTTTGACTCTGGCAGAAGAAAAGAGCTTTACCAGGGCTGCAGAAAAGCTTCTGATTGCCCAGCCGCCTCTCAGCAGACAGATACGGGATCTGGAGGAAGAACTGGGAACGGAGCTTTTTGAGCGGAGCAGCCGTGGAGTAACGTTAACAGAAGCAGGAGAAAAGTTTCGCCAATATGCATTGCAGATTGAACATCTGGCCGATCAGTCTGTGGAAGTCATAAAAGAAATGAAAGACGGGCTGCAGGGAACCCTGTATCTGGCTTCTGTAGAGGGACGTGCCCCCCATATTATTTCCAGATGGATTGCAGGATTTCATCAGTTATATCCCCAGGTGGAATTTCATTTGTGGAACGGGGACTCGGATGATGTTTTTAACAGACTGCAAAATGGATTGTGCGATCTGGCCCTTATTGCAGGGCCTTACGATCAGGAAAATCTGCAGGGACTCTGGGTTTATGAAGAACCCTGGGTGGCTATGATACCGGCAGGACATCCCCTTGCACAAAGCAGCGAAGATACCATTGCCCTGGAGGAACTGGAACCCTATGAACTACTCATTCCTTCCAGACACTCCAGACTGCAGGAAATCACAGGCTGGTTTGCAAAAAAAGATATAAAGCCCAGGGTTATCTGTCGTATGGCACATCTGCTGAATGCCTACGAGTTGACAGAGCAGAATGTGGGAATCGCAATTTATCCTGCCTCCGCAGCATTTTATGGAGACAAGGAAAAAGTGGTTTTGCGGAAACTGGTAGACCCGGAGGTTACAGCCTCCTATTACCTGACCAGAAAAAACGACAAGGAGCTGTCGGCTGTGGCAAAGGAATTTTTTAAGTATGCCCAGAACCATCCGGAAGCCGGTGAGTAGGTATGGGCAGAAGGGAATGATTCGATAACGCCGGAATAAATAAAAGAAGACAGAGGATTGTATATGAAGAAAATAGATGGAATCATTTTTGATATAGATGGAACGATCTGGAATTCTGTTCCTACCTGTACCAAAGCATGGAATCATGTGATACGGGAAAATTCTGTATATCCACCCAATGTGACTGATGAAAAGCTGATGCAGCTGTTCGGAAAGCCTATGGATGAAATCTTTGATGCTCTTTTTCCGGGGATATCGGATGACGAAAAGAAAAAACTGGGAAAGATGTGCGAGACTTATGAAAATGAACTTTTGGAAACAGAGCCCGGAACACCATATGGAGATGTGGCCGGTACCATGAAATGTCTTGCACAGCATGTTCCGCTTTATATTGTAAGTAACTGCCAGAGCGGATATATCGAAGTATGCATAAAGAAACTGGGGCTGGAAAAATATATTACGGATTTTATCTGTTTTGGAGATCATCCGGTCAGTAAGGGTGAGAATATAAAGCTGCTTATGAAGAAGAATTTTTTAGAGAATCCCGTGTATGTAGGAGATACAAAAGGGGATGCGGAGGCCTGCATGGAGGCAGGGATTCCTATGGTTTATGCAGCATATGGGTTTGGCAGGGTGGAGCATCCATATGCTGCCATCAGAAAGTTTGAAGATCTGATTACTTTTCTGCTTTCATAGATATACAAAGTGTGGTAAAATAACAGGGATTAAAGAGTTTTGTGGAAAAGAGTAAAATATGACAGAAACATCAAAGGATAAAAGATCGCCCGAAGCAAGAAGAAAACGGGTGAATAAATTAAAAAAGATGATTCTGACTACCATAGTTTTGCTGATTCTGATACCACTGCTTGGCTGCGGCGTGATGGGGATATATATTTATCATCTCAGGAAAGAACTTCGAAACACAACCCAACAGTATGAATGGATGGAAAAGCTGTTTCTGGATGAAAAAGATAAGACGGAAAGGTTGAATGCACTTCTGGATATGAAGCCCGAAAATAAGGATTCTCTGGAGGAAAATCCCCGGGAAGAAATACCTGCAGTAAATGAGACAGGTATGGACATGGAAAATCAGGAAATGGATGATCGGCTCAGGAAGGTTTATCTGACGTTTGATGATGGACCAAGTGAAGAGACAGATCGTATTCTTGATATTTTAGATGAATACCAGGTGAAGGCAACCTTTTTTGTGACCGGTAAACCGGATGATAAATATGGCGATGTATATCGCAGGATTGTAGCAGACGGACACACACTGGGAATGCATTCATTTAGTCATAATTACAGCAGGATATATGCATCAGAAGAAGCTTTCAGGGAAGATGTGGAACAGTTGCGGGACTATTTATATCAGGAAACAGGAGTGAAAAGTGACTTTTACCGGTTTCCCGGAGGAAGCAGCAATACGGTCAGCAGAACCAGCATTCAGCAGCTTATTACATATCTGAATGAACAGAATATCGTGTACTTCGACTGGAACGTATCTGCGGGAGATGCTACATCGGAATACGTGAGCAGTGAACGCATTACAAGCAGGGTAATATCCCAGGTCGGAGAGTATAAAGAAGCAGTTGTTCTGATGCATGATTCATCCGATAAGAAATCAACGGTAGAAGCACTGCCGATGATCATAGAAGGCATTCAGAAAATGGAAAATACCGTAATTCTTCCTATTTCGGATGCTACCATACCGGTACAACATATTTCGGTTACAGAAGAATGAACGGTAAAAACGAAATAAGAGCAAAAGAATAAAGAATGAAAGTGGAGGAAAAAACATGGGATTTTTTTCAGATTTGAAAGAAGATTTATCACAGGCTGTCAATGAGCTTGTGCCAGAAGATGGAGCAGAAGCAGTGGATGCAGAATCAGCTGCTGCACCGGAAACAACAGATGACTTGGGAAAAATGCTGGATGATATGGATTTAGATGGCATGCTTGCTGATATGCCGGCAGCAGATGAAGAGGAAAAAAATGTACATTCCGCTCCGGTTACAGAGCACGCTGTGGAATCTCCAAAGGGTTCTGTATCTGATGAGACAGGTATAATCACATCAGGCATGACCATTCATGGGGATATTTCTTCCCAGGGTTCCATGGATGTCATAGGTTCTATTGTAGGTAATGTTGACATTCTCGGAAAATTGAAAGTAACCGGTGCAATCGATGGGGATTCCCATGCAGCTGAAGTCTATGCAGAAAAAGCACATATCAATGGGGAAGTAAAGAGCGAAGGCAGCGTTAAGATCGGACCGGATACTATTATTATCGGAAATATTTTTGCTACCAGTGCAGTGATCGCAGGTGCGGTAAAAGGTGATATTGATGTAAAAGGACCGGTTATCCTGGATACTTCTGCCATTGTAATGGGCAATATCAAATCCAAGTCTGTACAGATCAATAATGGTGCTGTTATTGAAGGTCTCTGCTCACAGTGCTATGCAGATGTCAGTCCTACTTCATTCTTTGATGATATTAAAAAAGCCAGAAAATAAAGAAAGGTATTTCTTCATATGAAAAGGATAATGTTAAAACTCAGTGGAGAAGCTCTCGCCGGAGAGAAAAAGACAGGATTTGATGAGGAAACCGTCAGAGGCGTGGCTCTTCAGGTGAAACAGCTTGTGGATGATGGAATGGAAGTCGGAGTCGTTATTGGGGGCGGAAACTTCTGGCGCGGACGTACCAGTGAAAATATTGACCGCACCAAGGCAGATCAGATCGGTATGCTTGCAACCATTATGAACTGTATTTATGTATCAGAGATCTTCCGCAGTGTGGGAATGATGACCAATATTCTGACACCGTTCGAATGTGGGTCCTTTACCAAGTTGTTTTCCAAAGACAGGGCAAACAAGTATTTCGCAAGAGGTCAGGTAGTATTTTTTGCAGGGGGAACAGGGCACCCATATTTTTCTACAGATACCGGTGTTGTACTTCGGGCAATTGAAGTTGAAGCAGAGGTGATCTTACTGGCTAAGGCGATTGACGGAGTATATGATGATGACCCGAAGAAAAATCGGGGTGCGAAGAAATACGATGAAGTGTCTATTGACGAAGTGATTGAAAAGAATCTTCAGGTAGTGGATATGACTGCATCGATTCTGGCCAGAGATAATAAAATGCCTATGTGGGTATTTGGACTCAATGAAGAAAACAGTATTGTAAACACGGTAAAAGGAAACTTCAAAGGAACAAAAGTGACCGTATAAGAAGTGACTATATAAGAAGCGACCGAAAAAATAACCGTATAAAAGAGATGATATCAGGGAAAGGAAAAAACTATGAATGATCATTTAAAAGTATATGATGAAAAAATGAAAAAAACTTATCAGCATCTGGATTTTGATTATGGCACAATCCGTGCAGGACGTGCCAATCCGCATGTACTGGACAGAGTGAAAGTGGATTATTACGGAACTCCAACACCGATTCAGCAGGTTGGCAATGTTACTGTTCCGGAACCCAGAATGATTCAGATTGCTCCATGGGAAAAGACCATGATTAAAGAAATTGAAAAAGCAATCATGATGTCTGATGTAGGAATCACACCTTCCAATGATGGTGTTGTAATCCGTCTGGTGTTCCCGGAGCTTACAGAGGAACGCAGAAAAGATCTGGTAAAAGATATTAAGAAAAAAGCAGAGGAAGCCAAGGTTGCAGTTCGTAATATCAGACGTGACGGTAACGATGCATTCAAAAAGTTAGCAAAAGAAGAAGTATCTGAGGATGAAATCAAAGATCTGCAGGAACAGCTTCAGAAGATGACGGATAAATACGTTAAAGACATTGATGGTTTAATGGAAAGTAAATCCAAAGAAATTATGACAGTATAAAATCTAAAGAAATTATAACTGTATAAGATAAGGGGGCGGCACAGGATATCCGGTTGTCGTCCTTTCTTCTAGAAGCGAGGAATGAAAATGAGTGAAAATATTCCAAACCATGTGGCCATAATCTTAGATGGAAATGGAAGATGGGCTAAGAAAAAAGGAATGCCAAGAAATTATGGTCATATCCAGGGGGCCAAAAATGTAGAAGTCATATGCAGAGCAGCATATGACATGGGAATAAAGTATCTGACAGTATATGCTTTTTCAACGGAGAACTGGAACAGACCCCAGGAAGAAGTGGATGCATTGATGAAGCTTCTGAATCAGTATATGAAGAACTGCCAGAAAACTGCAAAGAAAAATAATATGTGTGTCCGCGTCATTGGAGATAAGACAGGGCTTAGTGAAGAGATTCAGCGGGATATCGCTGCACTGGAAGATGCTACAAAAGATTATGATGGGCTTCATTTTACCATTGCACTGAATTATGGCGGCAGGGATGAACTGGTACGTGCTGTGAAAAAAATAGCAAAGAAGGTCCAGGAAGGAACCGTAAATCCGGAAGAGATTGATGAGAAAATGGTGACAGCAGAGCTGGATACCGCCGGACTGCCGGAACCGGATCTGATGATAAGGACCTCCTATGAGCTTCGTATCAGCAATTTCCTGTTATGGCAGCTTGCCTATTCAGAATTTTACTTTACGGAAGTTCCCTGGCCTGATTTCGATGAGAAAGAACTTCGAAAGGCAGTGGAAGAATATCAGAGACGGGATCGGAGATTTGGTCTCGTGAAGTAAGAAAGGAAGCAGCAGAAATGTTTGTTACTCGATTAATCAGTGGGATCATTCTTGTTATCCTGGCGCTTATTACAATGGGGTATGGAGAAATTCTGTTATTACTTACCCTTATGGGACTTTCTCTTGTAGGATATCTGGAACTGACCAAGGCATCCGGAGTAAGAAAAAATACAGATACATTGAAACAGGATAAAGTAACAGAACAGACAATGCAATCCGTGAATGGACTGGAAATCGTAGGAATCCTGGGGATACTTGCATATTATGGATTTCTTTACGGGTCAGAATATGTGACACTTGACCGGCATTTTCTGATTTTGTTTGCAATCATCCTTCTTTTTATGGCAACCATGTTTGTGTATGTTTTTGCTTTTCCTAAATTCCGTTCCGAACAGGTGATGTCCGCATTTTTCAGTTTTGTTTATGCACCGGTGTGTCTGTCTTTTATTTATCTGACCAGACAGCTTGAGATAGGAATTTATGTAGTATGGCTTATTTTGCTGTGCTCCTGGGGATGCGATACCTGTGCATATGCGGTAGGAATTTTGATAGGAAAGCATAAAATGTCTCCCCATCTCAGTCCGAAAAAGTCCATTGAGGGAGCTGTTGGAGGAGTCGTAGGTGCCATTGCCCTGGGTGCATTATACGGTTTATATGTAGAAGAAAAGGTGCTCCAGGCAGAAAATATTGTGCCTGTATTTGCAGTGATCTGTGGGATTGGTGCGCTGATTTCCATGGTGGGAGATCTTGCAGCATCTGCCATAAAGAGAAACCATGATATCAAAGACTATGGAAAACTGATTCCGGGACATGGCGGTGTGATGGATCGGTTTGACAGCGTTATTTTTACAGCACCGATCATATATTTTTTGGCAATGATTCTTTTGGCGTAAACAATATAAAATCGAATAAAATGTTCTTGCAGGCAAAACATTTTATTCGATTTTGCATGGCTCTGAATAGATACAGAATAAATGGAGAGAAAGATGAAGAAAATAGGTGTTATGGGTTCCACCGGTTCCATCGGTACACAAACCCTGGAAATTGTGAGAAGTTACCCAGATAAATTGAAAGTGGTGGCACTTGCTGCCGGTAAAAATGTGGATTTATTAGAGAAACAGATTCGGGAGTTTAAACCCAGCTATGCGGTCATGTGGTCCGAGGAAGCAGCAGAAGATCTGAAGCAGAGAGTGGCGGATCTGGATGTGAAAATCGGTTGTGGTATGGATGGACTTTTAGAGATGGCTGTTTTAACGGAAATGGAAATTCTGGTGACAGCTATCGTAGGAATGATTGGTATCCGTCCGACGATCGAAGCCATCAAACATCATAAAGACATTGCACTTGCAAATAAAGAAACACTGGTGACCGCAGGTCATATCATTATGCCTCTGGCGAAAGAAAATAATGTATCCATACTGCCGGTGGACAGTGAACACAGTGCAATCTTCCAGTCTCTTCAGGGAAACAGACGGGATCAGGTAAAACGGATTCTGTTAACTGCATCCGGTGGTCCGTTCCGTGGGAAAAAGCGTGATGAACTGGCAAATATGACTGTGGAAGATGCCTTGAAACATCCCAACTGGTCTATGGGTAGGAAAATCACCATTGATTCTTCCACTCTGGTAAACAAAGGTTTGGAAGTGATGGAAGCAAAATGGTTATTTGATGTGGAACTGGACGATATCCAGGTTCTGGTTCATCCGCAGAGTATTATTCATTCGGCGGTAGAATATCAGGATGGGGCAGTCATTGCACAGCTTGGTGTGCCGGATATGAAGCTTCCGATTCAGTATGCACTTTTCTATCCGGATCGTCTTCCTATGCAGGGAAAGAAACTGGATTTGTTTGAAGTGGGAACTATGACCTTTGAAAAGCCGGATATGGAGACCTTTGAGGGTCTGCAGCTTGCTTTTCAGGCTGCAAAAGCCGGTGGCTCCATGCCTACAGTCTATAATGCAGCAAACGAGATGGCTGTCAGCCTGTTTTTGGATAAAAAGATCCGCTTCCTGCAGATTACAGAAATGATCCGGGAAGCGATGCAGCATCATAAAGTCATCGACCAGCCAGACGTAGAGCAGATTCTGGAGACAGAGGCTTACGCCAGGGAGCAGGTTATGTCTGTTTATCAGAACATGTGATGCTTTTTTGAATGGAAATCTATAAAAAGGTATTGAGTATGCAGTGCCGGCATAGAATATTGATATAAGTTAGGGTTGGAAAATATTGTGACAATAGTTTTATTTCTTATTATTTTAGGGATTGTGGTGATATCCCATGAATTTGGACATTTTATTGTGGCCAGGGCAAACGGAATCCATGTAGTTGAATTTTCTGTTGGCATGGGCCCAACCATCTTTCATATAGACGGTAAAGCGACCAGATATTCCATCAGGCTTCTTCCAATTGGGGGAGCCTGTATCTTTGATGGAATGACAGATCTGGAAGAAAATGCAGAAGAAAAGCCTTCGGCAGACCCGGTGGAAAGTATAGGAACTACGGAAGAAAGCAGTTTTCAGCCGGATCTGGATAAAGGTGGCTCCTTTCTGGAAGCCAGTGTGTGGGCCAGAATCACCACGATTCTGGCAGGGCCGCTTTTCAACATTGTGCTGGGAATCCTGATCGCTTTTATTGTGGTGGCATGGAATGGTACAGATCTGCCGGAAGTTCAGGCTGTTATGGAAGATTCTGCAGCAGAAGAAGCCGGAATCATGCCCGGAGATGTGATTACCAATATCGATGGCGAAGACATTCATCTCTATCGAGAGATCAGCTTAAACTCCGCTCTCAACAGTAAGGGTAAACCGATGACTATCACCTATGAAAGGAATGGAGAAGTAAGTACTGTTACGTTGACACCAAAATATAGTGAAGAGGATGAACGGTTCTATATTGGTCTTCTGGGAAGCGGCAAATATGTAGAATGTAAAGGAATGGATATTTTTCGGTATGGATTATATGAATCCCGGTTCATTGTGAATAATACACTGAAAAGTCTTCTCATGCTGGTGACTGGTAATCTCAATAAAAATGATGTATCCGGTCCGGTAGGTGTGGCCAGCTATGTGGGAGAAACCTATGAAGTGGTGAAAGATTATGGTGTCTCCGCTGTTGTTTTTTCCACACTTAATTTTGTCCTGATTTTGGCAATCAACCTGGGTATCATGAATCTGCTTCCGGTTCCGGCTCTGGATGGAGGAAGGCTGGTATTCCTTTTCATTGAATTGATCCGTGGTAAGCCTATTCCACCGGAAAAGGAAGGGATGGTTCATTTTGCAGGAATGGTCCTCTTTTTTATCATTATGATACTTGTTTTGTATAACGATATTATGAAAATTATTGCACCTTAGGGTGCAGCGGGGACGTTTCTTTTGTCCATAGGATAGCCCTTTTGTCCATAGGATAGCCCTTTTGTCTTTGTTTTTTAAGACAAAAGGGC
>CAMFGH010000024.1 GCA_945949875.1 uncultured bacterium
AATTCGTAAAAAACAGACATTATGTAGTGTAAATATTGTGTAAAAACAACTCATATGACATTTAATTATCTGAAAATAACAAAAGTGTTTTTGCACATGAAAATCACATGACACATGTGTATATGTGGATAAATATGTGGAAAACAGATTAAAAATGGCTTAAAAATGACCTATATGACATGAAGGTGGACAGAAATAATGTGGATAAGAATTGTGGATAAATATTTCGGTACTGAACCAGTCAAAAATTGGTCTATCCAATTTATGAAAACTTAAACAAAAATAAAGTAACCACAAAATATAGATTGGATAGAGAGAAGGAATATGGTAAACTGTAAATACCCAAAATGAGATTCAAAAAGATCTAAAACAAATCAAAAAAAACAGAAAGCAGGTATATTTATATGTGGGCATATGAAAGTGTTTTTTATCAGATATATCCGTTAGGGATGTGCGGTGCTCCTTTCGAAAATAAAGGAGTACAGGACCAGGGAATAGAAGAGGATGGAGCACAGGAGCACCGAATCAGAAAAGTAGAGCAGTGGATTCCTCATATTCAAAAGCTGGGAGCAAATGCAATTTATTTTTCTCCCGTTTTCGAATCGGATACACACGGATATAATACGAGAGATTATAAATGCATTGATAAACGATTAGGAACCAATGAAGATTTCAAAGAAGTATGTGACAGACTTCATGAGGCTGGAATCCGGGTTGTGCTGGATGGAGTGTTCAATCATGTGGGGAGAGGCTTTTGGGCTTTTCAGGATGTATTAAAAAACAGGGAACGATCTCCTTACCTGAATTGGTTCCACATTAATCTGGGAGGAAATTCCGGATATAACGATGGCCTATGGTATGAAGGCTGGGAAGGTCATTATGATCTGGTGAAACTGAATCTGCAAAACGAGGAAGTCATCGCTCATATTCTGGATGCAGTAGGAATGTGGATCGATTATTTCGGAATAGACGGTCTGCGTCTGGATGTGGCATATTGCCTGGACCATAATTTTATCAGAAGATTAAGGAGCTTTTGTGACAGTAAAAAGAAAGATTTCTTTCTGCTGGGTGAAATGCTGCATGGAGATTATAACCAGTTGATGCAGGACGGAATGCTCCACAGCACCACAAACTATGAGTGCTACAAAGGATTATATTCCAGTTTTAACAGTATGAATATGTTTGAAATCGTACATTCCCTGCTCCGGCAGTTTGGACCGGAAAACTGGACCTTATATAAAGGAAAACATCTGCTTTCCTTTGTAGATAACCATGACGTGACCAGAGTCGCCAGTATATTAAGTAACGAAAACCATCTGCCGCTTATTTACGGTCTGGCCTTTGGTATGCCCGGAATTCCCTGTGTCTATTATGGAAGCGAGTGGGGAACAAAAGCAGAGAAAAGTCAGGGAGACCCGGCACTTCGTCCGGCCTTTGATGAGCCGGTCTGGAATGAGCTTACCGATAAGATCAGCGCCATGGCCAAGGCAAAAAAAGAGTCTGATGCCTTAAATTATGGCAGCTTCCGTTCCGTTCTTCTGACAAATAAACAATGTATTTTTGAAAGAAAGACAGAAAATGAGAGGGTGCTTGTGGCAGTCAATGCAGACGGGGAACCTTTTTTGGCACATTTTGATGCCGGATGTGGCATGGCAGTGGATCTGTTGACCGGAGAAAATCATGATTTCGGCGGCGGAAGTCATCTGGAACCCTATAGTGTACATTTCTGGAAGATGGAAAGTTGACATTACGCATAGCAAAAGCCGGGATGTTTAAGACATATTTGATACTTTGTGTGGTTTTTCTTGTAAAAACTCTAAGATGTTTGCCTGTTTGTGTTGATTTTCGGAAATGAAACAGTTATAATTTGTGCATAAAACGTATGGAGGAAACTTGTCATGGCAGATGATTTTGTTAGACAGGCAATCGGTGTATTTGAATTAGATAGTTTTTTATCCTGCTTTGTAGCATTGGATGCAGCAGCAAAAGCAGCAAATGTTAAGATTCAGGGCGTGGAAAGAAACCGTCTGAAAAGCGGAGCGTGTGTGAAAATGCGTGGAAGTGTTTCTGATGTTCGTGCAGCAATGGATGCAGCACTTCAGGCAGCAAAAGATATGGGGTCTGATGTTTATTCCCATACCATCATAGCATCTCCTTCCGAAGATTCGGAGCTTGCAATTAAGATGACGATCAGCAAATAGGAGATTTGTCTATAAATTAGTAGATATCAGGCATATTAGCATAAAGGAGTAAAAACGATGTTCAGAGCACTTGGTTTAGTGGAAGTACTTGGCAGTGCAGATGCCATTCAGGTAGTCGATGTTATGGTAAAGACTTCCGATGTAGAATTTCAGACCTGGCACACAAGATGTGGTGGTCACACTACAGTTTTTGTAAGCGGTGATGTGGCAGCAGTAACAGAAGCGGTGGAGAGGGTGAAAACAAATCCTCCATGTGAGGTTGTGAAGACTGCTGTGATTTCCAATCCTTCGGAAGAAGCGGAAAGACTGGTTCTTGAGTTCCGTGAGAACAGCAGATTCGCCAGAGCTGCTTTTGAAAAATAAGTAGATGAATACGACAATACCCTGTACAATAGTGTGTGCAGGGTATTTTTAGTGTGATTTGTAGAATGTGAATGCTTTTTCACGGGAAAAACACAATTTTAACATGAATAGGACACATTTTAGACATATTTTTCCGCTAGTATACCAGATGTAGACAGAAAAAGAGTGGTTACAAGAATTTCAATATAAAAAAGATAGAAATTAAATAATACAAATTAAATCTAGGGAAAAGAAACCGAAACGTAAGAGATAGAAAGGAGATTTCACCATGGAATATCAATATGGTCAAAATGGAGATCAGACAGATCAGGAAAGAATGAATCAGACATCACAGGATCAGATACCTCAAAATAATACATCCCAGCAGACACAGCAGCAGGGACAGATGGGTGCGCAGAATTATTATGGATATGGACAGCAGTATGGAGCATCCCAGCAGTATGGAACCTACCAGCAGTACGGAACCTACCAGCAGGCAAACAATTATACCCAGACAGCGCCGCAAAAACCGGAGCAGCCGAAAAAAGAGAAAAAGAAAAACGGAAAAACCATAGGTGTCATTGCGCTTGTTTTAGTAGCAGCTCTGATCTTGGGACTCATTGGCGGAGCAGCAGGCATTGCCATTGCCAACAAAGTGCTGAAAAGCAAAGAAGCAATCAGCGAACTGGAAGATAAACTGGGAGATGAACTGGAAGACATAGATTCCCTGGACGAGGTAAACGAGAAGATTGACGAAAAACTGGATGATCTTACCGGAAACCAGGATGATATCTCAGAAACCGGTTCCGCCACTGCTATGTCTGTGGCACAGATCGCTGAAATAGGAATGCCATCTGTTGTGGCAATCACCAATCAGGGTGAGAAAGAAGTAAGAAGCTTCTTTGGTACCTATGTACAGGAAGCAGAAAGCTCCGGCTCCGGTGTTATCATCGGAAAGTCCGATGATGAACTGCTGATCGTTACCAATTATCATGTGATTGAAGGTGGCGACGAACTCAGCGTAGTACTCAGTTATCAGGAAGATTATGAAAATCCGGATGACATAGATGTCATACCGGCAACGGTAAAGGATTATGATGCAGGAAAAGACCTGGCTGTAATTGCTTTAAAGACCAGCGACCTTACACAGGACAATCTGGACAATATTGCTATCGCAACCATTGGTGATTCCGATAAGCTGGTTCTGGGAGAGCAGGTTGTAGCCATCGGTAATGCTCTGGGGTATGGACAGTCTGTTACAGAAGGTGTTGTCAGTGCGCTTTCCAGAACGGTTACCATGACATCTGCAGCAGGTGTCTATATTTCCAACGATTATCTGCAGGTCGATGCAGCCATCAACCCGGGTAACAGTGGCGGTGCGTTGTATAATATGTATGGCGAACTGGTAGGCATCAACTCTGCAAAAGTTGCCAGTTCAGGTGTAGAAGGAATGGGATATTCCATTCCGATCTCAGCAGTCATTGAAGAACTGGAAGGTATGATGAACAATGAGCCGAGAGAAGTCCTTTCCGAAGAGGAAAGAGGATACCTGGGTATTCAGGGTTCTAACGTGACATCCGGCATCAGCAGTGAATACAACCTTCCGGTAGGCGCTTATATCAGCTCTGTAAATTCCGGCTCTCCGGCAGAAGAAGCGGGTCTGGAAAAAGGCATGATCATTACCGGACTGAATGAGAAAAAAGTAACCAGTATGACAGATCTGAAGGATCAGCTCAGCAGATTCCATGCAGGGGAAACGGTTACCCTTTATGTGCAGGTGTTCCAGGAAGATGAGGAACGTTACGAAGAAAAAGAATTTAAAGTGACTCTGGCCAGCTACGAAAGTGTAGGCTTTGACGAAAACATGGAACAGCAGGAAGAAAGCCAGAATGAAGAGCAAAATATCTCTCTCTGGGATCTTTTTGAAATGTTCCGATAAGGATTTTACTAGGTTATCTATTGACAAATGAACAGGAATCGATAAAATGAGTGGTATATATTGCAAAAAAGGTTTTGAGAAAGAGGAGTACATGTTTTCCACTGCCAGAGAGAAAGCCTGGATGCGCTGAGAGGGCTTTTCAGAAAGGGGATATGGAAGGTAGCTTTTGAACCGGAATGCTGAACCTATCCACTTTGCAGGAGTTGGATGAAAAGTAGGGATTCCCGGGACTTCCCGTTACAGAAGAACCCAAGTGATAAACGAAGGTGGTACCGCGGATGATTCGCCCTTTGCTATGCGTATGCATGGCAAAGGGTTTTTTTATGTAAAAAAATCCCAGAAAGCAAAAGCAATAGAAAAATCAAAAACCAATATTCAAAACAGAATTCAAGAATCATGAATCAAAAACAAAATCAGAGAGAGGAAAAAGTCATGAGTAAAGAACTTGCAAAAACCTATGACCCAAAAGGGATTGAAGACAGAATTTATCAAAAATGGCTGGACAAGAAATACTTTCATGCAGAAGTAGACAAAACCAAAAAGCCATTCACTATTGTGATTCCACCGCCGAATATCACAGGCCAGCTCCACATGGGCCATGCGCTGGACAATACCATGCAGGATATCCTGATCCGTTATAAAAGAATGCAGGGCTACAATGCACTCTGGCAGCCGGGAACGGATCACGCTTCCATTGCTACCGAAGTAAAGATCATTGAGACCCTGAAAAAAGAAGGCATCGATAAAAATGATCTGGGACGTGAAAAGTTCTTAGAGCGTGCCTGGGACTGGAAAAAGGAATATGGCGGACGTATCATTTCCCAGCTGAAAAAACTGGGCTCTTCCTGTGACTGGGACAGAGAACGTTTCACCATGGATGAAGGCTGTAACAAGGCAGTTACCGAAGTTTTCTGTAAAATGCATGAAAAAGGCTGGATTTATAAAGGCGCCAGAATCATCAACTGGTGTCCGGTTTGTAATACCTCTATTTCCGATGCAGAAGTAGAGTACGAGGATCAGGCAGGACATTTCTGGCATATCAAATACCCACTGGTAGATGAAAATGGACAGCCAAGCAAAACAGAATTCCTGGAATTTGCTACAACCCGTCCGGAAACCATGCTGGGTGATACTGCTGTGGCTGTTAACCCTAATGATGAAAGATATACCTACCTGAAAGGTCGTCAGGTATGGCTTCCAATCGTAAATAAAGCTATCCCTGTCGTAGAAGATAACTATGTTGATATGGAATTTGGTACCGGTGTTGTAAAAATCACACCAGGCCATGACCCTAACGACTTTGAAGTTGGTAAACGTCATAATCTTCCTGTTATCAATATCTTAAATGATGATGCTACCATCAATAAAAATGGCGGCAAATATGAAGGACTGGATCGTTACGAAGCCAGAAAACAGATTGTGGAAGAACTGGATAAAGAAGGCCTTCTGGTTAAAATTGAAGATTATTCCCATAACGTAGGAACTCACGACCGTTGTAAGACAACCATTGAACCAATGGTAAAAGAGCAGTGGTTCGTAAAAATGGATGAACTGATCAAACCGGCTGTAGAAGCAGTAAAAAATGGTGATATTAAACTGATTCCGGAACGTATGGAAAAAACATACTTTAACTGGACCGATAACATCCGTGACTGGTGTATCAGCCGTCAGCTTTGGTGGGGACACAGAATTCCTGCATATTATTGTGATGAATGTGGTGAAACCGTTGTTGCCAAAGAGGCCCCGGCAGTATGCCCGAAATGCGGATGCACCCATTTGACACAGGACCCGGATACATTAGATACCTGGTTCTCTTCCGCATTATGGCCATTTTCCACTCTTGGCTGGCCGGAAATGACAGAGGATCTGAAATACTTCTATCCAACAGATGTATTAGTAACAGGTTACGATATCATCTTCTTCTGGGTAATTCGTATGATCTTCTCCGGATTTGAACAGATGGGAGAAAAGCCATTTAAGACAGTTCTGTTCCATGGCCTGGTTCGTGACAGCCAGGGACGTAAGATGAGTAAATCCCTTGGAAACGGTATCGACCCGCTGGAAATCATCGACCAGTATGGCGCAGATGCCCTGAGACTTACGCTGATCACCGGAAATGCTCCGGGTAATGATATGCGTTTCTACTATGAAAGAGTGGAAGCTTCCAGAAACTTTGCAAACAAAGTATGGAATGCATCCCGTTTCATTATGATGAACATGGAAGGAAAGAACATTACAAAACCGGAAAGCTTAGAACCGGTAGATAAATGGATCATTTCCAAACTGAATAACCTGGTAAAAGAAGTAACCGACAACATGGACAATTTTGAACTGGGTATTGCAGTTCAGAAAGTTTATGATTTTATCTGGGATGAGTTCTGCGACTGGTATATCGAGATGGTAAAACCGCGTCTCTACAATTCTGATGATGCAGCCAGCCAGAACGCAGCACTTTGGACCTTGAAAACGGTTCTCATCGATGCACTGAAACTTTTGCATCCATACATGCCATTTATCACGGAGGAAATTTTCTGCACTCTGCAGTCAGAAGAAGAATCTATCATGATTTCCTCCTGGCCTACCTATCAGGAAGACAGAGTATTTGAAAAAGAAGAAAAAGACATTGAGATCATCAAAGAAGCAGTCAGAGGTATCCGTAACGTACGTACTTCCATGAATGTTGCACCGTCCAGAAAAGCTGCAGTTTATGTAGTAAGTGATAAAGAAGAAATTCTGAAAACCTTTACCGAAGGAAAGTTGTTCTTTGCTTCTCTGGCTTATGCATCCGAAGTCATGATGCAGAAAGACAAAGAAGGTATCGACGATGATGCAGTATCAGTAGTGATTCCAAATGCTACTTTATACATTCCTTTTGCAGAACTGGTTGATTTAAGTCAGGAAATTGAGCGTCTGGAGAAAGAAGAAAAACGTCTTCAGGGCGAACTGGCCAGAGTAAACGGTATGCTGAATAATGAAAGATTCATGTCTAAAGCACCGGAAGCAAAGGTAGCAGAAGAACGTGCAAAACTGGAGAAATATACTCAGATGATGAGCCAGGTTCAGGAAAGACTGGCACAGTTGAAGAAATAGGGAAGTTATTAATGTATTGGAGGGTATAACATTTTGAAGGCAAAAATAAGGGTAAGCCGGGAAAACAGTATTGCAAAGATTGATGAAAGGATCTACGGATCTTTTATCGAACATCTGGGCAGGGCAGTCTATGGGGGAATCTATGAGCCCGGTCATGAAACGGCAGACGATATGGGATTTCGCCAGGATGTGCTGGATGTGATCAAAGAACTGAACGTGCCCATCGTACGTTATCCGGGTGGCAATTTTGTATCCGGTTACAACTGGGAAGACGGAACAGGGCCCAAGGAAAAACGTCCTAAAAAAATGGAACTGGCCTGGTTCAGCATCGAAACCAATGAGGTGGGAATCGACGAATTCCAGGAATGGGCCAAACGGGCAGACTCCCAGGTGATGATGGCAGTGAATCTGGGAACCAGAGGGGCAGATGAGGCCAGAAATGTGGTGGAATACTGCAACAGTGAGACAGATACCTATTACGCAAATATGAGAAGACAGAATGGTTTCGAGAAGCCTTTTGGCATCAAGACCTGGTGTCTTGGAAATGAGATGGATGGTCCCTGGCAGATCTGTGCAAAAACCCCAAGAGAATATGCCAGACTGGCCAACGAAGCAGCCAAGGTCATGAAATGGGTGGATGACAGCATTGAACTGGTGGCCTGCGGCAGCTCCGGAGACGGAATGGAAACCTTTGGAGAGTGGGAACGCACGGTACTGGAAGAATGCTACGACAACATCGATTATTTATCTTTACATAGTTACTATGGAAATCTGGAAGAAAACACCAGAGAATATCTTTCCCAGGCTATTGCCATGGATCAGTTTATTCAGACTGTTCTGGATATCTGTGACAGCGTAAAGGCACAGAAAAAATCGGATAAGGTGATCAATCTCTCCTTTGATGAATGGAACGTATGGTTCCACAGCAAAGAGCAGGATAAAGAGATTCCAAAATGGCAGATTGCACCGCCACTTCTGGAAGATATCTACAATTTTGAAGATGCTTTGGTAGTAGGTAATCTGATGATCACCCTTTTAAAGCATGCAGACCGGGTGAAGATTGCCTGTCTGGCACAGCTTGTAAATGTGATTGCACCGATCATGACAGAAACAGGCGGCAGAGTCTGGAAACAGACCATCTTTTATCCGTTTATGTACACCTCCCGCTATGGCCGGGGAACAGCGCTCCATACAGATTGTGAGTGCGGTACCTACGATACGGAAAAACGAAAAAATATCCCTTATGTGGATGGAATCGGTGTAGAGTCCGAGGATGGGAAGGAAATCATCTTCTTCGTGGTAAACCGTTCCATGGAAGAAGCCTGTGAACTGGAGCTGGATCTGGGGCAGGGACTGCCGGATGTAAATGGATTCCGTGTGGTGGAGCATGTTGCCCTGGAATGTGATGATATGAAAGCCTGCAATACGGTGGAAAAAGAAATGGTTTCTCCGATAGAAAAGGAAATCAAAGAGGGAAATGTGGTAGTAGAACCTCATTCCTGGAATATGATCCGGGTGAAGATGGGAGAATGATTTCTCGTGGTAAAAATGAATGGTTGAAGTTATCCATTTGGAGAAAAGGGGCTGCATAGCCCCTTTTTTATATTTGAAAATTCGGATGTCAAAAGTTTTGAATGCAGTTAAATGTAAAATAGATTAAAGCCATTATAAGATGATGCCGATATTAGAATTATAGGTCTAACTAAAATACTGATATCGGAGGAAATCCTATGCGGGTAAATAATACATCAGTTTTCGTGGGCGGTGATACAACCAGCACCGGTCATAGCGAACAATCAAATACTTCAAGTATAGCTGTCAGGGCATCCGATAAAACTTCTAACGGGAAATCCATTGATGGCAGTGCGCTACAGGCAAAGCTTGATCCTGTTGCCACCAAAAAAGAAGAAGCAAAGAAAAAAGCAATGAAGATAGTTGGGGATGCCTTTGCAAATGAACGGAAGATGGATGATGAACTGTGTGCCAGACGGGAACGGATTAAGGCGTTGCAAGAGGAAAAGGGATATGCCAGTGGGAAAATAAAAAGAATTGAGGATAAAAGAGTAGCTCTTAGAGATGATTATGCCATAGAGGAAGACAGTCAGGAAGAAAAAGATTTGAAACTTCTTGAGAAAGAAGTCAGATCCAGATTCCCCGGTTCCGGAGTCCAATTGTCAAAAGATGAAATGGATGCCATACAAAAGATTAAGAAAAACGGATTGACAGAATATCAGCAGAGATCCCTGGAGATGCTGGGCCATGAAGCCCCATATGTAGATATGGTGTATGAGGCTGATAAAGAGATTAAATTAGAAAATCAGATTGTCAGAGAAACAAAACTGGAACGCCTGAAATCCCATACCATGGAGGATGCACAGAAGCAGGCAGAAGAAGTGCTGGAGGCTGCTTCCGAGGAAGCCATTGGAATGCTGGTGGATGAGGCCAAAGAACATATCGATGAGGAGGCTGAGGAAAGAAAAGAAAAAGCCGAAGCTGAGAAAGAAAAACAGGAAGAAATCGAAGCGCGGATCGATGCTGCTAAAGAGAAGAAGAAAGAGAATGAAGAACTTACAGAGGATATTCTGGAAAAGGTTCAGGAAGTTTCGATTGGGGCATCGGATGTAAGTGCAGTACAGCAGGAAATCAAAGATATGATGAGTAAGATGAAGCTGATCGAAGAGGATATTAAGGGCGCTGCGGTAGACCAGAACATTTGAGCATGAAAAAAGAACTGTAAACAGATAGGAAAGCATTTGAAAAACGGAGATCTTAGTGTGACTAAGGTCTCTATTTGTTACCAAAAACTGTCCATTTACTACATCTAAATATACATAACAAAAATATTATTTGATAATAAAACGGGTGATTCTATGAAAATTGCAATATGTGATGACGATGTGAATGCAATAAATTATTTGAAAGCAAAAATTGAATTACAGGGAAACAGGGATAATGTGGAGCAGTTTATGGGAGCCTCTGAAATGACTCCTGAGAAAATGTGTGATTTTGATCTGATATATCTTGATATCGAAATGCCGGGAATGGGTGGGATGGAAATTGCCAATTTACTTAGGGCAAGTCAGGAAGATGCACGTATTTCTCCCTATGGGAGTCTGCCACTCATGGTATTTGTATCCGGGTACAAGGAATATATGGCCCAGGCTTTTTCTGTTCAGGCGTTTGATTTCCTGATAAAGCCGGTGTCCGATGAAGCCTTTGACAAATCCTACGCCAGGGCAAAAAAGGTAATCGATCATATTCATGAACAGGATGTTGTTTTGACGATTAAGAGCGCAGGGAATATTTATACCATTGCGATTGGCAGCATTGTTTATGTGGAAAGTCAGAGCCGAAAGAATGTGATCTATCTGATAAATGGCAAAAGCATTGAGTATTATGGCGCTATGAGTGAGCTTGAAAAGGATCTGGATCATCGATTTTTCAGAATTCATAAAGGATATATTGTAAACATGATGTACATACAAAAATATGACAGGGCCTCCGTAACGGTGTCGCTGGGTGAAATGCTCATGATGTCAAAGTACCGATATCAGGAATTTACATCAGCTTATATGAATTATCTAAAGTGGAAAGAAGGTAGGATATGACAGAGAGTATCTGCAATGTCATTATGGAAGTGTCCTCCGTGCTTCGGACGATTGTGCTGCTGGGATGCTTCATTGTTTTATGGAATTATTTGATAGAGCATGAGCAAAAAATGAGAAAAATCGTTCTCTTTGCTGGAATCACATGCTATCTGATCGTTCTGGATTTTATAGAAATTCCGCCCCTTATCCGATATATCCCTGTGTTTGTAGTATGCATCATATATGTGTACTATTGGAAACTTTGCAAATGGGAAAAACCGGTATTTCTACTGTTGTTTTTATATAATCTGCATACCATGTCCTTTCTGATTGCCAACAGTCTTTATCAGCTTTTGGGGAATGGATGGAATGCAAAATTAGATATGGATGCACCCGATGTGGTGGAACAGATTTATTTTCAGACAGCCCTGCTGCAGATTGTGTTTATGGTTATGTATATACTTATTTTCATGATTGTGTGCTATGCATTTTTGAGGCTAAAGCTTGAACTCTCAGATATGACAGCCATGGAATTTGTATTTTTGTCTGTTCACAGCATTGCCGGGATTATTTTGGCATTTATGATAGTCCGGATCAGTGTGGTACCATTAGAAGATAAAGTTTTTATTTTGTATGACCAGGCATCGGATATGCTTTGGAAAATACCGACGATAGCAGTACTGCTTTTGATAGGCGAGTATGCCTCTATCTTTATATTTACGAACTATAAGAAATATTTGCTGGAAAGAGAAAGTGTAATATCAAGAGAATTGGGGCTTAAGCAGTTGGAAGCCAGATTTGAGGAGGCGCAGGTTTTATATGGAAATTTAAGAAGCCTGAGGCATGATATGAAAAATCATATGCAGACAATACAGGGGCTGATCGATCTCGGGCAGGTGCAGGATTCCAAAGAATACATGGACAGGCTTAATAAGACTATGGAAGACATAGATGGGAAATTTGACACCGGCAATATTTTGTGTGATGTTGTACTGAATGATAAATATAGAATAGCACTGAAAAATCAAATAGATATGTCCGCCGATTTCACATACGATGGAGGAATTGCAGATTTTGATATGGGTATTATTTTATCCAATCTTTGTGATAATGCGATAGAAGGCTGCATGGAGATGAAGAAGGATCGGTGGATTTCTATTTCCCTTATTTCATCCGGACCATGCGTGTTGCTCACGGTGAGAAATTCCTATGATGGGAAAGCCATTCGATGGGATAACAATGGACTGCCGATATCGACGAAAATGGATGATGTGGGGAAAGGAGAATATCACGGAATGGGGCTTAGAAATGTATTAGCGATAGCGGATGCCTATTTCGGGAAAATGCAGATAACGACAGAAAAAAATGAGTTTTGCGTGACAGTGATGCTTCAAAAAAGGTAGCCGGCTGAAGTGGCTGCATCCAGTTATTTCATAAAAATGTCCAGTGGTGTACAGGTGGTTTATTTTGGAAAAGGGGTAAACGATAATGTTTACAAAGAGAAAATACCACCAGGTACAGGAGGATGATGATTATGAGAATTACAAGAAATATGCTGAATCGTTATACAAATAGTGTTAATCCATTAGCTTATTCCAGAAAAACTTCTCATGTAAAGAGCACAGCCGGAACAAAGCTACCCACGACTTCGGGTATCTCTCGAAATCGCCAGATCAGTAATACCACTGCAGTTGATAAATATATAAAGCTTGGAGAGAATGCAGAGTCTCTCAGAAGCAGTGCCTACACGCTTGGCAGGGCAGGAAAAAACAATATATTTGAAAATGCAAGAAATACCGGATCAAAGGATGCTGTTTTCAGCCAGGCAAAACAGATGGTAAGTGGTTATAACAGCACAATGTCCGGGATGAAGGATGATAATTCTTCCTTGAATCGTGTGTACAGACAGCTGATGGAGAATGCAGCGACGGAGAATAGCGAGTCTCTTGCCAATGTGGGTATTTTAGTAAATGGTGACAAGACACTCACCATTGATGAAACAAAATTTAAAAATTCCTCCATAGATGAGATAGAAGCTGCGATAGGAAGCAGCTCCAGTTTTACCTCCAGAGTAGGAAGCATGGCAGAGAATATTTCAAAGAATGCTGTTTCTACAGCCACTAATCTGAACAGAGCCTATAACCCATATGGAATATATAACCCATATGGAATATATAACCCATATGGAACATATAACCCATATGGAAGTTCCAATTATTTGTCTGCATTGTTGTCCGGAAGTAACCGTTTTAATCTTTGGGGGTGAAAATAAATATTGTGGTTTGATAAGAGCGGGATGGGATTTGATGAGCCTGACAGGCAACAGATTGATTTCCATGGTCATCATGAATGGCATTTTTGTTTTCATGATTCCTTCCGGAGTTTGTATCTATTACTTTGTCTCGGGGCTTTTCCAGTCTGTTGAGCAGTTCATATGTAACGTCATATTTTCCCGGAAAGCTACTTTTTGTGTATCTGACATGTGAAATGGAAGCCATAGATACCGAGATATTTGAATTGATAGAGGAAAATAAGTAAAAAGGAACTCAAATGGGTTGAGTTCCTTTTTGAGTTCGTTGAATAAAATTTAAGTTCCTTGCACAAAATAAAAAATAGTGATAGAATGTAAAAAATGAACAGGAGGAACTAAAATGACAAAGGAAGAATTACTTGAAAAATTGGAGTTGATTCAGAAACTTAAATGTGAAACGCCCACATTAGAGATAAAGAGTGCTGAACATGGGTGTCCAAAACATTTATATGATTCTTTGTCTAGTTTTTCCAATCAAGACGATGGAGGAATCATTATTTTCGGTGTTGATGAGAAACAGAACTATAAAGAAGTAGGAGTATATGATCCTCAGGATATTCAAAAGAAAATAAATGAACAATGTCTGCAGATGGAACCTGTTGTAAGACCCTTGCTTACGGTTGTTGAAAAGGATGACAAGTTTTTTGTTTCTGCAGAAATACCGGGGGCGGATATTACGGATAGACCTGTTTTCTATCAGGGAAAAGGTAGAGTAAAAGGCTCTTTCACACGTGTTGGCGATAGTGATGAACCAATGACGGAGTATGAGGTATATAGCTATGAGGCGTATAGAAAGAAATATCAGGATGATATTCGAGCCATTGAGAGGGCGTCCTTTGCTTCCCTGAATCAAGATATGTTAGCAAATTATATAGAATTATTAAAAAAGGGAAAAACGAGATTAGCTGCAATTCCGGACGATGAAATATATGAATTAATGAGCATAAAGCGAAATAATAAGATTACATTAAGTGCTGTCGTAAACTTCAGTCTTTATCCGCAAGCATATTTTCCCCAGTTATGTATTATTGCAACGGTTGTTCCGGGAAAGGAAATGGGTACCATTGGAACGCAGGGCGAACGATTCTTGGATAATCAGCGAATTGAGGGCAATATTTCAGAAATGCTTGATGGTGCAATGCAATTTGTGATGAAAAATATGCGTACAAAGACCATTATCAATCCACACACAGGAAAACGTGAGGATCGAACGGATTATCCCGTTGCGGCAATCAGAGAAGCAATACTGAATGCATTAGTGCATCGTGACTATAGCATTCATACCGAGGGGATGCCTATACAGATAACCATGTTTGAGGATCGAATGGAGATTAGAAATCCTGGTGGAATATATGGAAGAATCAAGATTGATCAATTAGGAAAAGTGCAGCCTGATACACGAAATCCGGTAATTGCATCTGAATTGGAAGTGCTGAAGGTAACGGAAAATCGTTATTCCGGAATTCCAACAATTCGTAGAACCATGCAGGAGTACAATTTGCCACAACCGGAATTTTTGGATGAAAGAGGAAGTTTCATTGTAAAATTGTACAAACACGGGGAACGTGCCGGTGCTACTGAAACAAAAGGGATGGAAAATGAGGAACTGATTCTGTTTTGTAAGACACCTAGAACGCGTAAAGAAATATGTGATTATCTGGGATTAAACTCGGTAACGTATGCAATTCAGACGCATGTAATGCCTTTGGTTGACAAAGGAATCATCAAAATGAGTATTCCGGATAAACCCAAGAGTCCTAAACAGTTGTTTTATTGTGAGTAGATAGAAATTTATCCAATGTGTCGTAAAACCCCTGGCTTTAGCTGTGGGGAGTGTCAACAAATAGGTAAGGAGTACAACATGTCTGTTCAAAATAGCTATAAAGAGGCTGCAGCGTATCTGGAGAACATTCCTAAATTTATCAAAAAAAATACCATGCAGCAGACCAGGGATTTTTATGAATATATTGGGAAGCCGGGAAGCGAAAGCAAAGTGATTCATGTGGCAGGAACCAATGGAAAGGGGTCCGTCTGCTGCTATCTGGAATCCATACTGACAACCAGTGGATACCGTGTGGGCACTTTTACCTCTCCACATCTGGTTACTGTGCGGGAGCGCATGAGGATTGGCGGCAGCGAAAGAGCCGAAGACAAGGTGATCGGAAGCAAACCGCTTGGAAATAATGTGATCGGTAGTGAACTGATCGGAGAAGCTGAGTTCACGGACATTTTCCTGCAGATAAAGGAACAGATAAAAAAATATCAGGAGACCTTTTCTTCCTCCTATCATCCCAGTTATTTTGAATATCTGTATTTTATGTCTATGCTTTTTTTTGAACGCCACCGTCCGGATTTTATCATTTTGGAAACAGGGCTGGGTGGACGTCTGGACGCCACCAATTCTTTTCCGACGCCGGTGCTCAGCGTAATTACCAGAATCGGTCTGGATCATACCGAGTATCTGGGAGATACCATTCCCAAAATAGCAGCGGAAAAAGCCGGGATCATAAAGGGCGGTGCAGATGCAGTTTATCTGGCAAGTGAGAGAGGTGTTGTCGAAATCATGGAAGATGCTGTCCGAAAGGCACATGTTTCGGGGCATCCTGTCAATCCAAAGAAAGTGATTTTAGAGAAAGTTCACAAGAAAGGCATTGATTTTTCTTATCACACTGGGTATTATAAAAATGATATTTTTTGTCTCTCAACCGGGGCATTATATCAGATGGAGAACGCGGCACTATGCGTGCAGGCTTCGGTGATTCTAAATCAGAAGGAAATTGCAGAGATATCCGAAGAACATTTAAGAGAAGGCTTACTTAGAGCCAGCTGGGCAGGACGGATGGAAGAGATCTTCGCCGGAGTGTATCTGGATGGAGCTCATAACGGAGATGGTATCAGAGCATTTCTGGAAACAGTAAAACACAGGCCATGCACGGGAAAAAGAGTATTACTTTTTTCTGTTGTGTCGGATAAAGATTATAGAACTATGGCAGAAGAGCTGGTGGAAGCAGCACTTTTTGATAAGGTGGTTCTCGCACCCCTTGAAAGCAGCCGCAGAGCAGATATGAAACAGATTGCAGATCTATTTCCGGTAGCGGAGAAGCAGATCTTTGAAAGCGTGGAAGAAGCCTTTCAGGAAAGCCTCCGGGAAAAAGGGAAAGAGGATCAGCTCTATGTGGCAGGATCGCTGTATCTGGTGGGCCAGATCAAAGCGATGCTGGAGCAGGAAAATCCGGAAAGCAGTCTGGAAGAAGACCTGAGAGGCTGATCTGTAGGGCAATCTGGAAGAATGATCTGAAAGAGTAGTCTGAATGGATCGCCGGCTGCAGTGTGAAATGGAGATTAAAATAGAATGATTAATTTTGACGAAGAGATAAAAAAATTTCATCCAAGCCTGGAAGTGGAAGATGCTGCAGAAGCAATCTATAACCAGGATTTGACCGATATGGCTGATCTTATGGTGAAAATCGTAAAGGAAGCAAGAATAGAGGAAGAAGAGGAAGAAGCCGAATAGTAAGAGGGAATCGTGGATGAATTGTTATAATTGTGGCTGCCAGCTGTCGGAACATGATTTTTGTACCGCATGTGGGGCAGATGTTTCATTATATAAAAAGATTATGATGTTGTCCAATCGCTTTTATAATGAGGGATTGGAGAAAGCCAGCGTCCGGGATCTTTCTGGCGCGATCAACAGCTTGAGGCAGAGCTTAAAGTTTAATAAAAATAATGTAGAGGCCAGAAATCTTCTGGGACTGGTGTATTTTGAAACCGGAGAAGTGGTGGCGGCTCTCAGTGAGTGGGTCATCAGTAAAAATCTCCGCCCGAAAAAGAATATTGCAGATGATTATATCGATATGGTTCAGAGCAACCCAACCAAGCTTGAGACCATCAATCAGACTATAAAAAAATACAATCAGGCACTTTTGTACTGTAATCAGGATTCCAAGGATCTGGCGATCATACAGCTGAAAAAGGTGCTTTCCCTGAATCCGAAGTTCATAAGAGCGCATCAACTGCTGGCCCTTCTGTATATTGATGCAGAGGATTGGCCCAGAGCAGAAAAAGAGCTTCGCAAATGTGAAAAGATCGATGTTGGAAATACAGTTACCAAGCGTTATATGAAGGAAGTAGACATTATGCTGCATCCGGAGGAAACTGCCAACATTAAAACACCGAAGAAAAAGAAGAAAAAAGACGGAGAAGAGATTTTCCGGTATCAAAGCGGTAATGAGACCATCATTCAGCCTATTGATGTGAAAGAACCCAAGGGGGTAAGCCTTTCAGCCATTGCCTATCTGGCCATCGGCATTGCTATCGGTGCGGCTATGGCGGTATTTCTGATTCTTCCGGCAAGGATACAGTCGGCTAAATCGGATGTATCGCAGCAGCTGAAGACGGTAAGTGAACAGCTTACCGCAAAATCGGCTACCATCGATGAACTGCAGTTACAGCTGAGTACCCTGCAAAGGGAAAAGGATGAGCTTCACACGCAATTGGAGGCATACATCGGAACAGACGGAACCCTTCAGACCATGGATGATATGATGGAAGCTATCAACTGCTATTTGACCAATCCGGAGGACGTGCAGAGCGTGGCAGAATATCTGGAAAGAATCCAGGGTGAGACGATTCTGGAGGAGACTTCGGAAACCTTCCAGTCCGTGTACCAGACACTGCTTCTAAATGTTGGTCCGGTGGTGGCAGTAGAATATTATAATGATGGCGTGGATGCGTTGAAGAAAGAAATGTATCCGGATGCTATCAGTAATCTGCAGAAAGCATACATTTATGATGAAACTAATATAGACATCCTTTATAATCTGGGCAATGCGTACTATCATAGCGGAGACGCTGAAAACGCGGCAATCTATTATCAGAAGATCGTAGAGCTTTATCCGGATACGGAACGGGCACGGAAGAGCCGGGAGTATCTGGAAGAGATAGAAAGTGCCCAGTAGAATCTTGATATCCGGGAAAATAGAAAGTGCCCGGTAGAATTGAGATATCCAGGAAAATAGAAAGTGCCCGGTAGAACTGGGTCAATCGAATAAAATATGGAAAGATACAAAAGAGAACGTATGAAAAAAATACGTTCTCTTTTGCTTTTTAAAAATGTAAAGGAGGAAAATTGAAATGGGGGCAGAATTTAAGGTGATCGACCATTATCTTATGGTCAAGATGCCGGAAGAAATCGATCATCACCAATCCGGGGCGATCAGCAGCAAAGCGGATGCTTTTCTTTTAAAAGATGATGTACACAACATTGTTTTTGACTTTGAAGAAACCAGATTTATGGATAGTTCGGGAATTGGAATTATTATTGGCAGATATAAAAAAATATCCTGTCTTGGAGGGAAAGTGTATGCCATTCATGCCGATCATCAGATTCGCAGAATCCTGTATGTATCGGGGCTTACAAAAGTAATGGATATTCTGGAGGAGAGAAATATATGATGAGCGTGGTGGGATCAAAAGAATTAAAGAAAGCAGAAACCGTTGTAAAAAGAGGATATGACAATTCTCTGGAAATGGAATTTGAAGCGATTTCCTATAATGAGGGGTTTGCCCGAATGGCTGTATCGGCATTCGTGGCACCCCTGAACCCAACGCTGGAAGAAATGGCAGATGTAAAAACTGCTGTTTCGGAAGCGGTAACCAATGCAGTAATCCACGGATATGAAAATGTGGCCGGTTATATACCGGGAAGAATGGGATGTCCAAGAGAAATCAGCAATGGGAAAATCCGAATGAAATGCTGCATTTCAGGGGATATTTTACATATCGAAATAGAAGACAGCGGAAAAGGAATCGAGGATATTGAGCAGGCCATGGAGCCACTTTACACCACCAAGCCTGAGCTGGAAAGATCCGGTATGGGATTTGCCTTTATGGAGGCATTTATGGACGATCTTAAGGTTTTTTCCGTACCAAATGTGGGGACGAAAGTAGTCATGGAGAAAAAGCTGGGCAGCAGCCCATGGCTTTCGGATGAGGAATAGCCATGGAAGAAACTTCTGTATTGATCGAAAGATCCCATGCAGGAGATAAAGAAGCAAGAGAGGTACTGATTGAGAATAATTTGGGACTGGTGCATCATATCGTAAAACGTTTTGTGGGCCGGGGATATGACCCGGAAGATCTGTTTCAGATCGGGTGCATCGGATTAATGAAAGCAATCGACAAATTTGATTTACAGTTTGATGTGAAATTTTCCACCTATGCGGTGCCGATGATCTCCGGAGAAATTAAAAGATTTCTCCGGGATGATGGAATGGTGAAAGTGAGCAGATCGGTCAAGGAAAACGGGTGGAAGATCACACAGGCCAGAGAACGCCTGCAATATGTACTGGGCAGGGAACCAACACTTCAGGAATTGCAAAAAGAGACAGGTCTGTCACTTGACGATATTGTCATGGCGCTGGAAGCAGGAGTGGAAGTAGAGTCCATCTATAAATCCGTTTACCAGAGCGATGGAAATGAAATCTATCTGATCGATCAGCTGATGGGAGACCAGAATGAAAAAGAATATCTGCTGAATCAGATGTTGGTCAGTCAGCTGTTGGACGAGCTGCAGGGGACGGAAAAGGAATTGATACTGCTGCGGTATTTTCAGGGAAAGACCCAGGTGGAAATCGCCAGAAGGCTGGGAATCAGCCAGGTTCAGGTCAGCAGACTGGAAAAAAAGATCCTGCAGAAAATGCGTGAGAAAGTACTGGAAGTCTGAGGAAAGAAGAAAACGGAAAGAATCTGATGAAAAACTGATCGAAAGAATTTCATAGAAACTGATCGAAAGAATCTGAGGAAAAGAACCGGATAGAAAGAAGGGGGACTTATGATATATATCAAAATAGAGAGATGTACACAGAGTACAAAAAGAGAAATGTTTTTGAAAGATGTGGCATCGGTATACTGTGAAGACAGTGCCCTGATGGAAAAAGTAAAGAATATCAAGCTGTATCGCTTTAAAGAAGGGAAAAAAGACACATGTGTCATGAGTGCGATGGCAGTGATCGAAAAGATTGGACAGGTTGCACCACAGGAAGATGTGGAAAATCTGGGAGAAAGCGATTTCATTATGAAACATATTCCATACAAGGAGGAAAAGTCGGTATGGATTGTTTTAAAGATCCTGTTTGTAACCATGATCTGCTTTTTCGGCGCAGGATTTACGATTATGGCATTTCATAATGACATTGATATCCGCAGTGTATTTGAAAGCATTTATTTTCTTTTTACCGGAGAAGAAAACGATGGCTTTACGATTCTGGAAGTAGCCTACTGTATCGGACTGGCTTCCGGAATCATCCTTTTCTTTAATCATGTGGGAAAACGGAAAATCACGTCCGACCCTACCCCGATTGAAGTAGAAATGAAAACCTATGAGGATGATGTGGAAAAAACACTGGTAGAAAATGCAGAAAGAGAGGGGTTGAAAATCGATTGTGGTTCATAGAAAAACTTTGGGGAATGAATGAAATCGTTCAAAATATTATGATCGTTGTTTTTGGTATTTCTTCCGGAATGCTGGTATCCGGAGGGGTGTTTACCGTGCTGCTTTCCGTGGGCCTTACCCCCAGATTCGCCGGGAAGACAGGAACCGCAAGCTATATCATAAAATATGAAAACGGAATCATACTGGGCACCTTGCTGGGAGCAGTCTGCAGTGTCATACCCATCGCCGGAAAAGTGGGACTTTTTTTCCGGAACTGGTTCTGGTATATGGGAGAAAGATGGGGAATATTACGGAATATTTTTTTTCTGGTGAGCCGGACACTGCTGGTTCTTTCCGGTTTTTCCACCGGCATATTTGTAGGATGTCTTGCCATGGCAATCGCAGAGATGCTGGACAGTATTCCCATATTTACCAGAAGGATCAGCTTTCGCCATGGCCTTGGAATTGCGGTCATCGCAGTGGCAGTTGGAAAAATGGTGGGAGGATTTTTTCATTTGTGGTTTTTGCCGGAATAAAAGGGGGGATTTTGCGCAGACTTATTTCTAACAGTATTTGAGTTTGTTGTAATGAATTTAGGTATTATGCTCTCTGATCGGAAAGAGGGGTGGGTGCATGAATGATACTGTTCGGTAGACGCTGAGAGGCGCATGAAGGATGCTATTCCATCACAGACCCGCTTGCGCTTGGTTAAAAACGCAGCAGTACTAAATTCGCAGTACCATAAGGCACTGCTCATTAAGTGCTGGCGTTTTTATACAGTCTGTGGCTGGAACAGCATCCTTCATGCGCCTCTCAGCGTCTACGGGAATAGCATCCTTCATGCACCGGGCAGCGTTTTCGTAGCAGGGAATAGGAAAGAAAATTCATTACAATAAGATAGAAGTTAGGATAGAGACGAGGGGAGAATAAGTCATGGTGAAAAGTGAGTTGGAAAAGGGAAATGGAAAAGAGAAAATAGAAGGTATTTTGGAAGGAAATACAGCAGAAAAGCAAAAGAAAAAGGATTATGCCGATTATGTAAAACAGATTACACCGAAAAACAGCCTGCTGCCACAGATGTTAAAGGCATTCGTGGTAGGGGGCATTATTTGCGTGATCGGACAGGCTATTCAGAATATCGGAACCGGATATTTTGGTCTGGATCAAGAGATGGCGGGCAGGTGGTGCTCCATGCTGCTTGTTTTGGCCAGTGCCATTTTAACAGGATTTAACCTGTATGCACCTCTTGTGAAAGTCGGAGGGGCAGGAGCACTGGTGCCGATCACAGGCTTTGCCAATTCTGTTGCATCGGCAGCAGTGGAATATCAGAAAGAAGGACAAGTATATGGAATCGGCTGCAAGATTTTTACCATTGCAGGGCCGGTCATACTGTATGGGATATTCAGTAGCTGGGTACTGGGACTGATCTACTGGGGAATGAGCTTTTTGTAAGATATGGGCAAAGATATAGGAAATGATATAGGAAATGATATAGTGAAACGCCGAAAAATGAAATAATAGGTGCAAAGAAACAGAAAAAAGGATAGAATGCTGTTATAAATCATTTTTTTCTACATGGGAGAAAAACAGAAATGAACTTTATCCGAAAAACATATTGCAGAATCTTTCAAAAGGCATTTCATATGGTGATTCCGCTTCTGCCATATCGGGAGCCGGAGATCATTTCCCGGATGCAGGATATCCCGGATGTTATCCTGAAGGAAAAAAGCAGAAAGCCGATCTTGATTACGGATGAGGGGATCAGCAGACTGGGTCTGACAAACGAACTGCGAAATGTGCTGGAAGAAAGACAGATACCATATGTTTATTATGATAAAACATCGCCCAACCCCACCACAAAAAATGTACAGGAAGCACTTGACCTTTACAGTCAAAATGAATGTGATCTGATCATTGGCTTTGGTGGTGGCTCCAGTATGGACTGTGCCAAAGCACTGGGGGCCCGGGTGGCCAGACCGAATAAAAGTCTGGCACAAATGAAAGGAATTTTAAAGATACACAAAAAAATACCGACCCTGATCGCTATACCAACCACAGCCGGAACCGGTAGCGAAACCACATTGGCAGCGGTGATCAAGGACAGTGAAACAAAACATAAATATGCCATCAGCGATTTTCCGCTGATTCCAAAATATGCGGTGCTGGACCCATCTGTGACCATCAGTCTGCCACCGCATATTACTGCGACTACGGGGATGGATGCACTGACTCATGCAGTCGAAGCCTATATCGGTAATTCCACCACCAAAGACACCAGAGCGGAAAGTATAAAGGCAGTAAGGCTGATTTTTGAAAATCTGGAAAAGGCCTATCTGGATGGAAAGAATCTGGAGGCACGAAAAAATATGCTGACAGCGTCTTATTATGCCGGCTGTGCTTTTACTAAGTCTTATGTGGGAAATGCGCATGCAGTGGCTCATACACTGGGTGGGGAATACAATGTGCCTCACGGCCTGGCCAATGCAGTGCTCCTTCCCAATGTACTGGAAGCGTATGGAAAAAAGATACATAAAAAACTGGCAAGGCTGGCAGAAGAGGCAGGTCTGAAGCAGCGCCTGGCAGAGACCATGGGGAAAGAGCCTCAGGATATGACCCGGGAGGATCTGGCAAGAAGTTTTATTCTGGAAATAAAAGAGCTGAAAAAGAAATTCGGAATCGGGGATATCATACCGGAATTAGAAAAAGAGGACATTCCAAAACTTTCCCGCTATGCGGATAAAGAAGCAAATCCTCTTTATCCGGTTCCTGTGATGTGGAATGCAAAGGAGTTACAGATGTTTTACGAGCAAATACTGGAAAAGCAGTCCTATTCCATAGAAGAACTGGTGGAAAAGCAGAGAGCCTTTTTCTATCAGGGAAAAACACTGGATCTGGAATTCCGTAGAAAAGCACTGCAAAAGCTGAAAGAGGCACTGCTCCGTTATGAATATGAAATCGCAGAAGCCCTGAAAAAAGATCTGGGAAAAAGCCATTCCGAATCTTATATGTGTGAAATCGGTCTGGTGGCCAGTGAGATCACCTATATGTTAAAGCATATGAGGGCTTTTGCCAGAGAAAAAAGGGTGAAGACTCCTTTGGCACAGTTTGCTTCCAGAAGTTATAAAAAGCCATCACCATACGGTGTGACCCTGATCATGAGTCCATGGAATTATCCCCTGCTTCTTACATTGGACCCGTTGGTGGATGCCCTTGCAGCAGGAAATACAGCAGTGGTGAAGCCCAGTGCCTATTCTCCCTGCACCAGCGAAGTGATAAACCGGATGATCGGCGAAATCTTTGATCCGGAATATGTGGCTGTGGTAACCGGGGGAAGAGCAGAAAATACAAAGCTTCTGGACCAGAAATTTGATTACATTTTCTTTACGGGAAGCCTGAATGTGGGAAAAGAAGTGATGCGGAAGGCTTCTGTGCACCTGACTCCTGTTACACTGGAGCTGGGCGGAAAAAGTCCATGTATCATCGAAAAAAGTGCAGACATCAAACTGGCAGCGAAGAGAATCGTATTTGGCAAATACTTAAACTGTGGACAGACCTGTGTGGCACCGGATTATATTTACTGTGACCCATCAGTGAAGGAACCACTGATACAGGAACTGAAAAAGCAGATTCAGATTCAATATGGAAAAGAACCCTTAGAAAACCCGAATTATGGGAAGATTGTGAATGAAAAACATTTTGGTCGTCTCCTGGGCCTGATAGATCAGGAAAAAGTGGTTTGCGGCGGGAAAAACAGTCCGGAAACCCTTCAGATCGAGCCTACCATTATGGATCAGGTGGAGTTTACGGATGCAGCGATGCAGGAGGAAATCTTTGGACCGATCCTGCCCATCCTTACCTATGAATCCATTGACCAGGCCATGCAGCATATCAATGATGGCGGACATCCGCTGGCCCTTTATCTGTTTACTTCCGACAAAAAAATCTGCAAGAAAGTAATGGCCGGCTGCGGATTCGGCGGTGGCTGCGTCAATGATGTGGTGATTCATCTTGCTACCAGCGAAATGGGATTTGGCGGATTTGGAGAAAGCGGTATGGGATCCTATCATGGAAAAGACGGTTTCCAAACTTTTTCCCATGAGAAGAGCATTGTGGACAAGAAAACCTGGATCGACCTGCCCATGCGGTATCAGCCATATACCAAGCTACATGATCGTATGATCCGGATGTTTGTGAAATGATTTGGGACAGCTATCTGAGAAATAGTCGGCTTCAGATGCTTGAGAAATGATTTAACACAAATAATAGTCTGATTGAGAGGTTTGTAATATTTGCTTCACATAAGGCGTAAAAACTGGTAAAATGTACGTTAACAGTGGACTTGTGTGCACGAACAGAGTGCGCATCATGAAAAAATAGAGACAATATTGAGAAGGTACGGAGAAAGCATCGAAAACATGCAGAGAAAAGGAGAGAAGCTATGAGAGAATTAAAAGCAGTTCCTATAACAGTAGAATCATTTGCACCATTTGGGACATTTTGTAATATGGTAAATCCAACCGGACATGCTTTACAGGGGGCGATCCATTCCTTTTACCCGGATCGCATTTCCGGCAGCTGTGTTGGCAGCATCGCTTTTTCACCCATCGAGGTAAAAAAAGACGACAGAATCATCAAACAGGCAGAATATCATACCACCACATGGGAAGGTATCATCGCTTTAAATGATGATATGCTCATTCACGTTGCACCGGCATCCGGAGGAACACCGGTTCCGGAGCTGGCACAGGCCTTTATCGTACCAAAAGGATGTATGGTGAAATTAAATACAGCAATCTGGCATTTATGTCCATTGCCGCTTCATGAGGATGTTCTTCATGCCATGATCATTTTACCGGAATGTATTTATGCCAATGACTGCACAGTAGTAGATCTGGATGAGAAAGACTGGTTCAAAATCGTATGCTAAAAAAATGGACCTCTAAAATACCACAGGGGATGCTGCAGTTTGTGGGATTTGGACTGATCGGCCTGTTGAATACGGTTCTGTCTTACGGAATTACGAATGTCTGTTACTATGCTTTTGGACTGCATGAACAGATCAGTAATCTGTTTGCCTTTCTGATCACGGTACTGATTTCCTATCTGCTGAACAGCAGGTTTGTGTTTGAAAAGGACAAGCAGCCCTGGTATCTGGCACTGGCCAAGGTATATGCTTCCTATGCATTTACGGAACTGATTTTAATGGGAGTTTTGCTCTTTATCGAAGAAAGGCTGTTTGGAATCCCCCATTATATTGCCACCTTTGTGAATTTGATCATTACGGTTCCAATTAATTTTTTGTTAAATAAATTCTGGGCATACCGGAAGCGGAAATAAGTATTCATAAGAGGCTGAAAAGATTCCGAAAAGAAACAGAAAAGTGGAAATAAAGAAGAAATAAAGAAGAAATAGAACGAAATAAGAAATATAGCGAAATGAGATAACGGTTTTATGATGAAAATAATGCCAAACCGTATGGATTACGGTTTTCAGAAATACCAGCAGGAGTTTGAAGAAAAGGCGCTTTCTGTACTTCGCTCCGGGTGGTATGTGCTGGGAAATGAAGTAAAAACATTTGAAGAAAGATTTGCAGAATATACAGGAGCTTCTTACTGTGTGGGACTTGCCAGTGGACTGGACGCACTCTGGATTGGGTGCAAAATGCTGGGCATCGGCCCGGGAGATGAGGTGATCGTTCAGGCAAATACATACATTGCCAGCGTCATGGGAATTTCCATGAATGGGGCAACTCCGATCTTCACAGAGCCGGATGAGTATTTCCAGATCGACGCAGACAAAATCGAAGAGAAGATCACAGAAAAAACCAAGGCAATCATGGTCGTTCATTTGTATGGCCATGTTGCGGATATGGATAAGATTGTTTCCCTGTGTAAAAAATATAATCTGAAACTGATTGAGGATTGTGCCCAGTCACATGGTGCCACCTATAAAGGGAAAATGACCGGTACTTTCGGAGATGTGGGGTGTTTTTCTTTTTATCCTTCCAAGAATCTGGGAGCCTTTGGAGATGCAGGTGCACTGGTGACCAATGATCCCAAGATTGCAGAAGAAACCAGAATCTATCGAAATTATGGCAGTGAAAAACGTTATTATAATAAAGTGGTTGGTGCCAATTCCAGACTGGATGAGTTGCAGGCCGGACTTCTGAATGTTCGCTTAAGTCACATGGATGAGATTACAGAAGAAAGAAAACGACTTTGTGCCAATTACACAAACAAATTGTGTAATCCCAGCATCTATTTACCGAAGGAACGGGAAAACACAAGTACCGTATGGCATCAGTATGTGATCCGCTGTGACCGGCGGGAGGAGCTGATCGCTTATCTGAATGAAAAACAGATCGGTACCATCATCCATTATCCCATTCCGCCACATTTGTCGGAAGCATATCAATATCTGGGACATAAAAAGGGAGAGTTCCCGATTACGGAGAACTATGCAGATACCGTTCTTTCCATTCCGCTGTATAATGGAATGACCGAGGAAGAACAGCAGTATGTCATTGATGCAATCAATGCATTCAAATAAAGAATGAAATGTGACTAAAAGCAGTCAACTTGAGTGCAATAAATCTTAGTGCAATAATCAGGGGATTATATTGCAACGAAAATCTTTGTAAGGATAAAGAAAATATGCCAAAATTAGAAGAACAAATGCAGATTCTGAATTTCCCGGATCTGGGTGATGAACGAGGAAATCTGGTGGTGGTAGAAGGCGGCATAGCCATTCCTTTTGATATCAAGAGAATATTTTACATTTATGGCTCTGATTCTGAGGTGGTTCGTGGAAGCCATGCAAACCTTCGTTCCGAGTTCGTATTGATCAATGTTTCCGGAACCAGTAAGGTAAAAGTAGACAATGGTTCAGAATCCTGTATTGTGGAACTGAATAAGCCCAGAATGGGACTTTATTTAAAAAATAATGTCTGGAAAGAAATGTATGATTTCTCGCCGGATTCTGTTTTGTTGGTTTTATCCAATGAGCATTATGACAGTGAGGAATATATCAGAGATTACGATACTTATTTAGAAATGATGAAAAAGGCAGAAGAGTAATATGAGTAAGATTTCAATTGTTGTTCCTGTTTATTACAACTCCGATACACTGGAGCTTTTGTATGCAGACATGAAAGAAAAAATCCTGGGAAAACTGGGTGACTACGAAATAGTTTTTGTAGACGATGGCTCCGGTGATAATTCCTGGGAGATCATGAATCAGCTGCGGATGCAGGATTCCAATATCAAATGTGTGAAGCTTTCCAGAAATTTCGGAGAGCATGCGGCCCTCCTTGCCGGACTGTCTGCATGTACCGGTGACTGCGCTGTGACAAAACAGGCGGATCTGCAGGAAGATTCCACCATTATATTGGAAATGTATGAGAGCTGGAAACGGGGAAATAAGGTCGTTCTGGCAGTGCGTAAGGAAAGAAAGGAAAATCCGGTAAAGGTTTTCTTTGCCAACATGTATTATGCACTGATCCGTAAGATCGTGAACAAAAATATGCCGGTTGGCGGCTGTGACTGTTATCTGGTAGACCGGAAGGTCATTGAAGTACTGGAACGACTGGATGAAAAGAATTCTTCTCTTACCCTGCAGGTTCTCTGGGTAGGGTTTAAAACAGATAAGATTTATTTTGTACGACAGGATCGTGAGGTTGGGAAATCCAGATGGACTTTATCCAAAAAGGTCAAACTGGTTATGGACTCTGTCATGAGCTTTTCCTATTTCCCTCTGCGTTTTATGTCCACCATCGGTATTATCTTTAATATTCTTGCTGTTATTTTACTGATCAGTGTTATTGTTGAGAAAGTGACAAAAGGCACACCGATTGCCGGATGGGCATCTCTTATGTGTGTGGTTCTGTGTGCTACCGGTTTGATTATGCTGATGCTTGGAATTCTGGGAGAGTACATCTGGAGAACACTGGATGCTGCCAGAACCAGACCGCCTTATATCATTGATGAGGTGGAAGAGGGTAAGAAGGACAAGGAATAGATTTTATTTGTATGAAAACAAAGAAAAGCATATTACAGTATCAAAAACAGATTTCTGTCATATTGATTGTGTTAAGCATTTTTGCATCTGTAAAAATGCTTTTTTTTGCTTACGGTCTGGATGAGGAATATCAGCTGGTGATGTCCTACCGGAACGCAACGGGGGAGCGGTTGTTTTACAGTATGTGGGAGCCTCATCAGTCCTCTGCCTTTCTGTGCAGCCTTCTGATGAAACCCTATCTGCACCTGTTTGGGACTACCGGGATCGTGCTGTACCTGAGACTGGCAGGTACATGGATCCATCTGTGCGTGAGTCTTTACTTTTACAGGGTTTTGAAAGAAATTGTGCAGCCACGATATGCCTGGCTGCTGGCGCTGATTTATTATAATACCATTCCGAAGCAGATCATCATGCCGGAGTTTGGTATCATGCAGGTCTGGTTTTTTACGTTGATGATGCTGTTTCTGCTTCAGTACTATCGAAAAGAAAAAACGGTCAAATATCTGATTTTAGCAGCTTTCTGTCTGGTGCTTGAGGTATTATCTTACCCTTCCTGCCTGATTCTGTATCCTTTTGTATTGGCCATCTTATATCGCAGGTCAGATGCTACGAAATGGAAGGATATGGGAATTCTTACAGGAATCTGCGTGTTTTGTGGAACGACCTATCTGGGGATGCTGCTTCGGGGAAGAACCCTTTCCGAATTATTGGAGACTATTTCCCTGATTCTGGCAGGGGATGTGACCCATGGAGTATCTCTTTCCCAGAAGCTGTTTTCTGTGGTCGGCAATCTGCTCTATCTGGGGATTTTGACTGCACTGGTCATAGCTATGGCGCTGCTTGTGGAGAGACTTTTCAAAAGTCCTCTGGAAAAGTGCAGAAGAGATGACCGGGTTTGTCTCGCTGTTCTGTTTGCCTGTGTGCTAGAGGTGATTTACTGGACTGTTCTGAATCAGGGATACGAAACCATGCAGATCCACCTGGTGGTGATAACCGTTGTGGGACTGGCAGGATATGGTAAGATTCGGAAAAAGCAAGGGATGAACAGGGCGGTAGATAAAGGCACAGAAGCGTCGCAGGCGGGAATGCCGACGGAGACGCAGATGCAGGCAGGGATACAGACCAGGCGGATTCTGTTGGACGGAATCATCGGTTCCGGGATTTCGCTGATAGCAGTTGTTTATCTGACTGATCTTACATTGATAGATTCTCTGCCCCATGCCATGCTGGCGGCTTTCTTTGCCATGGCACTATTTTTGCAGCAGACCGAAACGGTGGATTGTGAAGGTGGGGCTGTGGCCTGCGAAGGTGAAGCTGTAGCCCGCGAAGGAAAGGTGGCAGATTGGGATGACAAAAGGCCAGTCTGTATGAATGAAAGACCGGTTAGAGCATGGATATACCTGATGCTGGTGGTCTGGTGCCTGACAGCCATATTTGGAAAAGGGTATACGCTCCGTTCCGGTACTTCCTACAACAACGTGCTGGAAAGTGGCGGGATTTTGAAATACGGACCGGCTATGGGAACCATCTCCAATTATATGGGGGCTTATGTGTATAACTGTGACTATGAGGACTGGCAGACTTATTTGCAGGATGGTGACAGAGTCATGATCGTGGTAGATCAAGTCATGAACCTTGGAACCACCCAGTACCTGTTCAAAGACGTAACCATCTCCCATTTTTCCATTGTCAATCCTACTGCCTATGATGAGAGGCTGATTGATTATTGGAAGATGTTTCCGGAGAAGGAACCTAATGTTATCATTGTGGATTGCTGGTACGGGGAGCTGATGACCGATCCGGACAGTTATATCATGAAATATATTGAAAATGATTTTGGATATACGCAGGTAAATGATGGCAGATATATCCGAATATACAGAAAGTAGGAAAAAGAAGGAAATAACCAGAGACAGGAATAGCGGAATCCTGCAATAACCGGAGATCGGAATAACCGGAAAGAGAAAGAACTGAAAATAGAAAGAAACGAAAATAAAAAGAAGCGAAAGGAGAAGAGAAAAGAAATGAATTACCAGGAAGTTTTAGAAAATGCAAGGGAATGTATCGGAAAGTATTGCAAGGCGTGCCCGGTTTGTAATGGCAGAGCCTGCAGAAATCAGATTCCGGGCCCAGGAGCCAAGGGAAGTGGAGATGGCGCCATCCGCAACTATGACAAATGGCAGGAGATCAGAGTCAATATGGATACCCTGTTTGAAAACAGTCCAGTTGACACCTCTGTGGAACTGTTTGGAAAAACCTTCAAATATCCGTTCTTCGCAGGACCGGTCGGCGCCGTGAATGTTCATTATGGTG
>CAMFGH010000025.1 GCA_945949875.1 uncultured bacterium
TGCCACGAAGAACGGCTGTGAAAGGAATCTCTGTACTTTACGCGCTCTGGCTACAGTAAGCTTATCATCTTCTGAAAGCTCATCCATACCAAGAATTGCGATAATATCCTGCAGTTCTTTATACTTCTGGAGTATCTCCTGAACATCTCTGGCTACTTTATAATGCTCTTCTCCGAGAATTCTCGGATCCAGAATTCTGGAAGTGGACTCCAGCGGATCAACCGCCGGATAAATACCCAATTCTACGATGGAACGGGAAAGTACTGTAGTTGCGTCCAGATGAGCAAATGTTGTAGCAGGAGCAGGGTCAGTTAAGTCATCCGCCGGCACATAAACAGCCTGAACAGATGTAATGGAACCATTCTTTGTAGAAGTGATTCTTTCCTGCAGTGCACCCATTTCCGTCTGCAGTGTAGGCTGATAACCTACCGCAGATGGCATACGTCCCAAAAGTGCGGACACTTCAGAACCAGCCTGTGTGAAACGGAAAATGTTATCAATGAATAAAAGCACATCTTTTCCGCCTTTATCACGGAAATACTCTGCCATGGTAAGACCGGTAAGACCAACTCTCATTCTGGCTCCCGGCGGCTCATTCATCTGACCAAATACCATGGTCGTTTTATCAATAACCCCTGACTCGATCATTTCGTAGTAGAGGTCATTACCTTCTCTTGTTCTTTCACCTACGCCTGTGAATACGGAATATCCACCGTGCTCTGTAGCAATATTACGAATCAGCTCCTGAATCAGAACTGTCTTTCCAACGCCGGCACCACCAAACAGACCGATCTTACCACCTTTCTGGTAAGGGCAGAGCAGGTCAACAACTTTAATACCTGTCTCTAACAGTTCCTGATGGGTGGACTGTTCTGCAAATTCCGGTGCTGGTCTATGGATAGGAGAATATTCTACAGCTTCCGGTGCTGGTTTATTATCGATAGGGTCACCTAAAACGTTAAACATACGACCCAGCGTATTCTCGCCAACCGGAACGGTAATCGGAGCACCAGTTGCCTGTGCCTCCATTCCTCTGACAAGTCCGTCGGTAGGACCCATGGCAATACATCTGACTGTATCATCACCCAGGTGCTGGGATACTTCTACCACCAGTCTGCCACCGTTTTTTAATGGGATATTAATTGCTTCATTGATTTCCGGAAGTTTTCCTTCTGTAAACTTAATATCCAGTACGGCACCGATAATCTGGGTAATTTCACCTATATTCTTCATATCTGCCATTCTAATTTCCTTTCTAAATACCGGTACTTCCATCGACTGATTGCTCAGTCTGTCTATTTCTGCAAGCGGAACATTTCAGCTCACATCATCAACTAATTGCTTCAGCACCGGCAATAATTTCTGTTAATTCCTGTGTAATGGAACCCTGACGGGCTCTGTTATACATCAGCGTCAGTTTGCTAATCATTTCCTCAGCATTGCTTGTTGCGGAATCCATTGCCTGCATTCTGGCTCCGTTTTCACTGGCTACCGCTTCCACCATTGCGCCATAAATAAGGCTTGTGATGTATTTCGGAATCAGCATGTTCAGAGCCTCTTCATCCTCCGGTTCAAAATTCATCGGAATCGTCGGACCTTCTTTTTCGGCTTTTTCTTCCACTTCCTGTTTTGCAACCTCTACCGGCAACAGTTTGAGCATCTTGGGAATATGCACTACCGTATTTTTAAAATTGGTATAAGCAAGATAAATCTCACTGATTTCCCCGGCTGCAAATCCGTCCAGCAATTTATTGCTGAGATTTAAAGCATCCACATAAACCGGGTCTTCAATCATATCCGACAAATCTGCCTGGATGGGATATCCATATCTTGCCAGACTTTCTTTTCCTTTTTTACCAATCGCATAAATAACACAGTCTTCCGGCGAAAATCCTCCCTGGGTGACCAGTTTGATCACATTGGAGTTATATCCGCCTGCCAGACCACGGTTGGAGGTGATCACTATGATCGCTTTTTTCCCGGTGGCACCGGGCTGTAAATATTTATGCTGCATATCTCCTACTCGCTGGAGAATGCTGTTTACGGTCTCATACATACAGTCAAAGTATGTTTTTGACTGCTCTGCACGTCCTTTTGCTCTCTGCAGTTTTACAGTAGAAACAAGTTTCATGGCTTTGGTAATCTGCTGGGTACTTTGAATACTTCCCTTACGCCTTTTAATGTCTCTCATTGAGGCCATAGCATTTCACCTTTCACTTATTCGCCAAGAAATTTTTTCTTAAATTCTCCGATGGCTCCGTTTAATTCGATCGCAACTTTGTCATCGATGACTTTCGTTTCTCGAATTGCTGCCGGAATATTCGGATATTTGGTATCCAGGAATTCGAAGAATTCGGTTTCAAATCTGGTGATATCTTCTACCGGAACATCCAGCAGATATTTATTGGTTACAACATAAATGATCAGAACCTGATACTCAACAGGCATTGGTTTGTACTGTGGCTGTTTCAGAACCTCTTTGATTCTTTCACCCTGTGCCAGCTTTTCTTTGGTATCATCATCCAGTTCCGATCCGAACTGTGCAAATGCTGCAAGCTCACGATACTGGGCGAGCTCCACACGAATCGGAGCGGCAATTTTTTTCATGGCTTTGATCTGCGCAGCACCACCAACTCGGGATACAGAAAGACCTGCGTTAACAGCCGGCCGGAAACCTGCATTAAACATTTCTGTTTCCAGATAGATCTGACCATCTGTAATAGAAATAACATTGGTAGGGATATAAGCAGATACGTCACCTGCCTGCGTTTCAATGATTGGAAGCGCTGTTAAAGAACCTCCGCCATATTCTTCACTCATATGAGCTGCTCTTTCCAGCAGTCTGGAATGCAGATAGAAAACGTCACCCGGATAAGCTTCACGCCCCGGTGGTCTACGAAGGAGTAAGGAAAGTGTACGGTAAGCTGTAGCATGTTTACTTAAATCATCGTAAATAACCAGTACATCTTCTCCGTTTTCCATCCATTCTTCACCAATTGCACAGCCTGCATATGGCGCAATATATTGCAGTGGAGCAAGTTCGCTGGCCGTGGATGCGACTACTGTGGTATAAGCCATTGCTCCATATTCTTCTAATGTGCTTACGATAGAAGCAACTGTAGAAGCTTTCTGGCCGATTGCAACATAAATACATTTTACATTCTGGCCCTTCTGATTAATGATGGTATCAATAGCAATTGCTGTTTTACCGGTCTGACGGTCCCCGATGATCAGCTCACGCTGTCCTCGTCCAATGGGTACCATAGAGTCAATTGCTTTAATACCGGTCTGCAAAGGAGTATCAACAGATTTTCTTGTGATAACACCGGATGCAACCCTTTCGATCTGACGATATTTATCTGTCTGGATAGGTCCTTTTTCATCTATAGGCTGACCAAGAGCATTTACAACACGTCCCAGCATACAATCGCCTACAGGTACTTCAACAACTCGTCCGGTTGTTTTTACGGTATCGCCTTCGTTAATATTTTTCTGATTTCCCAGAAGAACCGCACCAACGTTGTCTTCTTCCAGGTTCATTACCATACCATATACTTCACCGGGGAATTCCAGAAGTTCTCCCTGCATTGCTTTCTCCAGGCCGTGAATACGGGCAATACCATCTGCTACCTGAATAACAGTACCGACTTCCGATACTTCCAGATGTGCCGCATATCTCTTAATCTGATCCTTGATGACTGAACTTATCTCTTCTGGTCTTAAATTCATGGATCGTACGCACCTTTCTATTTTTCTTTTCAGCTTTCGCTGTCTGCTTTACTAATTCTGAAGCTGAATTTTCATAAGCTGTCTTTCCAGCTTATACAGCTTTGTCATAATACTGCTGTCCACAACCCTGTCTCCGATACGGATAATCAGTCCACCAATCAGTTTTTCATCTACTTCATAGTGCATTTCCATTTCCCGAAACGAAGTTGTTTCAATCAGTTTTTCTTCGATTTCTTTCTGCTGGCTTTCCCGAAGAGCTACCGCCGACGTGACATAGGCCACACCGATTCCCTTCAGCTCTTTGACCTGATCCAGGAAGTACTGCATGATTTCAAAGATATTGCTGTATCTTCCTTTGGTAACGATCAGACGGATAAAGCCGGTCAGTTCATCCGATATCCTTCCACCGAAAACCTCATCGATCACCTGAAGTTTCTCTTCTTTTATGATCTTCGGGTGGTTCATGATATCTGAAAATTTTGGATTTTCCTTCAGAACGCTGAGGATCATCCGGATCTCTTCCAGAAAAGTATCTACTTTATTCTCGGAAACAGCCAATTCGAAAATCGCTTCACCATAGGTTTTTGAAATTAATTTAGCCATGTATTCTCACCTATTTCCTTTAAAGTTTCTTCAACCAGACTGTCCTGAATGGAAGCATCGATAGCACCTGCAGTAACCTTTCCGGCCATCATGGACGCAATGGAGATCATCTCTTTCTTTACGTCATCTGCCGCCTTACGTTTCTCCAGTTCCGCTTCTGCTTTGGCGTGGCGAATGATGGCTGCTGCTTCTTCCTTTGCTTCCGCAAGGATTCTGCTTTCATTTTCCAGCGCCTTTTTACGGGCTTCGCTCAAAATCGTTTCTGCTTCTTTATCAATATTTTTCAGCTTATCTTCATACTCTGCCTTTAATGCATCTGCATCTGTCATGCTTTGTTTTGCACTGTCAAGCTCATTTTTAATCTTATCCTGTCTTTTCTGCATCATTTCACGTACCGGATTAAACAGGAAATGAGACGCAACCAGGAACAGCACAAACACCGCAATGATCATTAAAAATGCATCCTGCAGCAGCTGAGCGCTTAAGTCAAACAAATAGTCAAAACTGCTGCCCTCTGCAGCAAGTACAAGACCTGCGCTAAGTAATGCGTTCAATCTTTAAACCTCCTTTCTCATAGCTTATATGTGACGGTTCTGCCATCACATGTGATCTCTCAGGGAGATTTATTTGATGATAAGTGGTTTAACGAACATCAGAAGCATGGCAACAAGCAGACCATACAAACCTGTTGTTTCTGCAACAGCCTGTCCCAAAAGCATGGTAGATGTAATATCGGATTTTGCGCCCGGATTTCTACCTACTGCTGCTGCTGCGTGTCCTGCTGCAATACCCTGACCAATACCAGGTCCGATACCGGCGATAACTGCCAGACCTGCACCAATTGCTGAACAGCCTAAAATAAAATAATTGTTAAATTCCATGTTTTCCTCCATTCCAGAGCATTTCGCTCTTTTCTAATTATTTTTGATATCTTTTTATCACTGCCATCCGGCCCTTCAGACCCCGGCAGTCTCTTTTTGTCAATCTGTATTGCAGGCATCTGAAATATAAGTCATGGTCAGCATACAGAATACGTACGTCTGAATACAACCGGAGAACAAATCAAAATAAACATGAAGTGCCGCCGGCCAGATCAGTGCCAGTTTGCCCAGCAGACCGTAAATCAATGCCATCATAACAACACCGGATAACACATTGGCAAAAAGACGTAATGACAGGGAAATCGGAACTGCCACATCACCAATTATGTTAATGGGTGCCCAGATAGGCCACGGATCACATAATCCTTTGATAACGCCCTTTACTTTCTGATGTTTAAACTTGTTAAAGTGAATCAGTGTAAAGGTCATCAGTCCAAGTGCAAGGGTGGTTCCGTAATCGGCTGTAGGTGGTCTTAGACCAAACAAACCGGAAATATTACTTACCAGGATAAAAATGAAGATTGTACCAATGTAATTTCGAAATGCGGGAGCACTCTTTCCCATGGTACTTTTTACAATGCCATCCAGGCTTTCCACGATAAATTCTACCACATTCTGAAATCCACCGGGTACTTCTGTTCCCTTTTTGATCGCTCTGTTTGCCAGAAAAATAAAGACAAACAAAACCAGCAAGACAATGGCAATACATACATGGGATGTTGTAATCCATAGAGTCTGTCCAAAGAGTTCATAGGAAAAGACACCATGTATCATAAAATCAATGTCATCTGCACCGGATAATAAGATACCCTGTCCCATACTTTCACCTCCTTCTTCTCTATTTTTTATTTTGTATCTTTACTGATAAATCTATGAATAAAAGGCTGCATATAAGCAGCTGCCTTTAATCCCATCACACCAAGAAATGTAATAAGCGGATTGATAAGCTGTGTCACTCCAAGAACCGCTAATACCAGAACAATGACTCCATACCGGATCAGGCTGTGGCTCATCACCACCTTCTGTGCCCCTTTCTCATCCAGAAACAAGGCTTTGTTTAATGCCCAGTACATGTGCACAGCAGCAAGCAGTGCCAGAATCACTCCGATCCACAAGCCGATACTGCTTAAAAGCTTATCCTCAACAAACCAGACCCCGGCAATCTGCCAGAATACGCCCCAGGCCAGAATGCCAATCATCAGTTCCAGTAATGTTTTATCTATTTTCCGCAAGGCTTGTCTCTCTCTCCCTTATCCTTAAATATGGTGGCCGCCATCCGGTATACATTTCGAAAGCCTGCAAGCGCACCAACAAAAAACAAAATGATCATGCAAAAGCCGGTGCCCAGCTTCCGGTCCAGAAACATCCCCAGAAAGGAACAGCCGAAGATCGGAACCAGCATATTAATGCTAAACTGAGTGATAAGACTTAATGCTTTGTAAACATTTTTATGATACTTCATCCTTATCCCTTCTCAAAAAAAGATTGTATACAAAAAAATACACTGCTCCAATAAGCCATTTGGATAAATTATACCTAAAACCACAAAAAAAGTCTATAAATTGTTCATAAAATGTCCCTTTATCCTTTGGGAAAAATTCACTAAAAATAGACAAAAATTTTCATATAGTTTTTCGTATAAAAAAGCGTGTTATTTCATTGACGTTTTTCTTTTCTGCGTTGTAGTATTGAAAAAATAGATTTGTTTATTCTCTACAAGTTTTCCCATCACGAGGTGGCTTTATGAATCCAATCGCTATTTATCGCAAAAGACTTATTCCGGAAGAATGCATCTTATTAAAGGATGACATCATTCTGGAAGCCAATGAGGACTATATCCTCACGAAATGGAACACCATAAAACCCAAGAAAGATCTGCACCATGGATATTCCTGTTGCTATTTAAAAAAAGGGATAAAGGTGAGCAAGTTTTACCGGGAAGACAATTCGCTGATTTACTGGTATTGTGACGTGGTCGATTATGCATGGAACGAAGACAACTCCATTCTTACCACAACAGATCTGCTGATCGATGTTCTGATCTATCCAAATGGTCAGCTGAAGGTACTTGATCTGGATGAGCTTGCGGATGCCCAGGACCTTGGACTGATCAGTGGGGAACTGCTAAAAAATTCCCTGCGCAGGGCTGATACATTGCTTCAGGACATTTACGCAGGGAAATTTGATAACTATACAAAACCATTTGAAGGTCTGTAATATTATGCTTCAGGTTCCAAATATACTTTCACGCCCTTCATATTATGCACTCTGTCTTCTTCCCGGAAACTTCCGGTTTCCATGGTCATGGCATTTGCTGCAGAAACAGCGATCGCATAGCGAAGTGCTTCCTGCACGGAAAGGCCTCTTGCAAAGGCAACTGCAAAAGCAGCTGTCATAGAGTCTCCGCATCCAACAGTATTTACTACTTCAATTTTTGGCGGCTGCCCTCTGAATACGCCCTCATCGGATACCACAAGGGCACCATCTCCACCCAGTGATACCACTACTACAGGGATTCCCATCTCATGCAGTTTCTTTGCACCTTCTACCAAATCTTTATGATTGTTTACTTTGATTCCTAATAAGTCTTCAATTTCATCTGTATTTGGCTTCACCATAGTAGGGCAGGCTTTGATACTTTCTTTCAACAATGCACCGCTGGTATCCAGCACAACCTTTTTCCCCTGGGCTTTTATTTTTTCAATCAGCTTTGCATACATAGTTACATCCACGCCTTTGGGAACACTTCCGGAAATAGTAACCACGCTGCTGTCTGCAATAATATCATCAAACTGATCCAGAAATTCCTGCACTTCCTCCGGTCTGATAGGTTCTCCCGGCTCTAAAAATTCTGTACTCCCGCCATCTTCATCCAGTACATTGATACAGCTTCTGGTTTCCCCCTGTACATGTACAAACCGGCTTGGAATATTCTGCTTTTTCAGCATGTCTTCCACATAAGCTCCATTAAACCCACCAACAAATCCTGTTGCCTGCACTTCTTCTCCACACAAATGAACTACCTTTGCAACATTTAATCCTTTTCCTCCGGCTGTGTTGGTACATCTGTTCACGCGCATAACCGTATGGTCTATCAGTTTTCCAATCACATATGCCTTATCAACCGCAACATTCAATGTAATCGTGGTAATCATGATTTCAGGTATCCTTTCTGTTTGACGATTCCGTTTACTTTTGACGTTTTCAAAAAATCCGTTCTATACTTCCTTTGAAACGTTCCATTTTATGCTTTCGTTTTTCATTCTAAGTAGCGTAAACTCATCTGTCAAGGAAAAAGAGCGAACCGGTTCGCGCATTTTCCTTCTTTTTTAATGCATTTGTTAATATTGCGACATTTTTGCGTTCAACTTGTCGTATATGCGTTGCAACATCCACGGTTCTGACACCATTTCATGCAGCTGTGTAATCGGAATCCACTTCACTCCGCTATTTTCATCCGGTTTCATATGTAAGCTTTCCTCTTCATCCGCTTCCAGCAGATAAGAAACATTCATATGCAGATGGGAAGCCACATAAGAGCCACGTTTTTCGTGCCCGTCTACCACAATGGTTTCAATGGAAAAAATATCTTCTGAAACAGGTCTTAAATGCTCCACACCGGTTTCTTCCATCCCTTCCCGGACTGCCACTGCCAGAAGGTCATTGTCTCCATCTGCATGACCGCCTGTCCAGGACCAGGAATTATAAATGTTGTGATACACCATCAGCACTTTGGTCCGCTGTTTGTTCACAATCCAACTGGAGGCTGTAAAATGTGCCACCTCATTTTCCCTGGTAAAGGGAGTTTTTCCTTCTCTCAGCCACTCCAGCATGATTTTCCTATCCCGCTTCTCCTGTTCATTGAAGGGGATATAGTTTTCAAGCTGTTTTATCAATTTCTCCATACGATCACCTATCCCTATGTCATCTATCCCTGTATCATCTATTTCCAGATTGCTGGCATCTGTCACAAAATCATTCTGCATATCAACCACAATCAAAATATCTCTCATCAATGCTTCCTCCCATATTTTTTTATACAGCTTCCCTGTCCATTACTTTTCCGTGGAAATTGCCACTTACCATTATTCTATCATTCTTCCACGGAAAAAGCTTGCTTTTTTACATACTCCTTGCTACCCTTAATTCGGAAACCTCGTAAACCCGTTTTCATCTTATAAAATCTCTTATATGGGCAGATTGAGAAGCATTTCAAACTATCCGCATATTATATTCACAGAATACCGAGGCATTATATGAACCCTTCCGAACTTACAGAAAAAACACATATAAAATATATGAAAGCCGCTTTAAAGCAGGCACAAAAAGCCTATCAGCTGGGGGAAGTCCCCATTGGCTGCGTGATCGTACATGAAGGCAAGATCATCGCCCGGGGATATAACAGACGCAATACGGATAAAAACACCATGGCACACGCAGAAATCACTGCCATTAACCGTGCCAGCAAAAAAATCGGCGACTGGCGTCTGGAGGAATGTACCTTGTATGTCACTTTAGAGCCTTGTCAAATGTGTGCAGGTGCCATCGTTCAGGCCCGCATCCCTTCTGTGGTCATGGGATGCATGAACCCCAAGGCCGGCTGTGCAGGTTCCATACTGAACCTTCTTAATATGCCGGAGTTTAATCACCAGGTAGATGTAACCAGAGGAATTCTGGAAGAAGAGTGCAGTCAGATGCTGAAACAGTTTTTTAAAGAACTGCGTATCCGAAATAAACTGGAAAAGTAAATCTTCCTTTTAAAACAAAATTTATTCAAGCCGGTGTCAAAAATGTCACATATCCAAACCGACTATCATTTGACATTTCCTATGAAACTGAGTATACTAAGAAAACCGTGCAACTGTGGCGGGTGGCCTGTTGTAGCTGCCCTCTATAAGTGGCGTTGAAGCTGGGTCTTACGCGATAAGAATCTACGAACCGTGTCAGGTTGGGAACAAAGCAGCACTAAGTAGAACCTCTTATGCGCCGTGAGGGTGCCTGGTGGAGCAGGCTGTAGAGGTAACGTGCAGCGGGTCACCCGGCGCAGTTGCTTTTTATTTTCGTTGACAGGGATTCTACCTACACGAATTCGCCAGACGAGGAGAATTAATATGATAACTATGGACATGTTAAAAAAGTGTAATCTTTGCAACAGACATTGTCTTGTGGACAGAACCAGCGGGCAGACAGGATATTGCGGACAAACCGATCAGATCATGGCCGCAAGGGCAGCACTGCACTATTGGGAAGAGCCCTGTATTTCCGGCACCCGGGGATCCGGAGCTGTCTTTTTCAGTGGGTGTTCCTTACGGTGCGTCTTTTGTCAGAATCACGACATTGCACTGGGTACAAAGGGAAAGACTCTTTCTACGGAGCAGTTAGCGGAAGCCTTTCTTGCATTACAGGGAAAAGGTGCTCACAACATCAACCTGGTTACCGGAACCCATTTTATCCCTCAAATCGTGGAGGCACTGACTCTGGCCAAAAATCAAGGCCTGTCTATTCCTATTGTTTACAACACCGGTAGTTATGAAACAAAAGAAGCCCTCCAGATGCTGGAAGGCTTAGTCGATATTTATTTGCCGGATCTAAAATACTTTGATCCTGCAGTCAGCATGCGTTATGCACATACTTCTGATTATTTTTCTCATGCTTCATCTGCCATTGCGGAAATGTTTCGTCAGGTAGGAGCCCCATCTTTTCTGATTCCCTCTTCCGGAGCATCCTCCTTATCCGGTGATCATGCCATAGAGGAAACCTGCGATCTTTTGGAAAAATCCATGGCAGGCGCCACCGACATGACATATCTGTCAGAAAATGCAATCCTTTCAAAAGGAGTTATCGTCCGTCATCTCCTTTTACCGGGTCAGGCAGCAGACTCCAAAATAATCCTGTCCTATTTAGCCAGGACCTATGGAGATTCCATTTTTATAAGCCTTATGAACCAGTATACTCCCATGCTGCAGTTTCTGGATATTCATGCCTATCCGGAACTGTCCCGCAGGGTTTCTGAAAAGGAATATGATTCTCTGGTTGATTATGCCCTTTCCCTTGGTCTGGAAAATGTTTTTATTCAGGATGGCGAAGCAGCCGATGAGAGTTTTATTCCTCCCTTTGATTTTGAAGGCTTACTCTCCTGAAATAATACCCAAAGTCACCTCTGCGTATGGGTTCCCTGTTTCCTTCAAACGCTTCAAATCCAAACATAATAGCTACTGCTTTTTCCCTCTCATGATAAATTCCCGGAACCCCCAGATAATATTGGAGCTTTCCTTCCTTTTCCTGTTTTCCGAGAATCAGGTATTTGTAGTTATAATATCCGTGAAGCAGAAAACTGTTTTGTTCCAGCACCTGTTTTTCATCCCGCAGACTGCTCAAATCGCTCAGATCCAGCTTTAAATATTCCTCATCTCCCAGGGGGTGGATTACCGGAAATTTTTCTTTCAAATCGTCCCAATCACTTTTGTTCTTTTTCCCATTCCCAGACCAGTCCAACGCTTTCAGCATCTCTTCCGATTTTTCTGAGGTTTCCGAATCTTTTGCTTTTTCCGGTCTTTCTGCAGTCTCTGATGTTTTTGCTCCTTCCGATTTTTCTGAGGTTTCCGAATCTTTTGCTTCTTTCGATTCTCCTGATGTTTCCGACGCCTCTGCATTTTCCGGCTTCTCTGTTCTGTCCGGCTCCTTCTCTGATTCTGTCCTGATGTTCTCTTCCCGCGCCACTTCTGAATCCTTACTCTGAGTTTCTTCTGTCTTTTCCTGCAGATCTCTCTCCTGGGTTCTTTCTGTCTTTTCCTGCAATTCCCTCTCCCGGGTTTCTTCCGCCTTTTCCTGCAGATCTCTTTCCCGGTTTTCTTCCCATTCTTCTCCCGATTTTTCCTCTGTCATAGACGCATCCGATTCTTCTCCCAGATAGAAGTTATCATAAAATTTTCCTGTATTCCTTTTGGATGCCCTGTCCTCAGCTGTTCCGGCAGATTCTTCCGAAACCATATCCTCTGATATTCCCGTAAACTCTTCCAAGATTATGTTCTCTGATATTCCCGTGAGCTTTTCCGGCATAGTATGTTCTACAATCCATCTGGACGACAGAACCCGGTTCTGTGACAGTTCAATGCAGATTCCACAAATCTGATCATACCTCAGTCCTGTATTTGCCATATGTAATGCATCCAATCTGGCATAGTATGACCCCTGTCCATTCCATATCTGCATTTCATCCAGCAAAACCCGCTTACATTTTGCATTTTCTTCCTTCCAGATATGCGGGAAATCATCAAAGACACATCCGTACTCCAGATAGATCTTTCCCATCCCATTTCCCATTAATCTTGGGCCTCTCACATAAAGATTCATCAGACATCTCTGATCCCTGACCTGAAAATTGACGTATCCTGCGCTCTGCAGCTTTACTCCGCTTTCATAGTAATGCAGATAGCGAATTCTTTTATCAAAATAAAGCACCCCATTCCCTCCTTTATGGTTCCTATGACCATTTTATGAGAGAATGGGGGTTCCTATTACATCTCTTCCAGATGTTTCATATAATTTACCACCATTAATGCTATCTTAAGCGTAAGCGCATCCTCAAATACCCGAATATCCAATCCGGTTGCTTTTTGCAGTTTTTCCATTCGGTATACCAAAGTATTTCTGTGAACAAACAGATGTCTTGCTGTTTCAGAAACATTTAAATTGTTTTCAAAGAACTTATCAACTGTCATTAAAGTCTCTTCATCCAGCTCCTCCGGGAACTCTCCGCCGAAAATCTCATCAATAAACATTTTGCAGAGATTGATAGGCAGCTGATAGATCAGTCTTCCTATTCCAAGCTGCTGGTAAGCAATCACTTTCTTTTCCGGATAAAAGATCTGGCCTACCTCTGCTGCCATTTTTGCTTCCTTATAGGATTTGGATACATCCTTTAATTCTTTCACGCATCCACCAAAGGCCACTCTTACATTAACCATTGCTTCTGCATTGATCATATCAATGATAACACGGGCAGTCTGCTCCAGTTCCTCTATGTCGCAGCCCTCTTTTACTGCCTTGATCAGTACCACATTATTCTCATCAACTGCTGTGATAAAGTCACCATTCTGGGAAGAAAAGAGCCCCTTCATCAATTCATCCACCATGCTGTCCTTTTCTCCCACCGTCTCAACCAGATAAACCACCCTGGGCTGTATGTCCACAATATGCAGCCGTTTTGCTCTGTTATAAATATCAACCAGAAGCAGATTATCTAATATAAGATTCTGGAAAAAATTGTTTCTGTCAAACTGCTCTTTATATGCAACGATAAGATTCTGCAGCTGACATACCGCAACTCTTCCCATGGTATAGGCATCATCTCCCAGTCCCCGGGCATCCAGAATGAATTTTACTTCCTCTTCATCATAGACCTTAAGCAGGTGATGAGTCCCGATTACCTGGCTGTCTGCCGGTGATTCTATAAATCCTGACAACAACCCTTCTTCAATCTCTGATACATCAAAGGTGGCCGCCAGTTCTTCACCATACAGATCAAAGACACCAAAATCTATCTTGGTAATCCCTTTTAGCTCGTCAATACTTGTCTGAATAACCTGATTTGAAATCATGGAATCCCCCCATTTCTTCTAAGTAATTCCAGTTTATCAAAAAAGGGATGCTTTCGCACCCCTTTTCTTTTTAAATATTTGCAATTCTTTTACTGCAGCTTTTTCATCTGCTGTATTTTCCATTAGTTGCAGATTGTAAGTTCTGTTTCTTTATCAAACACATGAATCTTCTCAACATCAAATGCAAACTTGATTGCCTGACCAGGTCTTGCTGTGGTTCTCGGATCAACTCTGGCAGTAATAGAGAATCCAGCCAGATCGAAGTATAAGAATACTTCTGCACCTAATAATTCGTATACGTTAACCTTAGATTCAAATGTACTCTGTGGTGAAGCAGAAATGAACATTTCAGAATCGTATACATCTTCCGGACGAATACCAAAGGTAACTGTCTTGCCTGCGTAACCTCCATCGATCAGGGCTTTGGATTTTGCCGGTGGAAGAGGAATGCTCTTGCCTGCAATATTCAGAGAAGCAACATCTCCCTGTACACTTACTTCTGCATCTAAGAAGTTCATCTGTGGAGATCCCATAAATCCTGCAACGAACAGATTACATGGAGTAGCATATAAGTTCTGAGGTGTATCAACCTGCTGAACGACACCATCTTTCATAACAACGATTCTGGTACCCAGAGTCATAGCCTCTGTCTGATCATGTGTTACATAAATGATGGTTGTTCCTAAATCCTGATGCAGTTTTGCGATTTCTGTACGCATCTGTACACGAAGCTTTGCATCCAAGTTGGAAAGAGGTTCATCCATAAGGAATACCTTAGGATTACGAACAATCGCACGACCCATAGCTACACGCTGTCGCTGACCACCGGAAAGAGCTTTTGGTTTACGATCAAGAAGTTTTTCCAGATCCAGAATTCTTGCAGCTTCACGTACTTTTTTATCGATTTCGTCCTTCGGAACCTTTTTCAGCTTTAAGCTGAATGCCATATTGTCATATACTGTCATATGAGGATACAGAGCATAGTTCTGGAATACCATGGCGATATCTCTGTCCTTTGGCTCAACGTCATTCATTCTCTTTCCGTCGATCATCAGATCACCGGAAGAAATGTCTTCCAGACCTGCGATCATACGAAGTGTAGTAGATTTACCACATCCGGATGGACCTACAAAGATAATGAACTCTTTGTCTTCAATTTCAAGGTTAAAATCCTTAACAGCTTCAAAACCATTAGGATATACTTTACAAATGTTTTTTAATGATAAGCTTGACATTTTTTCCTCCTAATAACTACCCATAAGGGATTTTATGTACTCATTACGTTTAGTATATAGAACTCTTTTCTTTTTCTCCATACCATCTTTTCACAATTATTTCGAATTTCCTTTGACGATATGACCATAAAAAAAGCGGTTTCCCTTTTGCCTTGACAGCTTGTACAAAGGAACCGCTTTTTCCTATACAATTTATACAATTCTATGCAATCTTATCTGATTGCTTACCCAAACACCCTTTCCATAGGAGTATAAGTAATCCCTTCTGCAGACAGCTGTGGTGCCACATCCACAAACTGAAGTTTATGGTAAAACTCCACTGCATAAGGAGCCGCATTAACGGTCATCGCCTCTTCTCCATATTCGGATCGGATGTATTTTTCCGCTTCCAGAATCAATTTTCTTCCAATCCCTTTGCGGTGATAAGCTTCTTCCACAAAAAGCAGGGAAATATGCTTCTTATTTCTCAAAGAAATCATTCCTGCATACTTTTCTCCGTCTTTTGCAGCAAATACTACATAATCCCCCAGTATAAACATCCGTTTCAGCATGGGGGCTGCCAGGAAATCCCGAAAACTTTTTATGCCCTCTGCTCCGTACTCAGCTGCCTCGAACTTCAGGAAAGTCCGCCATGCCAGGTCGATTACACTGTCCCAATCATAAATACTTGCCTTTACGATTTCAATTTCCGAAGCCATACTCCATCGTATCCTTCCCGCCTATGAAAACAGCCCTTTAAAGAAAGCTACGATTCCGTCTTTCACTCCTGTAAAAAACTCCGTCACTTTCTTTTTCATCACATAAGTAATTGCCTGATCCGGATTGTCCAGAATGTCCATTCCAAATTCATCATAGAGATCCGATGCCTGGTCTAACAAAGAATCCAGATTAAGTCCAAGCTTACTGATCTTATTCATGACATCCAGAATTCTCTGCACTTCTTCATCCGTAAGGGTCACTCCGAATTTATCCTGTGCATCCTGAATGGCCTTTCGGATATCCTCTTCAGTCTGCAATTCTCCGTTTGCCAGTTTTCCTTTGATATAGGCAATAAGTTCCTCTATTTCATCAGAATGACCGGATGCATCTGCGATCTCACCCATGGTGATTAGCTCATCCAGTGCTGTATCCAATGTGCTGTCCGGAATATCTTTCCCGGACATTTCTTCATAACCTTTGATGGCACCGATCAGTGCTGCGGTACCGGAAATCGGTGTGGGGCCCACCACCGTTACGTTGGTGTCTTCCAGACCTGCTGTCAATAAAGCATTCCGATACATACCGGTGGTACAGTAATTGATATTATGAGTGCTCACAAGCACACCATTTCCGCTTTCTGCCGGCTCAAGAAGCACGCTGGATAAGGATTTTGTCCCAATTACAGAAGAGCTCATATAGGAATCCAGATATTCGTGCTCCATATCATTTGTTATGGAGATCACAATACAATCATTTAACGCCGCTTCGTCCAATCCCATATATTCAAGCACTACTGCTCTCTGCTCCGCAGTCAGGTCCGCGCCCAGGGCCACCACTTTTTTATCTCCGGTTTTTGCCATTACTGTCATGGACGACAGGAGAAATAACAGAGCAAATAATACTGCACTATAAAATTTCTTCATCCAAGGTCTCCTTCCTATACCATACCATACCATCCAATACAGCATCAGCAGATTTCTGCCCCTGAAGGCATTTCTTTTTCCGGTGTCATAAGTGCCAGATTGCCTTCTGCATCTTCTGCGCATAACAGCATACCTTCGGAGGTCATTCCGGCAAGCTGTCTTGGCTTTAGATTCACCAGAACCATAACTTTCTTTCCAACCATTTCTTCTGCACTGTAATACTGTTTAATACCGGAAAGGATCTGTTTTACCTGACTTCCGATCTTCACCTGGGAACAAAGAAGCTTTTTGGATTTTGGAACTTCTTTACAATCGATGATTTCCCCTACCTGGAACTGGCATTTATCAAAATCATCATAGGAGATCTCTTCTTTTGCTTCGATATCGATTCCCTCTTCTGCCGGAGTTTCCTGTTCCGGTGCAGCTGCTGCTTCTGCAACCCCCCGGCGTTCTGCAAACATGGCCTCTACCTGTTCCATCACTTCCTCTGCCTTTAAACGGGCAAACAGAATTTCCGGTGTTTCCACCACTTTGTTTCCGGAAGGATATAAGGTGCTGATTTTTTCCACATCTTCGGATGCCAGATCATCAAAAGTATACAGCTGCGCATTTACCTGCTTTGCGATTTTCTGGGCCGTTTCCGGCATATATGGTTCCAGAAGGCTTGCGCCTACCAAAATGCCATTTAAAAGATTATAAAGTACTGTATTTAAACGGTCTTTTAATGCTTCATCCTTTGCAAGTGCCCATGGCATAGTCTCATCAATGTATTTATTACAGCGCTTAAATACTGCAAAAATTTCGGTAATGGCATCTGCCACACGGAGGCTGTCCATCTTGCCGGAAACCTTTCCATAAGCGGCTGCAAGAACTGCCTTCAGATCTGCATCCACTTCTGCAGCGGTTAAGCCCTGTTCAGATTTCGGTCCTTCTGTAACATTCTTATTTTCGATCACACCGCCAAAGTATTTATTACTCATGGAAACCGTACGATTTACCAGATTTCCCAGTGTATTTGCCAGATCAGAGTTAAATCTTTCGATCATCAGATCCCAGCTGATCACACCATCATTTTCAAATGGCATCTCATGCAGAACGAAATAACGCACTGCGTCCACACCAAAGAAACGGATCAGATCTTCTGCATAGATTACATTTCCTTTGGACTTACTCATTTTTCCATCACCCTGCAGCAGCCATGGATGGCCAAATACCTGCTTCGGCAGAGGCTCATCCAATGCCATCAGGAAAATCGGCCAGTAAATCGTATGGAAACGAATGATATCTTTTCCGATCAGATGGAGATCTGCCGGCCACAGCTTCTGGTACTGCTCGGTAGAATTTCCCTCTGCATCGTAGCCGATACCGGTAATATAGTTTGTCAAAGCGTCCAGCCACACATATACTACATGCTTATCATCAAAATCAACCGGAATACCCCATTTAAAGGATGTTCTGGATACACAGAGATCCTGAAGTCCCGGTAATAAGAAATTGTTCATCATCTCATTTTTACGGGATACCGGCTGGATAAACTCAGGATGGGTATTGATATGCTCAATCAGTCTGTCTGCATATTTGCTCATTTTAAAGAAATATGCTTCTTCCTTTGCCGGCTTACATTCCCTGCCGCAGTCCGGGCATTTTCCGTCTACCAGCTGGGACTCTGTCCAGAAGGATTCACAGGGTGTACAGTACATACCTTCATAGGCACCTTTATAAATATCACCCTTGTCATACAGTTTCTTAAAGATCTTCTGTACCTGTTTTTCATGATAATCATCTGTTGTACGGATAAATTTATCATAAGAGGTATTTAAGGAATCACAGATATCTTTGATCTCTCCGGCAACTTTATCTACAAACTGCTTGGGTGTAACTCCTGCTTCCTGTGCTTTCAATTCGATTTTCTGTCCATGTTCATCGGTTCCGGTCTGGAAGAAAACATCGTATCCGTCTTTTCTTTTAAATCTGGCGATACTGTCTGCCAGAACGATCTCATAGCTGTTACCGATATGGGGTTTACCGGATGTATAAGCTATGGCTGTTGTCATATAATATTTTCCTTTATTCATAAGCTCCTCCACTTTTATTAATCTAAAAGAAAGTCTACTTTTAACCTTATCACAGGGGTTTATTCATTGTCAATCTGTAGTGCTAAAACAAATTTGGTGATGCATATACTTTAAAAAAATCATGGAATCCGTATCCTATGAAACTTCCTTCTTTGCATCAGAAACGCCGCCTGATTTATTCTGTCCTTTTCCTGTTACTCCTTTTTTTCTGCTTTTTGCTGTATTCCAGAGAGAACCTCTGTTTTGATCACTTCTGTAGAAAAATATTTTGCCAGGATTTGCAATGCAACACCATCAATCTGCACTACACTCTGGATCAGCCCTGGAAATATGGTGTGTTTCAGGAGGAACCGGTTTTGCCGGTTTACACCCCAAATTCAAACGAAAATGCTTCCCGGCTCCTGGATGCCCGCTTAGACTATCTGGAATCTGTCTCTCCGGAAAGACTGTCCGATTCCAATCAATATATTTATCACCTGTTGTCCCGGAAGCTTGCATTGCAAAAAGCCAAAAATCAATATGCCTATTTCGATGAACCCCTTTCACCATCCTCGGGAATGCATCAGAATCTGCCCATTCTTTTATCAGAATACCGTTTTGAAAGCAAAAAAGATGTAGAAAACTATCTCTCTTTATTATCTCAGATGGACTCCTATTTCAGCGGATTATTGCAGTATGAAAAAGAAAAAGCTGCTGCCGGACTTTTTATGTCCAAAAACTCTTCCTATACTGTAGCAAAGCAGTGCCAATCTTTTCTTTCGGAAGAAAGCATCCGAAATAGCAGTCACTTTCTGGTCACCTCCTTTGAGGAGCGCCTGTCCCAGCTGCAGGAACGCAAATCCGGAAGCCTCTCCAGCGAAGAAATAATAGCCTATGGAGAAAAGAATAAAGAAATACTTCTTTCGGAAGTATTTCCTGTTTATCTGAGTCTGTCGGAAGAAATGAATGCACTTGCCGGATCAAAGTGGTCCCCGGCCGAAGCAAGAGGGCTGGCACATTTTCCGGATGGAAGAGAATATTATTGCCTTCTGATCAAAGATGTTACAGGCTCTTATAGAGAACCGGATCAGATCGGAGAGCTGCTCTTTGATCGCTTCCAGTCTCTTGTCACGGAATCAAAACTTTCCGGACAAAAGGAATCTATCCCAAAGGAAAGCCTGAATGAATCGAAGGAAGTCCCTCTGGAAAAACTGTCTGCGGCAGAGATGTTGGAGCTGTTGGAAAAATGTATAGAAGAGGATTTTCCCTCTCTTCCGATTTCCAATTCCCTGCTGCCAGCGTCAAAGCGGATGGATTCTTCCCTGCATTGCAGCATCAAGTCCATCTCTTCCACCCTGGCAGACAAAGCAGCACCGGCATTTTATCTGACTCCTCCCATTGATGAATACCGACAGCATGTTATTTATATCAATCCAACCTCAGGAATGAATGGTATTTCCCTGTTTACCACACTGGCTCACGAAGGGTTTCCGGGCCATTTGTATCAGACGGTTTATGCGCAGAAATCCGGTTTATATCCTGTCCGGAATCCCATTCGAAGCATCCTGAATTATGAAGGCTATGCAGAGGGCTGGGCCTATTTTGTAGAGCTGAAATCTTATGATTATGCTTCCATGTATTCCGGGGCCTCCTACTTTGAAGAAAAAATGTCCCGGGAGCTTTCCCTTTGTTTATGTGCGCTTATGGACTTTTATATCCATTACTATGATCTTTCCTGTTCCCAGTGTAATTCCTTTCTGGCTTCTCTTGGATTATCCAATCCTCAGGCAGATCAGTTATATCAGTATATTGCAGAGGAACCGGCAGTTTATCTGAAATACTATTTAAGTTACCTGGAAATTTTGAATTTGCAGGATCAAGCCAGACTTCTCTGGCAGGATCAATATACCGATTTTGTCTTCTACAAATTTTATCTGGATGCAGGACCCTCCGATTTTATTGCTTTACAGTCCCTTATGGAGTGATTTTTCTACACAAAATATATATCTGCATCCATTTATCGGCTCCTCTTCTTCTGATTAATTTTCTTCTGACTAATCTTCTTCCAGCATGCCGTCCAGATACCCTCGATCCCATAACAGGATCTTCAGTTTTCTGGCGGCATCCACAGCTGGTGAGGTAAAATACTGATTGGTCATCACTACGCCCACCATTCGATCATAATAATCCCTTCCGGCATAGGCTTCCTGCACTGCCTTTATTCCCACCGGAGCCTGATAACATTTGCATTGAATGGCATAGGTTATACCATCTTTTTCTGCCAGAATATCCACCCCATAATCTCCACTGCCTTTTGTGACTTCCACTTCCAGAAACCCCTTGTTTTTCAGCAGGTCGGCACAATAATATTCAAATTCGTGCCCTTCCATTTCTTCAAACTGGTCTGTATCTCTCTTTTTCCCACGAAAAAGCAACCAGAATATAATCCCGATAAGTACAAGAATGATTCCGATTGCTATGTATAAGCTTATTTTTTCCATTTTTCTTTTCCTCGACCGGTGTATTTCATCTATTCCCTATTGTACCTTATTTTTTGTTAGTGTAAAACTTTACAGATATAAAACAATGAAAAAACTGGCGATAATACCTGCTGCTGTTGCCAGAAGCGCTCCCGGCAGAGTCCATCTGGTTTTTTTCACTTTGGACGCCATATAATATACACTCATGGTATAAAAGCAGGTCTCTGTGCAGCTCATCATAATGGACGTAAACATACCGGTTCTTGAATCCGGACCATATTCCCGGAAAATATCCAGAACCAGCCCGGTTGCTGCAGAAGAGGAAAACATTTTGATGAACACCAGTGGGACTACCTCACTTCCCAGTCCCCACCTTTCCAGGCTTTCTCCAAAGAGTGTTCCGATCAGCGACAAAAAGCCGGATGCCCGCAGTACCCCCACTGCAACCATCAGTCCAATCAGTGTGGGCATGATTTTTACCACAATCTTCAGGCCATCTACAGCCCCTTTTACAAAGCAGTCATACACGTCCACTTTCTTTATCATTCCGGTTAAAATGATCCCTATTACCACCAGAGGCATTACCATATTGGAAAGAACTGTCAGCACAAGTATTATCTCTCCTTCCGATATTTCATTTTAATAAACAGGATACCAACAAACGTGGAGAACATGGTAGCCAGTATAGCCGGAAGAATAACAGCAGAGGGATTTACAGATCCATACTTGCTTCTATATGCGATCATATTCACCGGTATTAACTGCAAAGAAGAGATATTCAGCACAAGAAATCCACACATGGCGTCACTTGCCCTGGTATCATGATCGTTTAAATCTGCCAGATGCTCCATAGCCTTTAAGCCGGCCGGTGTACAGGCCCATCCCAGTCCCATAATATTGGTAGCGATATTGGTGGCAATATAATCCATACTTGGATGATCATCCGGAATGTCCGGAAATAGGTACCTGATTACCGGACGCAGCAACTGGGTCAGTTTTTTCAGTATCCCTGCACTGGTTGCAATCTCCATCAGTCCTACCCACAGTGCCATGATTCCTGCCATTGTTATGCATAATGTAACTGCTGATTCCGCGTATTCCAACAGGGCATTGGAAACAGCGTCGATATTTCCTGATAGAAATCCATAGACAATACCGATCAGCAGCATACACCCCCATATGATATTCAGCATAAAAAAACCCTTTTCTTTATTTCTATGCAGATCAGGCCCTTTTGTGAACCGAAAGTAGAAAAGAGTCCAAAACGAAAAACCTCTTTACCGGAAAGCTTTTCCAATAAAGAGGTTTCAAATTCATATATTAGTTTACCTGTAAAGAATTATGCTTCGATACCCTGAGCTTTGATGTAATTCATCACATCTCCAACTGTCTTGATGTTCTCAAGATCATCGGATGGGAATTCGATTTCGTACTCTTCCTCGCATCTCATTACAAGTTCAAACAGGTCCAAAGAATCAGCACCCAGATCATCTTTAAAAGAAGTCTCTTCTGTAATTTCATCTCTGGATACGGTACCTAACTGCTCTTCGATAATTTCTGCAATTTTTTCTAACATCTGTGTAATCTCCTTCTATACATGTTTATGTCTCTTGTCACTCCTCAGCGACCAAATTCCCTTCTGTTCATCCCCTTATATCAGGAAGAAATCTTTACTTCCTACAATACAGAGAGTATAGATAGTGTTTTCTGTTTTGTCAACATGCACCTTGAAAAATCTTAAAGTTTTTCCATTTATTCCAGGCCTGTAAGATATTGATAAACATCTCTTTTGCTGATTCCGCGATCTTTTGCCACTGCTTTCATGGCTTCTTTCCGGTCCATTCCTGTCTCTTCATATCGCTTCATATGTTCTTCGATCGGAATCTCCAGAAAACTTTCCTGTTTTTCCTTTTCCATTTCTGCAAAGCTTTTTCCCTCTATCACCAGAACATATTCTCCACGGGGGTCCTGCTCCTCATAGTAATCCAACGCCTTTTCCAAAGTCGTAGGCATTATGGTTTCGAATTTTTTTGTCAGCTCCCTGCACAACGTAATCTTTCGTTCTCCCAGGGTTTCGTACAGTTCTTTTAAGGTACGGACCAGATGATGAGGTGCTTCATACAGAATAATCGTTCGTGTTTCCTGTTTCAGTTCTTCTAATATTCTGGCTTTTTCCTTTTTCTCCGGTGGTAGAAAGCCTTCAAAGCTAAACCTCCTTGTTCCCAGCCCGGACAACGTAAGAGCGGTAATACATGCTGCAGGACCGGGCAGTGATGTTACCACAATACCTGCCTCATAACACATTTTCACAAGAACCTCCCCCGGATCTGAAATCGCGGGAGTTCCGGCATCTGTGATCAGTGCCACATTTTCTCCTGCCTGCATACGGCCGATCAGAACATGTGCTTTTTCCACCTTATTATACTCATGATAACTGGTCATAGGCGTTTTTATTCCAAAATGATTAAGCAGCTTTATACTGTTTCTGGTGTCTTCCGCTGCAATCAAATCCACCTGTGATAAGGTTTCAATCACACGAGGCGTCATATCCTGCAGATTACCAATTGGCGTTGCACATAAAAAAAGTTTTCCGGCCATTTGTTCTCCTCTGTCTAGATCAATATCCATATATATCATATATCTCCGGCATGTATTCTCCGGGGCTTCGATAAACAATTAACGGTTTTTCAACCGTCATCCGGGGCTTTCCTCCCCTTGCTGCTTCGATCAGCATCATATTGGGTTCCTTATCCACATAGGGATAAACCAGCTGCATCCGTTTCGGTTCCAGTTTGTATTTTGAGAGAGTCACCATGATCTCAGCAAGACGAAAAGGTCTGTGTACCAAATAGAAATGTCCGCCGGGCTTTAAAAGCCTTGCTGCCTGTCTCGCCACATCCTCAAAGGTGCACAGCACCTCATGACGTGCAATGGTTTTGGGCTGATTATCATTCTGTATACCATGCTGCCCGATCATATAAGGCGGATTACAGGTAATAACATCAAAAGAGGCTGGTTCAAAATAGTGATCAGCCTCCTTGATATCTCCGGTAATTATCTCTATTTTTTCCTCCAGATGATTCAGCAAAACACTTCGTCTTGCCATTTCTGCACTTTCATCCTGAATTTCAAGACCTATCAGTTTCGGAATCTTCGTTTTTGCCTCCATCAAAATGGGAATGATTCCTGTTCCTGTCCCCAGGTCCAGTAATTTCTCCCCTTTTGCTTCCCTTGCGAACCCGGCCAAAAGCACAGCATCCATTCCAAAGCAGAATCTTTGTGGATTTTGAATGATCCGGTAACCGTTACGCTGCAGATCATCGATTCTCTCTCCGGTCTTTACCAGTAATTCTTCCTTCATCATTCTTAGTCGTCATCCAGTCCTGAATGTTTTTCCTGTTTCTCTTTCTTTTCCAGCTTCTCTAATTCCTTCAGTTCCTTCAAATCTTCCGTGCTGGAATTATCTTTCCGGTTTTTATGTTTCTTTTTGAATCTAAGCTGATCTGCCCGATATTCCTTCAACTCTTTTTCGTCATTGATATCAACCAGTACTTTTACCATCTGGCGCAGTACATTAACACTGTGTACTTCACCTTTCAGTCCATCATCTGCAGTCACGAAATCGCCCACATTGGGAAGCTTCCGGTTCAGCTCTTCATAGGTTTCCTCTTCATTATTCAGACAGCACATTAATCTTCCACATACACCGGATATCTTGGTTGGATTCAGAGAAAGATTCTGTTCCTTTGCCATTTTGATGGAAACCGGTGCAAATTCAGACAAATGTGTATGACAGCAGAGGGGGCGACCACAGATTCCAATCCCGCCTACAATTTTTGTTTCATCACGCACACCAATCTGTCTCAGTTCGATCCTGGTTTTAAACACCGCTGCCAGATCCTTTACCAGTTCACGGAAATCAATACGTCCGTCTGCTGTAAAGTAAAACAACACTTTATTATTATCAAAGGTATACTCTGCATCGATCAGTTTCATTTCCAGATTGTGCTTTCTGATCTTTTCCAGACAGATTTTATATGCCTCTTTTTCTTTTTTCTTATTATTAGCTTCCTGCTCCATATCCTTTTCCGTTGCCAGTCTCAGTACCGGCTTTAAAGGCTGAACCACCTTATCATCTTCCACTTCCTTTGGAGCAAGTACCACGGTTCCAAACTCTATACCCCGGGCAGTTTCCACAATAACATGGTCTCCCCGTTTCACATCATATTTCACAGGGTCAAAATAATATATTTTCCCTGCGGTTCTAAAACGAACACCTATTACTTTTATCATCTATCAACCTCCATATCCCAAAGGGACTTTAATTTTCCTGAATGGTTATAAACAAAAGTTCCATAACCAGTTCAAAATTAACATTTGCACGCAGTCTGGTTTTTGCTGTATCCAATGCTTTCAGAATCGTTTCAATTCCTTCATAGGCGCTTCTGTCTGCTGCCTTGCGTATAGCTTGAATTTCTTCTTTAAAAATCAATGGATTGGTATCATGGGTTGCTTTAAAAAGCAGAACATCCCGATACCAGATGGAAAGGACATCCAGGTAATCATTCACATCCATCTGATAATCACTGATCTCTTTAATCGCTTTGGTGACTTCATATAATTCCATTTCATGAATATTTTTTACCAGTCTGAGCGCATTATTCCTGATATTATCAAACTCCTCGCTGACTGCTAAGAGTTTCGCACGCCCGATATTTCCACGCGCAAATGCGACACAGATGTCAGCTTTGTAATTCGGAATCTGAAGTTCATTCATCAGATATTCTTTTACCTGTTCATCCTTAACCGGACGCATATTCAAAATGACACATCTGCTTAAAATCGTAGGCAAAAGGGCATCCAGGCTGGTGGTCAGTAAAAGAATCACACCATATGCCGGAGGCTCCTCCAGTGTCTTTAGCAGTGCATTCTGGGCCTGAGGCGTCATTTTTTCGCATTCATTTACAACATAAATCTTATAATTACTTTTATAAGGCTTAATTCCAATATCCTGGTTGATCTGTGTACGGACATCCTCTACACCGATGGTGTTTGGTTTTTCATGGGACACATATATAATATCCGGATGATTTCCCGATACCGCCTGCATACATGACTGGCATGTCCCACAAGGCTCTGTGCCACCCTTTTCACATTGCAACGCCATGGCAAAAACTTTCGCAATATATTCTTTTCCGGAAGATCTTTCTCCGTGAATAATATAGGCATGCGAAATCTTCTTCTGCTCTAAGGCATTTTGCAAATGCTCTTTTATATGCTCTTGTCCGATTATATCTTTAAATCCCGGCATTCTTATCACCTTTTGTACTTCCTGCTGTTTTCCTGTCTTTTTCCTGTCATGTGAAAATATCCAGCAGCAATCCTTCTATTTCACCTATTTTTTGCAGAATCAGCAGGTTGTCCTGTTCATCTTTCATCAGTTCCTGTGCAAGCTGATCCAGATTATCATCCACCAGCCTGATGATTCCATATACTCTATGACGTCCTTTACGGTCTAAAAAGTTTTCTCTTGAAAAAGAATGTGATCTGCTTACCACTTCATTCAGAAAACCCTTGATCAGACTACGGTAACGTTTCATGTCCTTTACATCTCTGTGTTTCCCAAGCTTTTTCCCCTGCATGGTGATTTCTTCCATCATTGCTGTCAGCCTGGCCTGTAGTTCATGTTCCTCAATCCGGCTTGCAAGAGTAAATTTGAAAGTACCATCAGACGGTTGTACTTCCGCAGACGGTCTTGGTTGTGACACAGGTGTCGTCTGATTTACTTTAATATCCATTTCTTTTTTCCGCCTTATTCTCCTGCCTTACTTTTATGCCTTATTTTCCGACAAATTGCATTTAATATAATCTATGATTTCTTCCAGACACCGATCAAGATCATCGTTGATAAACCGTCTGGTCACTCCTGCTTTTTCTATTTTCTCCTCAGTAAAGTCTTTCAGATCAGCAAGATATCGTCTGCACATTTCTCCATATTGTGGAATCTCCTGCGCCCGCTCTCTGTCCAGAGCCCGCTGCAACCGGATACCATCATCCAGATCAATCAAAATCGGAATCATATTATTTTCTCCCAGATAATCTCGTGTTTTTTCATAAGATTCCAGTGTTCCGATCACCAGATAATCATTCTTTTCCAGTTGAAGTTCTCCATCCAGTACTGTGAAATAACGCCAAAGCCCCTGTACCGTATCGTAGCTTCTGTCTTCGATCACTTTTCCTGCTTTTACCAGACTCTGAAAACCTGCTTCGTCTGTAAAATGATATTCCACACCATCTGTCTCACCCACACGGATCGGTCTTGTAGTATATAAGACAACAGTCTGAAAAGATATTTCTTTTTGATCCAGCAGCTTCTTATATATTGTATCCTTTCCTGCGGAGCTTGGCCCCATCAAATATACGACTTTACCCATAAATCTTACCTGTCACCTATTACATCTCAGATCCCTGTATTTTTTATATCGTAACATACTTTACATACAAATAGTACAGATTTTTTTATCCTCTGTCAGCCCCTGCACTTTCATTTCTTTCGCCAGAGCTTCTTTTATCTGGTTGATATGCACCTGCTCTATTTCTTCCCCCGGTACTAAAATCGGGATTCCCGGCGGATATAAGTTTACCACTTTGCCACATATTTTTCCTGTCGCCGATTCCAGACATTCCCATTTCTTTGGTTTTGAATAGGCCTCCCATAACAGCATTCTGCAATGCGGTCTTGCCAGGTCATGGTATAAAGGAATTTTGACCTTTATTTCGTTTTCCTGTCCTCCTGTCTCTTCTGATGAGTTGCTTTCGATTTTGCCATCCACATCCCCAAGAGCTTTCACCAGCCTGTCGATTCCCTCTTCTTTATCCATAGGAGTCAGGATACCCAGCACATAGCCAGGGGCCGCCATTTCCATTTGAATCTGATAATCCTTCCACAGCATCTGATAAAGCTGCATGCCCGATATCCTTGCATTTTTCACAGAAATGATCAGTTTTCCCGGATCATTTATCCCTTTTTCCCAGGGCATGATTTTTATATGCTTCAGTTCCTTACAGCCTTCCTCAAATTTTCTTCTATAAGTAAACAAAGGCTCAAACCCTTCGACACCTTCTTTTTCCACCCATTCCATAGCTGCATCGATGCTTGCCATGAGCAGATAAGATGGACTGCTTGTCTGATATATGGCAAGATAATCCTTAAGCCGAGTCCGGTCGATCCGCTTCCCCTGCACATGGAGCAGCGCAGTTTGTGTAAGTGCCGGCAGTGTTTTGTGGGTACTGTTGATCACAATATCCGCGCCCTGTGTCACAGCACTTTCCGGAAAATCTTCATGAAATGAAAAATGTGCACCATGGGCTTCATCTACAATCACAGGGATCTGATATTTATGTGCCGCCTTGCAAATATCTCTCACATCAGATACAATCCCATCATATGTAGGAGAAGTCAGTATGATTCCAGCTATATCGGCATTTTCCTCCAAAGCCTTCTCAATCTGAGAGACTCTGATCGACCCCTGAATATCATACTCTTCCAGATAATCCGGCCATATGTACACCGCTTCCAACCGGTTCAAATGTATTGCATTATAAACTGCTTTATGGCAGTTTCTCGCCACAATTACCTTCTTTCCCAATTCTGCAATGGCTGAAATAGCTGCCAGAATTCCACAGGTACTGCCATTTACTAATAGAAAAGATTCCTCCGATCCATACAAAGTTGATACTCTTTCCTGGGCCTGTCGTAAAATTCCCTCTGGCTGATGTAAATTGTCAAATCCTTCTATTTCTGTTATATCCAGAGAGAACATTTCCGACATCTTTGTCATATTGTTAAAGCAGGCCTGTCGTTTATGTCCTGGCATATGAAAAGGATAATAATCCGAATTGCTATATTCCATTAATTTTTGGTACAAGCTTTCCATCAAATCATCCTTTCTGAATACTTTCCAAATATTATCCTATTACGTTCCTGCAATAACATACACCATAATCTTCTAATAATAGCATACGATAGGAAAACGCTTTTCCATATAACCGTATATTTCTTCTGCCATTTTAACCGGGAGATTGATGCAGCCATGAGAACCATTTTCTAAATAGATATCTCCGCCAAAACTTTTTCTCCAGGATGCATCATGCATTCCCACATTTCCGTTAAATGGCATCCAGTATTTCACCGGTGTGGTATAATTTGCGCCTCTAAGGACAGCATCCTTCTGTTTATATGTCAGGCCAAACAGCCCCGGTGGAGTAGCATTTCCATTTGACATGTTTCCGGAAACAAAATCCGTTTCTAAAATCACTTCCCCATCCATCCATAAATACAAATGCTGGGCTGAAAGATTTATTTCAACATAGGAATCCCCCATATCATCCTGCCCTTTTTGATAGCCTCTATAGGTATATTCCGGTTCTCTTTCCACAGTCTCTCCTTTTCGGATCAGCGTTTCCAGTTCTTTTATTTCTGCTTTTTTATCTGTCTTCCAGCCAAAGGTACTGCTCTTTACCTTTACAACATCTCCGGTATATGTAACAAAATCTCTCTCGTTACTATATGTATCGTGGGTGCTTGCCTGATCTGTTACCCATTCTTCAAGCAAATCTTCATCTAAAACAATTCGATTATTCTGAACAGATAGCCATTTTGAAAGAATCTGTCCATCTAATATAACCTCATCGCCATTCCAGTCATATATGATCTTAGTACTCACATATCGGTTAATCGTATCCAATAAGCGCTTCAGCTTTCTGTCATCTGCACCTCTTGCAGGCTTTTTATAACATGCCGCCTGTTCCAGATCAAAAGAATCCTCCAGGCTTACAACAGCCTCCTTTACCTGCTGGGCAAACAATGCTTTATCAACATTGGTTCCCGGATACTCTTCTATAATTTCATATTTTCCGGATACGGAATCATAATCCCCAATATATGCATCTTTAGGATTCCTAATATTGGATGGGTCAAAAAAAGACAGCTTATCAATTACATCAAACAGTTTTTCTTCATTATAAGTTACATCCCTGGACAGTTCATAGGAATGATTTTTAAAGAAAGAAGTTGTCCACCCAAAATAATTTTGATTGGAAAGAATCCTATAAAAGGAATCGTCAAAATGCAGCTCTAAATCAATCTCTGCTGCAGAAATACTATCCTCTATATTCTCTCTTCCATATAAAACCAACTCATAATGATTTACTTTATCCTCAATTAGCTTTCTTGCCTCTTCCTGATTCATCAGACCACATGGAACATTTTCTATTATGGTTCCATAAAAATAATGTGTTTTAAAATACAGGGCAATCGCAATATATATTAAAATCAAAACGGAAATAAGAATCAGTATAACGATAATATTCCTTTTCGTATTGTTCTTTTGATTTGACATTATATGTTCAAATTCTCCTCACGTAAATTAACTATGTATATGTACTTTTTTAATCTATTCTTCCATTATCATTATAATTATAAGTAAAAAAAAAGAAAGCACTGACATGCAGAACTTTCTATAAACAATGAGCCACCGGGGACTCGAACCCCGGACAACTTGATTAAAAGTCAAGTGCTCTACCACCTGAGCTAGTAGCCCATAAAACAAGTGCCCAGAACCGGAATCGAACCAGTGACACGAGGATTTTCAGTCCTCTGCTCTACCAACTGAGCTATCTGGGCATCTCAGGCATACGCCTTAGTAGCGGGGATAGGATTTGAACCTATGACCTTCGGGTTATGAGCCCGACGAGCTTCCA